>JASHPG010000145.1 GCA_030038275.1 Candidatus Acidiferrales bacterium | reverse complement strand
AAAATTACGATGGAAAGGAATTTCGATTTTGCGAACTGACGGACGCGCTCCGCACGACTTGCGGCCTATCAAGATGACTCCGGATTTCATTCCCAGCGCGGAGGGCAGCGTACTGATCGAGCTGGGCCATACGCGCGTGATCGTCACCGCGACGGTGGACGATGGCGTGCCCCAATTCCTGAAGGGCACCGGCAAAGGATGGGTCACCGGTGAATACGGAATGCTGCCGCGCTCGACCGAGGAACGCACTCCGCGCGAATCCGCGCGCGGCCGGCAATCAGGCCGTACGCTCGAAATCCAGCGCATGATCGGACGCACGCTTCGCGCCGCCGTCGATCTGAAAATGCTCGGCGAGCGGACCGTATGGCTTGATTGCGACGTAATTCAAGCGGACGGCGGCACGCGCACGGCTTCCGTGACCGGCGCTTTCGTGGCGCTGGCGCTGGCGATGCAGCGCATTGTGTCCGCGGGGATTTTACGTTCCATCCCGATTCTCGATTCCGTGGCCGCCACGAGCGTGGGCATCGTAGGTGATGAGTTGCTACTCGATCTCGCTTACGACGAAGATTCGCGCGCCGAGGTGGATATGAACGTGGTGATGACCGGAAGCGGGGAATTCGTCGAAGTACAAGCCACTGCCGAAGGCCGTCCGTACACCACGGACGAGCTGGCGCGGCTGCTCGATCTCGCCTCGTCCGGTATTAAGCGGTTGGCGCGCGCTCAGCACGAACTTCTAGGCATGGATTTCCGTGGCCGAGCGCGATAGCGGCGGCGCGAGGCAGGCGATTCGCGTCTTGCTGGCGTCCTCGAATGCGGGCAAGCTGCGCGAATATCGCGAAATGGCCGCGCGGGGTTCCGGCGTCGAACTCGATTTGATGCCCGGTTTTCACGAGCATCCCGCATTCGAAGAGAGCGCGCTTACGTTCGCGGAAATCGGCGCCGCGAAGGCGCTGCACTACAGCCGCTTCGTGGACGAAATCGTGCTCGCCGATGACTCCGGACTGGTTGTGCCCGCGCTCGGCGGAGCGCCCGGCGTGCGCTCCGCGCGCTACGCCGGACTGAACGCGACGGACGAGCAGAACAACCAAAAGCTGCTGCACGAGATGAGCGAACTGACCGGCGAACAGCGGTGCGCGCGTTTCGTTTGCGTTGCGGCTCTCGCGCGGAGCGGGCGGGCGCTGGCGGTTACGTCCGATTTCGCGGAAGGCTCGATTTTGAAGGCTCCGCGTGGGACCGGTGGATTCGGCTACGATCCGTTGTTCCTTTCAACAGAGATGGGTTGTACCTTCGCGGAAGCGCCACCCGGGAGGAAGAACCGCTGTAGCCATCGCGGCAAGGCCTTCGCCAAAATCATCGCGCTTCTGAGAGCGCCGAGTTTTCTGATTCCTTCCTAGCGTTCACTGCATCCAATCGGAAGCCTATAGAAACTGCTTGCTCCCACGCCAGCGACGGGAGTAGAAGTGAAACTCCTTCCCTCAGAGGTGCCCTAATGGCCGCGCCGCAACCCGCTCTCAAGACGCAATCGGATTTGCTTTCCCGAATGGACGAGGCTCGCGTCCGCACCGACGCGTTGTTCCGTCTGCTGCCGCCCAATTCCTATTACGAACGGCCGATACCGGAGCGCCATCGCCTGATCTTCTATTTGGGCCATCTGGAGGCGTTCGACTGGAACCTGCTGAGCGGACCTTTAGGGCTGAAATCGAACCAAGGCGAATACGACAAACTTTTCGCATTCGGAATCGATCCGGTGGATGGCGGGCTGCCGAGCGATATGCCGAAAGATTGGCCCAGTATCGCGCGCGTGGAGCAATACAACCGCGACATTCGCACGCGACTGGACGGAGCGCTTCACAACGCGCGGACGGCTCCGGCCGATTTAGACGGCGCATTGGCCGATGGAACGCTCCTGAACGTTGCCATTGAACATCGGCTGATGCATGCGGAAACGATTGCGTATCTCTTCCACAATTTGGCATTTGAGAAAAAACAGGCGCCGAGCTATCCGCGGGCGGATACGCGGTCGGCGCCCGCGCAGCACCAGTTGAAGATTCCCGAAGGGACCGCCACGCTTGGAATGAGCAAGACTCCGCCGCATCTGTTTGGCTGGGACAATGAATTCGGCGATCAAGTTATTTACGTGCCGGAGTTTTCCATAGACGCGTATCCGGTGAAGAATGGCGAATATTTGAAATTCCTGCAGTCGGGCGGTTATCAGGATGCGCGCTACTGGAAAGCGGAAGATTGGGAATGGAGGCGGCGGGCGGGCATCGAGCATCCGCATTTTTGGTCGCTGAAAGCCGGCGAGCGAACGGGCGACTTGAATGCGAGATGGCAATATCGAGGAATGTTCGGCCCAATCCCGCTGCCGATGAGCTGGCCTGTATGGGTGAGCCACGCGGAGGCTTCGGCGTTCGCAAAATGGGCTGGGAAGAAATTGCCGAGCGAGGCGCAGTGGCATCGCGCGGCGTACGGGACGTCCGAGGGAATTGAACGCGCGTATCCATGGGGCGATAGCGCTCCGGAGCCCGCGCACGGGAATTTCCACCATCAAAATTGGGACGCGACGCCAGTGGATGGGCATCCGCAGGGTGCCAGCGCGTTTGGAGTTTTCGATCTGCTCGGTAATGGATGGGAGTGGACGTCCTCGGAATTTAGCCCGTTACCGGGATTCGAGCGATTTGCGTTTTATCCAGGTTATTCGGCTAATTTTTTTGACGGGAAGCACTTCGTGATGAAGGGCGGTTCCGCGCGCACGGACGCGTGCATGCTCAGGCGAACGTTCCGCAACTGGTTCCAGCCGCACTACCCATACGTTTACAGCAAATTCCGCTGCGTGGAGGAATAGCATGGCTTCATCGGCGCAAATGGCCGCGACCGGCGCGGCGACGCGGGCTCTTTCCGAATTTTGTTCAGACGTAGTGATGGGGTTGAGCCACCCGGGCCAGAAAGAGTTACCTTCGAAATATCTCTACGACGCGCTCGGTTCGGCGCTGTTCGATGCGATTTGCCTGCTACCGGAATACGGGCTAAGCCGGGCGGAAATGAGGCTGTTGGAGCGGCACGCGCGTGAGGTCGTCGAGCGACTGCCGGGGCCGGTGGTGGTGGCGGAGTTGGGCAGCGGAAACGGGCAGAAGACGCGATATCTGCTTGAGGCGCTGGCGCGGCGGCAGCGCGTGAACTACTACCCGATCGACATTTCGGGGAGCGCGCTTTTCCGGTGCCAGCAAGAGCTTGGGCATCTGGAAATGGTGAGCCTGGTGGGATTCGAGAGCGCGTATTTGGATGGATTGCACAAAGTAGCGGCACGGAGAAGGGAAGGGGAACGGTTGCTGGTGCTGTTCCTCGGGAGCACGATCGGAAACTTCGACCGCCCGGCGGGCGAGCAATTCTTGCGCGACGTTCGCGCGACCCTGCGCGAAGGCGACTCGCTGCTTTTGGCCACGGATCTGGAAAAGCCGATTCCGATGGTGAAGCTGGCCTACGACGATCCACCGGGCGTGACCGCGGCGTTCAACAAGAATATTCTGGCACGCATCAACAGGGAACTGGGCGGAGAATTCGATTTAAGCCAGTTCGAACACGTGGTGCGGTACGACGAAAGCGAACGGCGAATCGAAATGCACTTGCGGTCCAAGGCGTGGCAGAACGTGGCGATTCGGAAGGCTGGTTTCCGGCTGCATCTGCGCAAGGACGAGACGATTTGGACGGAAAGCTCGCACAAATACGACCGGCAGGAAGTGAAGGAAATAAGCGGCCGCGCCGGATTCGAGCCGGCGGGACAATGGATCGACGCGGAGTGGCCGTTCGCGCAAACACTTTTCTTCGCGGTTTAGCTTTTTCGGCTTCGCGCACGAAATCGAATCCCGGTAACACAATGGCGAAAGCGGTCTGGAACGGCACGGTGCTCGCGGAAAGCGGCGATACGATCGTCGTGGAAGGGAACCATTATTTTCCCGACGAATCGGTGCGAACGGAACACCTGCGGCCGAGCGGAACGCATACGTTTTGCCCTTGGAAGGGAACTGCAAACTACTACCACGTAGAAGTCAATGGAGCCCGCAACCTGGACGCGGCGTGGTATTACCCCACGCCGAAAGCCGGCGCCGAACAGATCAAAAACCGGATCGCGTTTTGGAAGGGCGTACGCGTGGAACCGTAGCCCATCCGGCCTGTGATATAGTTTTCGGCCACATGGCCAACCAAAAGAAAAAACAATCGACAGGGCCTTCGCTTTCGCGAAGGCCGGGCAAAGCGCTCCAGGCGAAATCGCGCGCGGGCGCGGCGGGGCAGAAGCGGGGAACGGATCTGGCTCGCGTTCGCGCAATTCTAGAAAAACTGGATGAAGCGTATCCGGCGGCAACTTGCGCGTTGAAGCACCAGAACGCGTTTCAATTGCTGATCGCGACGATTCTTTCGGCGCAATGCACGGACGAGAGGGTGAATCAGGTGACGCCGGGACTCTTCGCGAAGTATCCGAAGCCGGAAGATTTTGCGTACGCCAATCCGGCGGAGTTGGAGCGAGAAATTCGTTCGACAGGGTTTTTCCGGAACAAGACGAAATCCATTATGGGCGCGAGCAGAAAAATCGTGGACGAGTTTCACGGAGAAGTGCCCAAGACGATGGAACAACTGCTTACGCTGCCGGGCGTTGCGCGGAAGACGGCGAACGTGGTGCTGGGTACGGCGTTTGGGATCGCGTCCGGAGTGGTCGTCGATACGCACGTACAAAGAGTTTCTGGACGACTGGACCTGACGAAAAATACCGATCCGAAAAAAATCGAGCAGGACTTGATACGAGTGGTGCCGCAGGAGAAATGGATACTGTTTGCCCACCAGTTGATTTGGCACGGCAGGCGAGTGTGCCAAGCGCGCAAGCCGCGGTGCATCGAATGCAATCTTGAAAGGATTTGCTATTCAAAGGACAAGACTGTGTAAATGCGCGCTGCGCCGTAATTGGGGCGGACAAGCGCCGCGCATTTTACGGGCACAATCTAGCCAGCCAGCGAAAACGCAGTTATTTCGACGCGGGCGCGCTTGCAGCGGGTTTGCCGTTCTTGGGAGCCGTATCGTCGGAATCGGCCTCGATGGTAACGTCCACTTCGGCGCCGGGTTTCAGGCTGACGTGATTTCCATTCTCGTCCTCAAGTGAATTCTCGATGCGCAATTCGCGGTACATGTGGTCCGCTTCCTCGACGGCGATCTGCGCTTTTTCGGGAAGCGAGGGATGGGGAGATGGAATGACTTTTTCGACCGTGCCGGAAAGCGTCACGGAAGGTTTGTCGCTGTGTTCACTGGTCGGCTTGCGCGGGCGTTTCATAGGTAATTTTCCTCCGACTTCGATTCAAGCTGTTGCTACGATTACCAGCCTCTGAGTCAGAGGCAAACGACGCGCACAACGTCCCAGTGTTTCTAGCAACGAGCAGCGCGAATGGTGACGCGGAAGTTCAGGAAACCGATGCCGGACGCTGTGCGCTGCTCCAGTAAACTATTTTTGCCGCCAGCCGGGCCTGAAAGAAATCAGGTGTAAACCTTAGCCGCAAGTCCTAGCGATCCCGGATGCGGAGGCGCGGTAGCGCGCTCAATTCGCGTGGAGCGTGGACGCTTAATTTGAGGGCAATTCCGGAGGGCGAGCGCGAAGCGGTCTCTGGAGTGGCTCTTCCAGCGCTGGCGATCCCATGTGGGTCGCGAGCTTTTCAGGTAAGATGATGTGATGTGCAGGGGCGTAGCTCAGTGGTAGAGCAGCGGCCTTTTAAGCCGAAGGTCGTGGGTTCGATCCCCACCGCCCCTACCAATCTTTCTCCATGAAAACACGCGAGTTCTGGCGGCGGGTCTCGCCGTGTACCCCGCGTGTACCTCTTTAACGAGCGGATCGTTGCTCCAAGCGGCCCGGAGGTCGGCTTCGATCTGCTCTTGGCGAGATCGCGTCCATGGCGCGTAATGCCGTTCCGTAATGCGGATGCTACTGTGCCCGAGAAGGATGGAGACTCTATCGAGAGGCACACCTGCGAGAAGCAATTCGACCGCAAACGTATCGCGGAGGCGGTGCGGATGGCCGGTGGGAACCTTTGCGAATTCAAAGAGGCGCTGCAAGCGCCGCTGCCATTTTCCTTTTGCGCTCCGCACTGTGGATGCGCCTGTCCAGAAGAAATATCGCTCGCTCGAACGCGGCGCTATTTCCAATGCCTCCACAACGGCATCCGGTAAGACGCAATACACAGGCACGCCGGTTTTCTGCGTATGGAGAAGCAGCTTGTTCCCGTTTAGGCGGCTCACTTCAAGCTGTGTTGCATCTCCGATTCGAAGCCCAGAATAGCGCAGCAAAAGCAGAAAAGCTCTGAGGCGCTGCGCATTGCGTTTGCCGGCGCTCTCGCCATAAGGTTCAAGGGCCGCAACCATCCGAGTCATCTCTTCCCGCGTAAAGGGCATCGTGGGCTTGTTCGGCACCTTGGGAGCCTTCAAGTCAATTGCTGGATTGTCGGCAATCCATTTTCTCTTTTCAGCAAACCGCATGAATGCCCGCAGGCGTTCCAGCTTCTTGAGGCTCGTGCGCGGCCCTTGTGTCCACGTCGCACGAAACGTTGCAAGCGTGTCGAGGTCCAGTTGTGCGAGGAATTGCAGCTTGTATGCTTCCGTGAAAGCGTCAAGCTCTTGGAATAGGAGACGATACTTGTATAGGGTCGATTGATTCAATTTCCGCGCTTCGGCGTCCGCAATGAATTTCCGATGAGCATCCTTAATCGTTATTTGCTGCTCCGTCTGGCGTG
Organism: Candidatus Acidiferrales bacterium; assembly: GCA_030038275.1. Lineage (GTDB taxonomy): Bacteria > Acidobacteriota > Terriglobia > Acidiferrales > UBA7541 > Palsa-295. The sequence goes on along the minus strand of JASHPG010000145.1, from coordinate 26,043 downwards.
TCCGCCGGTCCTCGGCTTCCCATTCGCGGACCATCTCTTGCGCTCGCTGCCAATCGCGCAGCTTGAGAGACTCGCGCATCTCCTTGCCGCCAAGGAAGCCATCAACCCAAATAGGGCACTGGCAATGCCGGTGCTTGCGCCCTTTCGTGCGCTGCTTGCAGCTTGTTCGGTGACGGCGGTAAATGGTCAGCATCGCGCAACACTCCTAGCGAACAGCAGCTTTCGCCGATAGTCGCCGGTGGACCCGCTGTAATACAGAATGCGGAATCCGCAGCGTAACATAGCGTCTCTTGTGGCGGGGACTGCGATCTCCAATCACAAGCACACCTGGTTCACCCTCGAAAATTTCACGAACTTTATCAGGACTGAGGTTCCACATCTCAGCGATTTCCGTAACGGCATAGTGCCGCTCGATGTGCACTGAGGTTTCGAGTTGTAGTTCGACGACCATTGCTCGCAGCTACTCCTGGATGGAACTGAATGTGACAAATTCGTGTTCTCTCCCCCTGTGGTCCCCTGCATTTGCCGCTGCCGTGATTCAGGGGCATCGGTGTCACGCATGATGCACAGCGGGCGCATCCTCGCCCGCATCACACGCGTGTTGGTCCTGCCAAGACTTGAATTCCTTGTCCCGCCTGAACAAGTCTTTCAGAGCCTCGGTAATCACGTAGGACGGAGTTGAGCCGATGAATTCTGCGTAGCCGTCCAATTGATTCTTGATGGCTTCCGCAACTCGCGCTTGGATCGCGACTGACTTAGGTTGTTTGGGTGGTGCTTTGATGATCGCCATGTTTCGTCCTCAATCCTCATTCGGAGTTTGTCTGACAACTTGTCTTACAAAGCCCTTGGAATTTGCCGATAGCTCGCGGCCAAAACACGAGCTGCGCTTCCCAGCAGAAAGAGGCGGGAGTGACCCCCGAAGCCCGAAGGGATCGGGCCGCGATTCTGCGGCGCGATGGGGTCGCTCCCGCCTCTGGTCGTGTTTTGGCCGCGTTCCATTTCCGTGCCTGGTCTCGCGCATTTTCTTGTTCTTTCTTCGGGTTAGGTTCTCGCTTCACTGAACCGGGAGGTGAAATCTCCCTGGAAAAGTGCTTCCCCGGAGCTTTTCACCGGCACATTTACGGGCCGGTGCGGATGCGTCTCGAATAATGCAGCCTGCCCGTTCACGATAATGGAGATAAGCGCGGCCTGCGATGGCTGGCGGTACTTGATGGATTCGGACCGCACCGTGTTCTCTGTCATCGTGCCGACCCACCATTTCTTGTATAGGTCTTCGATTCCAGGGTTGCCAAAGCGCTCTTGCGACAGATTCAAAAACTCGATGTCCCGGTTGTTCAGTTTGGCGAATTGCTTCTCATCCCAGAGCCGACGCGTGCGGAAATATTGGAGCAGTCCGAACGGAGAATCGGGGTTCCAGAGCCGTTGAAACGTCTCGTGGAAGAGCTTCCTGGCACGCTCGAAATTCGTGTCGCGGGTCGCGATGTAATAGAGGCGGACCTGGCTGAGCTTAGTGAAGAGCGTCATATATGCGTCCAGGTGGGTCCTGAAACTCTCCATGCTCTCAAACCCTGGATCGATGAAACTCAAGGTGACCACAGGCGGCAGAGACACGCTGGGGTTGTAGAACATCGGGAATTTGTCCACGAAATAGCGGTCGGTGAACTCGCCTTTGATCGCCCCCGAATACCGCTTGTGGGGAAGGATTTTCTTGGCGATTCCCATTTGGTCGCAGAAAAATGTGAGCTTCTGCTCTTCGGTTTCGAGGTACGTCACGTCTTGATTTCGGAGAACAAAATCCAGGGCGATGAGCCGCATTCGGATGTATTGAGTTGAATGAACGCGCCTGAAGCGGACATTTTCCCTGCCGATGGCTTCATACAGATTGCGTGAGAAAAGGTGAAACACGCGGCCATGCCGGAGATACGGCTTCGTCTTCGCGTGCTTTTTCTCGATCACCTTTTGCGCAAATGCCACACTGCGCTTGCCTGGCTTCGTCTGGATGAAATGCAAGAACTGCTGGCAAGTGAAGTAGCCGGAATGGGTGGCCACAAGGTAGAGGAAACGTGCTTCTTCCTCGGTATAGCCAAAGCTGCGCAGGGCGTCGATGTGGATCGGAAGGAATTTCATAGGGCAAAAATCCTGGCCGTGATTTCCTGAGAATCAAGCACGCGACGTAACCTGTCGTGGTCTTGTGGTCGAGCGAACAGATGGAAACCGGCCTTCGCTTTCTCGCCCAGACCGTGGGGTCGGTAGTCGCGAGTGGCAACTTCAAGGTCGAGCCGGTGCACCTCGCGGGAGTCGTCCTCACACTCGATGCGCAGATCGGGAATGGGAATCTTGTCCCCGACCACCTTCAAATCGAAGCGGCTGGCGACCGAGATTCGCTCATACGCTTCATCCTTGTCTGGCCGTATTCGGGCCAGCGCCCGGTAGACATCTTTCTTGAGTTCCAGATCGAGGATTACGCGTCGAACCTTGCCGCCTGAACGTTCTATTTCTCGTGCGACCTTTTGATACAGCCGGTAAAGCTCGGCGTCGTGGCGGGCCTCTTTTGGCTTCACAAGGCCGTGGTAGATTGCTTGCTGATCCGGGACTATCTGCGCGCGTTTTAACAGCCGGTGGCCTTCCTTCGTTAGCGTCAGGGCCTTCGTGGAATACGAGGAGTGGCCTTCGATCAACCGCTGCTCGACAAGGCCGTGCTTTCGCAGATTTCTGATGTCTGCTTCCATACGGGCCTGATCGCCCTGGTATCCGAAACGTGCCAAGTCTTCGGTCGGAACCACGCGAAATCTGCCGACATCGGCAAGCGTGCGGACTTCCGAATCGCGCAGAGAGTACTCGCGCTCACGTCCTCGATAGATCGTTCTGGATCGGTCGGAGCCTCGCGACGCGCCGGAATCGGAATCTTTGTCGCGGGCAGATTCGGTCCGTGTTCTGTCGGCGATTTCCGGTCTGCCCGCACGCTCGACCACGGTCGGGTCGGAGTCCGAGTCCCATCGAGAGGGAAACGCAAAATCGGAGACGTTGTACGGGAGGTCCATCGCGATTCTCCAGGGCTCTTCAATTCAGGACCGGGGCTGGTGCTCCTGGTCTTCGGCGTACAGAAACACCTCTTCAACATTCTTTCCGAACGCCCGCGCGATTTTGAACGCCAGCGGCAAGCTGGGATCGTACCTGCCAGTTTCAATGGCATTGATGGTTCCGCGAGCTACCCCGACACGCGCCGCGAGCTCGGCCTGCGACCATTCCACTTCTGCGCGTAACACACGTAGCCGGGTCTTCATCGGTACCGCCATGAATACAAAATGAGGCCGATGCTCCACAGCACGACCATCAATGCCGGGATTCCCAGCCATGACACGGAATGGAAACCGACGGCCTGCGAATAGCCGATAGTGAGCGAGAAAATTAGTGTGCCGGCGAACGCAAACGTCAGGGCGCGGTAGTTGATTTGTTGCTCGCGCTCATCGTTCGAGCGGAGGAAGCGAAGGAGAAACAGAATCGCGGCCCCTGCTGCCAGAACAGCGAGAGCGAGGACCGGAACACGAAGAGAAGGAACCTTACCGACTGCGCTGATCGCGATTGCGGAAACCACTGCAGCGCCATAGAAGAGCCAGAGAGCACTTTGACGGCGGTGCGCTAGATTCTCCGGGGATTGAACAAGCATACGGGCCTCCCGAAAACTTCGATGAGTGTAATGTATAGCGTACATATTGTCAAGCACAAGATTCTTATGGTAGGTTATGCAGATCGAATCGTGGCTTATTGACATTGGTACCGTTTGTGTTACCATCTAACATGATCGAAGTACGCGAATACCTGGACCGTCGTGGACACAGCCCATTCGCCGCGTGGTCCGATAGCTTGAACAAAGAAGCAGCCGCGAAAGTTGCCGCTGCTCTCGCACGAATACAGCAAGGGAATTTTTCTAACGCAAAGGGCGTTGGGACTGGCGTTTACGAGTACAGGATTGATTTCGGCCCGGGTTACCGCATCTACTTCGGGAAGGATGGCGAGCGGCTGGTGATACTCCTTGGCGGCGGCACGAAAAGACGCCAGCACACGGACATCTCAACAGCACTCGTCCGATGGCAGGACTACAAGGAACGAAAAGGGACAGAGAGGTAAGGCCAATGGCATTGACACGAGATTTCAAAGAGACTATCCGGGCGCGCGTTCAACGCGACCCTGGCTTTCGTGAGGCACTTCTGCGCGAGGGCATCGAAAACTTTCTCTCCGGCGATGTTGAGACCGGAAAGATCATCCTTCGCGATTTCATCAACGCCACAGTGGGGTTTCCCAAATTGAGCGAAATCACGCATCGTTCCGCAAAGAGTCTGATGCGAATGCTCGGGCCGCGCGGTAATCCTCAAGCGCGGAATCTATTTGAGGTCGTGAAGTATTTGCAGGAAGCGGAAGGCGTGCGCTTCGAAGTCAGGCCAACGCGTGCCGCATCGCGCAAGAAGCGCACCGACATGCCTGCGACAGTTCGCACGGCACGACGTTCGAACTTCTAGCCCGCAGTCGCGTGGAAGCCGCATTCTCGACACATATCCGTCGGCGATGGTTCAATTCAATTTGCTTGTCGGAAGGGGAAAGGGGACGTAACCATCCGTGAACGTGAATGAAGTAATTCGGAAGCTGAGTCCAGCCGAGCGGAAGAAGGTCGAGGACCGCGCGGCTGAAATAATCGCAGAGGAAAAGAGTTTGCGTGGCCGCCGAAAGGTCCGCAGGGTCACGCCGGCGCGCCCGCGTGTTCCCTAGCGTGCTCCGACGAGAATCTGCGGGTGTAAGCCTAACGCCTCGGCGTAGCTGATCAGCGTTTCCAAACTGAACTTCGAGATTTTTCCCGTCATTAAATCGCTGACCCTTGGCTGTGGCTCGTCCAATCGCTTTTGCAAGTCCGCTTGTGTGTATCCACGCTTTTTGATCGTCTTCACGATCTGCGAGTGCAGCTCCGACTTCATCTTCAGTGAGGCTGCTTCTTCCGGGGAGAAGCCGATTTGCTCGAACACGTTACTTTTCATGCTTGGCCTCTTTCTTCCGCCTCGCGACCTCTTGCCTTAGAAGCTGGAGTCGCTTTCTGGCGGTTTCAATCTCTTTCGGCGGCGTTTGATTGGTCTTTTTCGTAAAGCAGTGCAATACATAAATCGAGCCCTCCAAGGGAATGTAGAGGACTCTGTACCAATGTTCGGAATCGCGGTCCCGAAGCTCAAAGACGCCCGGCAAAACGGCACCCATTGGAGCGAAATCCAGAGGCTCCTCACCTTCGTCGAGACGCTGCAAATCGTTCCCAAGGTTCTGGCGCGCATCTTTGGAGAATCCACGGATGACATCTTGCGAGTCCCCAAGCCAACGAATGCGGGTTTCCGAACCTGGGCTGGTCACGGCTAAGTGTATATAAGAACTTATATATCTGTCAAGGGCTGCTCTGGGTGGCACTCTCCCTGAAGTTCCCGATTACGCGCCGGTCGTGCTTTCGGAACTATCCGAGGACGACCCACCGCGCAAATCACCTCGGAAGCGATCCAGGCGCGCGTTCAACGTGATCCCGGTTTTCGCGAGGCGCTTCTGCGCGAGGGCGTCGAAAACTTTCTCTCCGGTGATGTTGAGACCGGCAAGATCGTTCTGCGCGATTTCATTAACGCAACCGTGGGATTCCACAAGCTGAGCGAAATCACGCATCGTTCCGCAAAGAGTCTGATGCGAATGCTCGGACCGCACGGCAATCCTCAAGCGCGAAATTTGTTTGAGATCGTCAAGTACTTGCAGGAAAGCGAGGGCGTGCAATTTGAAGTCCGGCCTAAGCGCGCCGCCTCGCGCACGAAGAGTGCAGATGTGCTGACGACGTCGGACGGCACGGCGCTCCAACCTCTAACCCGTAGTTGCGGCAGCCCGCATTCTCGGTCGCGTATCGCCAAAGAGTTTCGGAATCACTGACGACAGGGTTTGTCACCTGGGTTGCTTTCAAAACTATCCGGGGACAGTCAACGGCGCAAATTCCCGGTAAGCGAGCATCTGCGCAGGCTTAAGGGTTGGGGAGCGGAAGCGCAAACCGCGCCACTTGATTCGGGCGCTATATTAGGCAAGCCATGCGTTTACTTTGGCCCGACAGCGGGTTCATTTAGGCCTCAAATCCTCGTCGTGTGAGTTGGATTGTCGCGAAGATCAACGCTGGATACCGGATCCAAAAGTACAGGAAAAATAGGGTCTTTCGACTGCCCATCAATTCGCCGCGCCTTCTGTCCCAATATCCATCGATAATTAGCAGAGCGATTGAAAACAGGATCACGATCAAGAATAGCGAAACCACCCGCAGAGGTGAAACGAAACTCTCATGGTTGTCAGGCCCGGAATTTAGAACTGCCACCGTATTTATGTACGTCAATAGAATTATGATGAGATACCGAACCCACGAGTACCACCCGTACGTTGTCCGCTCGCGTAATTGTTCTCGTCGATCCGGCAGAGGTCCTGGAGCGAAACCTCGACGTTTCTTTCTTTCCCAGCCATAGTCAGCAAGCATGAGTAAGAGCCAAAAAAATGCAACTGTTCCGCCGCCCAATAGGACAACGTTGTGCATAACAACCTACCTCTTCAAAACAATTCAGCCGCCACACCAGTCCGCGCATAGGTCTTTACGGTCACACCTCAAGGGATTCTTCCGACTCTGGAAGCCTGTCGCCCTCCCTGGCCGCCCACACATACAGCGTCGGCAGCAGGAACGCACTCATCAGCAGGTTGGTGATCAGGCCCCCGACAATGACAATCGCGAATGGCCGTTGCGAATCTGAGCCAATGGCGTGAGACATGGCCGCTGGCAGCAAACCGAGGGTCGCCACCAGCATGGTCATCATGATCGGGCGGAGCCGGAGAACCGCGCCTTCGACGGCGGAATCTTCGATCGAACGACCGCTCGCGCGTAGCTGGTTGATATACTCCAGCATGATGACGCCGGTCTGTACCGACACACCGAACAGCGCCAGGAAACCCACTTCTGACGAAACACTGAAATTGGTGTGCGTGATCAGCAGCACGAGCAAACCACCAATACTGGCCATAGCCACAGTGGCAAGGATCAGCAGAGCCCATTTAAAAGATCGGTACATCGAATACAGGATGATGAAGATCACAAGTACCGTGAGCGGGACGATGACAGCCATACGCTTTTCGGCACGCACTTCGCTCTGGTATTCACCCTCCCACCCGATGCGGTACCCGCGCGGCAGCTTCACCTGCGCGTCTACCTTTGCGATCGCTTCCCTCACAGCATCTCCCAGCGCTCGGCCACGGACGCTGTACTTGATTGCCACGTAGCGCTGGTTGTTCTCGCGGTAGATCTCCGAGCCTTCATCCGCTTCGCGAATGTCGCAGAGCTGGGCGAGCGAAACGCGCTCTCCGCTGGGAGCCAGCAGACGGATATTGCGAATGGCCTCCTCTGTGTCGCGGTATTGCGGGAGATACCGCAGCGTGAGGTTGTAGACTTGTTCACCCTGGAGCACCTGGGTCAGTGCCGTGCCCCCGACAGCAGTCTGCACAGCATCCTGAACATCGCCGACATTGATGCCCCATCGTGCGGCCTTCTGCCGATCCACCTGAATATCAAGATCGGGCTGGCCGGTGACCTGGAAAACACCGAGATCCGCAATCCCTGGGACACGGCTCATAATGTCGGCTATTCGATCGGCAAGGTCCTCAAGCGTGTGTAAGTCGCTGCCGTAAACTTTAGTGGCCAGCTCTCCTTTCACCCCGCTCACCGCCTCCTCCATGTTGTCCTCAATGGGCTGCGAGAAACCCCAGATGACGGTGGGGAACCGTTTCTGCAACTCGTAGTTCATGGCAGCAATCAGGTTGTCTTTGTTTCTGCGAAAGGCTGGGCGCCATTGCTTATCCGGCTTTAAGCCAACGAAATATTCCGTATTGAAGAAGCCGGTGTGGTCCGTCCCGTCATCGGGGCGGCCAGTCTGACTTGTGCATTCCGTGGTTTCGGGAAAGGAGCAAAGAATCACGCGGGCTTGGTTGGCAATGGCGACGCTCTCTGTAGATCCGATACTCTGATTGAGTGTGCCCCGGACCCACAGTGCGCCCTCGTCTAGATGCGGCAGAAACTCGGAGCCGATCACGCCACCAAAAGCTAGATAGATCGCTAGAAGCAAGCACACCACGCCGATCCCAACTGTGAAATTGCGGTGACTGATGCTCCAATGAACGCTACTTCGGTAACGTTCGCGCAGAAACTCCATGGCCGGGTTCTTCCACTCACCCGCCCCCTTCCTGAAAGCGAAACTGGAAAGAACCGGTGCCAGAATGATGGAAAAGAGCAATGCCCCCAGCAGCGCAAACGCCACCGTCCAGGCCATGGGATGAAAGATGCGGCCTTCCACGGCCTGCAGCATAAAGATGGGCAAGTATGCGGTGATGATGATGGCTATTGCATAGAAGACTGGCCGCTGCACCTCGTGCGCTGCTTCCGCGAGGCGCGTCTCGATGGGACGCTCGTTTCCTTCTGTGTGCGAAAGATGACGGACGATGTTCTCCACCATCACTACAGCACCGTCTACCACCATGCCGAAATCGAGTGCACCGATCGAAAGAAGGTTGGCGGGAATGTGTTTCAGCTGCAAGCAGGTGGCGGCGAAGAGCAGTGAAAAAGGGATCGTCAGCGCCACGATCAGCGCGCCTCGCACGTTGCCTAGGAGCAAAAGCAGAATCACGACCACCAGAATGATGCCTTCGGTCAGGTTGTGCAGCACCGTGTGCGTGGTGAAGTGGAGCAGGTCGCTACGATCGATGAAGGGATGGACGGTGACGCCTTTGGGGAGAATCTGCGTGTTCAGCTCGTCCACTATTTCGTGGATTCCGTCCAGCGTCGGTTGAGCATCGGCGCCCTTTTGCAGGCAGACGATGCCGGAGACGACATCATCGTCATCGACCAGCTTTCCGTCCTCGCGGTGATAGGCGTTGCCGAACTGCCCGAGACGAATCATGGGTCCCTGCTCGACTATGCCCAGATCTTTGATCCGAATCGGCGTTCCACCTTTCGTGGTCACTACGGTGTTGCCGATATCCTGAATGTTGCGCACGAGACCCACTTCACGTACGTTGATCTGTTGCTCGCCCGCCTGAATGAAGCTGCCGCCGCCGTTCACATTATTGTTTGTGAGCTGCTGCTCTACCTGGGCGAGGCTTAACCCATAGCTAACCAGCTTGTCTGGATCGAGGCGAACCTGATACTCACGGGTTGGACCGCCAAAAGGATTGGTATCAACCACGCCGGGAACGGACTTCAGGTATTTCTGCACCACCCAGGTATCCAGAGACTTCAAATTCATCACGTCGTATTCGGGATTAGTGCTTCGTAGGATGTAAAAGTAGATCTGGCCGACGGGGCTCCAGTCCGTGCCCATCTGCGGTACCACACCCGGCGGTAGGCTCACCTGCGAGAGCCGCTCCAGCACGCGTTCACGGTTCTCGAAATCTGTTGTTTCTTCGCCGAAGACCAGCTCGACCGTCGAGAGACCGAAGATAGACCACGAGCGCACGTGCGCCACACCGGGAACGCCGTTCATGACGACCTCAATGGGGATGGTCACCTGCTGCTCGACCTGTTCGGCGGAAATGCCCTGCCACTGCGCGATGATATCGACGTAGTTGTTGGCCACGTCGGGGTAAGCCTCAACGGGTAGCTGATGAAACGAGATCATGCCCCAGGCGAACAGGAGTACGCCGAGCGCCAGCACCAGGAATTTGTTCTGGAGGGAGAAGTCGACGAGCTTGCGAATCATTGTGCCTCCAGCACCGATTCGAGCTGCAGAACGCTCCGGACCAGCTGCTGTCCGGGCGCAATCCCAGACAGAATTTCCTGACTGCCGCCCGGCAGCATGTCTCCGGCCTGCACGGCAACGCGCCGGAAGCGGTTCCCACCCACCGGCTCGTAAACCCAGTCTTGATCGTGCAGGTGGAGAATGGCGTCGGCCGGTACTATGGCGTGCACTTCCTTTGTCTGACCGATCAGCGTCGCTGTCGCGAACATTCCCAGCCGCAGCATGCCTGGATTCGGAACATCGATGCGCACCTTGGCAGTGCGAATCGTTGGGTCCAGAACGGGTCCAACATCACTCACACGGCCAGTGAACACCCTATTGGCATATCCGCCCACGCTGATTCGCGCTTCCTGGCCGACTCGCACCTGCGGCAGATCGTTCTCGTAGACATCGCAGATGACCCACACGTGGGACAGATTGGCAATCGTGAAGGCAGTGGCTGACCCGGAGTAGGTCACGCCTGTCGCTGCGGCGTTGGTGACGTTTTGCGCCACGATCACACCGGAAATTGGTGCGTAGACGTTTACAATGTCCGTCGGATTGTTTTTGTCGATGCCCAGCGTGTTCAGCTGGCGGTTTGCCGCATCGAGATCTGCTTTGGCATCACCTTCCGCGTCCTGAGCCTGCTCCAGCATTCCTTGGGAGATCGCGCCATGGCTGTAAAGGAGCTTCGCCCGCACATACGCATTATTCGCAAGTGACTCGTCGTTTGTGGCCTTCAAGTACGCGTCGAAGGCGTTGGTGACGTCAGGGCTTTGGACCTGCATCATCAACTGGCCCTTGGACACGTTCTGATCCAACGTGACGCGAACGTCGACCACCCGGCCACTGGCGAGCGAAATAACTGGAACTTCCTGGTTGACATCGGGAAAGACGGAGCCGGTCACGTTCAGTTTATGCGGAACATCGATCCTTCCCGCGGCCACGAGGGGAAACTCGCTCGGATTTTCGACCGTGACCACATCTGTGTTGCTCACGTTCACGACTTGGGGTGCCGCGGCCGCGCCCGAGGCGGGATCGAATTTGTTTCCGCAGGATGTCAACGCGAAGCTGACAAGAAGGCAGCTGGCGATGCCAAGATTTCGCACACTTGTCACTGGATCACCTCCCGACCTACTGACATGTTCAATTGCGCCGCAGCTGTCAAATAAGAGCCGATCAGATTCAAATAACTGAGTTGCACGTTTCGGTAGTCGCTTTCCGCGTTCAAAAAATCGAGCAGCGATGCGCCTCCGTGCTCATACGAAAACCGGATCGTGTCCCGCACCCGCGTGGCCTGTTGCAGATACTTCACTTTGTATGGTCTCAGGAGGATCAGATCACTATTTACCTGGGCGTATGCTGAATCCACGTCGCTGAATACCTGTGCTTGGGTGGCATTCAGGAGTTGTTGGTTTTTCGTGATATCCAATTGCGTGCGCAGCTTCTCTCCCTGGTTGCGGTCGAAAATGCGCAGCGGGACGTCAATACTCACACCCAGCGTTTGGTTGCCGTACGGGTTGTTGGTGGAGGCGTTATGCGTGTACCACGCGCTGAGCGTCGGATCGGTCGAGCCATCGGCCACCGCTAACTGGTGATTCACTTTCGCCTGATCGACCGATTGCATCGCTTCGCGCAGGTCCGGCCGATTCGCCAGCGCCATGTTTTGCACGTCATCGACCGGTGGAAGCTGGTCTGTAAAATCAAACGGCCCCGTAACATCTAACTGATCGACCGGCGTCCGGTCGTTCAATAGCGCCAGCAGTTGAATCTTTGCCGTCCGCAGGTTTACTTCAGCCGTCTGCACGTCTGATTCGAACTGCACGCGCTGCAGTTCCAGCCGATCGAGGTCGATGCTCGCTATGTCTCCGGCGTGGTATCGATCGCTGCTAATGGTGAGCACTTGGTCCCAAAACGCCAAGTCATCCTTGGCCAGCTGCAGGTCCGCCTTTGCCTGGAGCGTCGCAACGAAAGCCGTACGAAGGTCGAAGAGCAGCGTCCTTTGCAAGTCCGACTGCCCCGAAACCGCGATTGCCGTTCCTTCCTGGGCGCTCTTCAGGCGCAGCTCCCGCTTGTGATCGCGTTCGTGCAGGTAACTGACTGACGCGACTTCAAAAGTTCCGGCGAGCGGCACCCAAACGCCTTTATTCGGAGCGATCTGCGTTCCATCTCCCGTCAGTGTGAGCTCTGGGTTCGGGCGCAAGTACGCGGTAATCTCTTCAGCTCTGGATTCGGCGATACCCGTCTCGCCAGCCTGCAGCGTCGGGTTGTTCTGTTGGAAACGCTGACGTACTTGGTCCCAGGTCAAGGCAGCTGTGGTTTGCGCCCTTGTAGTTACTGCAATCGACAGGAGAAAAACACAGCTAAACGAAACATATGTGAGCACCGCCACACATCTAGACACTCCAGATTTCATTTCGTGAACTCCGATTTCCTATAGCAATAGTGGTTGTGACTGCGTTCCTGTGAACAAGCCGAGAACGGCTCGCTTCGACACGCAGCCTGGTCAGTTTGTCGTGGTGCGGGAAATCACTACGGTTGGTGCTTAGCTTTGACTCGGGGGAGCTCGGCCGTGATGCGCGCGGAACGATTGGGGGGAAAAAATCGCCAGGGTTGAAAGCAGACGAAATCTCGCTTGCGACGCATGATCCGAGAGCGGCATCTCCGTACACACGCCCACGCGCGACTGCGTGAGAGCACTGATTGAAGTCGCAAGGCGCTGCTGCGAGGAGAGGCCCTTGTTTGACACCTGTTGAAAGGCATGTGGAAAGGCAGACGGGCTCGCTGCGGTAAAGTTACCGTGGCCATTATTCAGCAGAACGGCTACTGGTTTCCTGAACCATGCCGTGGAAACCACCAAATCGATTGCATGGTCACCGTTGACGTCGCGGGCCTCAACGAACAGACCTCCTGAAGGCGCTACGAGCCAGAAGCAACTTGGCCCCCTCGACGAAAGGCGAAATTCGATGCAGTAGATATTATTGCCTTGGAAGCTTTGTCCCGCCTGAACGTAGGCGATGTCTGGGCGGTGGTCACCATCGAAATCGGCGATTCCGAATTGAGAACCGGGGCCAATCGAAGTCGCTGGAATGCGAAGATTGTCAGAAGCCTGCCCCCAAGCACGGCCGGTAAGCGCGAATAGCGATAAGAAAAGACATCCCCACACTAGCGGGCGATTGAAGGACCTGCGTTTGCGCTGCGGTTGTGTATGGTCGCCGATGTAGTGCATCATCTCTCGCGTAGACTAATGTCCTTGTAAACAGCGAGGATACCATCCCTCTCGGCCAAGATGAAATTGGATGATGCTACGAGTGTCAGCAAATTGAAACCCTCCGATCGATGTCGGACTGAAGCGCAACCGAGACTAACTGTCCTCGTCCCGAGCGCGACCGGACTCTGAGAACAGTCGACGTAACCGATATCAGGCGGTAACGCAACCAAGGCAGGAGCTCAAAGCAGCGCCGCCGCGCATTTCAGAAGTGGCGCTCAAATTCCTGTTCTGAAGCGCAGATCATACTTCGCTCAAGTCGGTGTACCCGGCGTGTACCTCGCTTGGGCGAATTCGGTGTTTTTGCCGTTTTTCGCGTTTAGTAGAATCAATAACTTACGAATTTTCAGCGTCGCTTTTAGTCCGATCCCCACCGCCCCTACCAGACCCTTACCGGGCAGCGGCGGCGAATCTATTGATGCGAGGGCTTGATTTAGGCGACGAGGCGAGTCGGTGCTGCACGACGGCTGGGTTTTGGGGCGGCGGAACCGGAAGAACCGCAGTGATGAGTGACTCCACTTTATTCCACACGGCAGGGTCGCATTCGATCTGCGTGTGCGCCTTCATAAAATAGCGGTCCCACCATGGATAAGCCGGGCATCGGAGATTGCTATGCGTGTAGTCGAAACGGAAATTGCCGACGATGCGCGTGCGCGACGGGTCCTGTGCGCGAATTTGTCTGACGCCGTGGAGTAGCCCATGAGGTTGGTAGAAATTGACCGCTTCGCGCACGTTGGAGGGGATTACGGAAATTGTGTCGCAGTTCTTAGGAACGGCGTCGATTTGAATGGTGAGAAGCACTGGAACACCATCCCTTTGTAGCGCACGTGCCAACTCGACGACGGCGGCGCCACCCCAACTGTGGCCGTAGAGTACGATTCGGGCGTCTTGCTTCTCGTCATTGGACAGAGCACCGTGACCACCGGGTGCCAAGAGCGCCAGAACGCGCTGGTGCGCTTGATTGACGCGGTGGTCCCCAAAAACTTCAACGTTAACTCCGGACGGGTAAATCCGGCGGAGCTGGTCCGCGAACTGGACTTCGGAATGGACGCGATTTTCCGGGCTAACGAATCCGCCAACAAAGCCAATGACAATCGCCGGCGGCTGGGCGGCCGCGGGCCGTGGCGCGGAGTTGGCCGATACCGGCCCGGCGGTTAAAAGCGCGACGATGAGCGCGGAAAAGACGCCGATCAGCGCGGGATGCTTCACAAGGCTCACAGGGGGTTCAATATCATGGGAGCGGCGACGCCGACGATTAATTTCTCCGAGCGGAGGTTTCGTCTAAAGATGCGGTAGATACCAGGGAGTGCGAAGGAACAGACGCGACATCGCGAGCATCCGAGATTCTGTCGCGTGCATACTCCAGCCGCGCCCAGTCTTGCCTGAATTCGAGCATGGTTTCGCGGCGATGCTTGGGGCTTTTCAGAACCTGGTTCACGCGCGCTAAAAGGAATGCGAATGCCAGACGACGGTCGCTGGCGGGAGCGAAGATGCTGTTTGCCCCGACGCCCAATTCGCTGGTGCTGTTGTCGCAAGAGACATTCAGCCACAGAGAGCCGTCAGCCGCGACGAATGGCGACGAGCAATGATCGAGTTGGGAGAAGAACTGGTCCACGTAGGCTCTGCTGGGGATAAGGCGCTCGCGCAGCGCATCCTTTAAGATTGCGTTGAACTGCTTCTTGTACTGCCTCCATTCGCCTCGCGTGCCGACAATCTCAATGCGACCTTTCGCATCGTCGGGCACTTGCAGGAAACTGGCCGCCCTATGGGGCCGCAGCGAAACTTGTAAGGCTTCAGCATGATCCTGCAGGTAGATTTTTTCTGTTGCCGGGTGAGCCTCGAATTGCCCCTCCGGGCTGAAACGGCCGTGCAAGAAATAGGCGGCCGCGACGAACGGCAGCTCGTGGTTGGCAAAAATGGCCATTGGGATTAACAGTTTCTTGGAGCGGAATAGCTGCTCGGTGCCATTGTGAGGTTGCGTGCTGCGCTTGATAGTTCCGGGAAGTTGCGAAAAGTGCAGAACACAGAACTGCAGATCGGGATGCTGCAGCGCGTAACGGGTAAAAGTCCGGGCGATAGCCTTGGGGCTGGTCATGCCGAAATCATCGATCACGTCGCGATGGGCGGAATGCGGAAAATAGGTATCGAGGATTCTTTTGACGAAGTCAGCGCAGTTGTCCGTGACTCCATCGAAGTGATTCTGATTAGGAAGCGAGTTGAATTCAGCGATTATGCGCAGATCCTGCTGGAGGGACGTGTCCACGTAGAAGACGTACATGCTGCGAGACATGGTCGCGCCAACCATTTCTTTCCACTCGGCTTTCTCGCTGGTGACGCAGCTTTCCGCGTAACAGTATTTTGACAAAACCCGCTCGCGATAGCTTTGTTCGAGAAGAGACTTGAGTTGCGGTGAGCCGAGGAGCGGGCGATCTTGGGGGGTTCGAACCCCATAGAGATACACATCGAGCGGGACGACGTTCCATTCGAACCGCCGGCTTTCGCCAAGATTTATGTAATTGCTCATTACAGAACCGCGTTCACCGGGCTGGCAAAGGCGCAGTTTTATGGGAGAAGCAGGGCAAATGCGGGAAAAATATATGGAAGTGTGTCCGGAGCCAGTGACCCATTGAGCGCTGGTATCGAGCGACTCGTTCAGCACGACTCCGACGCCAGCCCGCGCAATAGGGCAGGCAGAAGCGGTGATCAGGGCCGCAAAACCGACATAAAGCAGAAGCAAACCAACCGTTCGCCTTCGCGTTTCTCTTTCGTACAGACGCCGCACAGGCACCGACCTCCGAATCAGACCCACGAATAACCCACTCATTTAGATGCAGGTTAACTTCAAAGCGTCCTGAACGAATTGCTTCCGTCAGACGCGTGACGCCTTACAGTTATCCGCGGTTCGCGATACAGCCCGGCAAAGAGGCAGTTACAGATTGCGATCGGGAAGATGTCTGCTACTTGCTAAAACGGGAGCGCATGATGAAATGCGTGGATTTCGGGAACACAAGTCCGCTGGAGGGCAGAATCAGCTTAAGGCTGCACCATACCTCGGCGAACGGCGTAGCGGACCAGGCTGGCGGTTTCGTGGATATCCAGCTTCTGCATGAGCCGCGTGCGGTGGGATTCGGCGGTTTTCACGGAGATCCCGAGCACGGAGGCAACGTCTTTTGTAGATTTGCCCTCGGCGATTAATTGCAGCACCTGGCGTTCACGAGGAGTGAGCGAGTCAGCGGGCTTCTTCGACTTGGAGCGGTACGCTTCGAGCAGAGCCCTTGAAACTCCAGGGCTGAGGTAAATTTCGCCGCCGGAAACCTGTCGCATCGCCTGAACCAAATCGCGCGCGGCCTGACTTTTAAGGACGTACCCTTTTACCCCGGCATCCAGCGCTTCAGACAGGTATTGCTCTTCGTCATGCTGAGTGAGGAGAATCGTTTTGATCTTAGGAAAGGAGCGGCTAATGGTGCGGGCCGCTTCGAGTCCATTCAAGACTGGCATGGCAATATCCATGACGACGATATCGGGGCGTTGTAGTTCGATCTGACGCAAGGCTTCCTGTCCTTCGGCGGCCTCCGCGACAATTTGAAAGCCTTCGCGCTCAAGAAGCGATCTCAGGCTTTCTCGAACCAAGACGTGGTCGTCAGCAAGTACGACGCGGATTGACATTGTTCGTTGACTCCTTAGCGGGTGGTACTCGAACTGTCTGTCTCGTCACGAAAGCTGTAACTCGAAACTCTAAAGCGCATGCAGTCCAGTCGGCCCTGTTTTAGCGAGCCCAAGCCGACGTTCTAAGTTGAGTACCATTCTGGCAGCATTTGGCTCAAGGCAGAGAACCCCGTCATACCTGCTCAGGTAAACACCTGATATGCGTCGTTGTATGCCCGACAAATTCAAGGACTTACGGCGGGGCACTTGTGACTCGTGTGTTTGAATGCCGCGAAAAAGCCAAGGATATTGGGATTCATTGGGATCTCGAAACGGGCAGACGAAATCCCGTCAGTGGGCAACCGCGAAGCCAGCTTTTAATTCGCATCGGTAGCTTTTCGATTGGCTTTTCGCCACCTGCACGTTGCAATTTGCCCAAGGCAGCATTGGACTCGGTCCCAATGGGAAAACGGTTTCGACGGAATTCACTTCCGCTTCAAAAGATGGGCCTTCCGCCGGCGGGGGAAGGCTAAAGTTGATCGAATCGCCGAACTCCACAGGGTAGAGCTCGCGGACTGAATTGCTGATTTCGCGGCGGAAGACTTCGGCTTGCATCAGGAAGGTCGTCGTTCCAGACCAGTCGAGCACCGAGACGCTGATCTGCCGGCTGGTTTGGGAGTAATTGTCCTTGATAATTTTTGTGAAAGGGCAGGGACCAGCGATGCAAGAGACTCTGGCGTTTTCAAAGACGTTGCTTTCACCCGCATCGAGACTAGCCGTGCCGATGCTTGCCTTCCAGAGACCGTCTGGCGAGCATGGTTTGCGACCCCCGCAAGGAATATTCGCCTCATTTTTTACTTCGAAAGTGGTTACCTCGCTTCCCACGTTTACGTCGGTCTGGATCTGAGTGGTGTAGCGTACTCGCAGGTTCGAAATTTTTACGGGGGGTCCGGCGGGCGCCACGTTGGGATTGGGAGTGGGCAGCGGCATCATGCTGATGAGGTAGAGTTGAGGGCCGATGACCTCGGTTGCGTTCAAGGGCCGGTAATCCGGATGCCGGAATTGCAACACGACAGATTCTCCGGCACGGACGCCAAGCGGCAGCTCGAGCTTAAAAAATCCCGAAAAATTCGTCTTTGCGACGATGGGAACAGCGGAGCCCTGGACGCTTACCTGGACATCCGCGATCGGAGAGCGCTTGTTTACGTCTGAAGCTTGCTTGAGAACCGCGCCCTCCATAACGATATGTCTGGCTCGGTGCAGCCAAACGGTTTCAACGAGGCCAGCGGCCATACCACCCGCCGCGAGGATCGCTATCGATATTGCAATACGGCTACGGCTGCGCATTCAAATCGGCCTTGCTTGAAGGATATCAGCAAGACGAGGACGGGGCGAGGTTCTCAGCATGCGAGGAAGTGACAAATAGTTATCCCGAAACATTCCTTTCATGCTTCTCTGGCACGAAACCACGGCTATAATTTTACAGATGGTCCGTCCCTTTTTGCGGAAAATGACTAGACGCAAGTTTTTGGCGCAAGGCCTCCGCGCCGGGGCCTGCTTACCGTTAACGGGTGCGCTGAGCGCGGCGTTCGCTGGAGCCGTGGACAACAAGCATCAAGCCATCGCGACAAAGCCGTTTACGCCGCTTCCGGACCAAAGTCCGCTTACGCCTGAGCAGGACGCATTCCTCGACACGGTCGAACGCAGCAGTTTTGGATTCTTCTGGGAGCAGGCCAATCCTCAGACCGGCCTGGTGAGGGATCGCGCCAACGTCATTACGGGCAAGCAGAGTTCCCTGAGTAGCATCGCGGCCGTTGGTTTCGGACTGACTGCCATCTGTATCGCGGATGCGCGAAATTACATTGCGCACGAACAGGCGCGGGACAGAGTGCTAAATACCTTGCGATTCCTATGGAAGAAACTGCCGAATCACCGCGGGTTTTTCTATCACTGGGCAAACATAAATACCGCCGAGCGGCAGTTCGATTCCGAGGTTTCGTCGATCGACACTGCGATTTTGCTGTGTGGAGTGTTGACCTGCCGCCAGCACTTCGACGAGTGGGAGATCAAGGAACTCGGGCACCTGATTTTCGACCGGGTGGAATGGACATGGCTTTCGGAGGACACGAGCGTCTTATCTCACGGCTGGACGCCGGAAACAGGTTTTCTGCCAAGCCGCTGGAGCGACTACAGCGAATTAATGATGATGTATCTGCTAGGGCTTGGATCAGCAACGTACCCGCTGCCCGCCGATAGCTGGGACGCCTGGAAACGCGTGCCGTTCGTTTACGACGGCATTCGCTATATCGGGTCATTCGCTCCGCTCTTCATTCATCAGTACTCGCAGGCGTGGTTCGATTTTCGTGAGAGACATGACCATTACGCCGATTACTTTCAGAACTCGATCCTTGCCACCGAGGCTCATAAGCGGTTTTGCCTGGACCTGCACGGCCAGTTTTCCGACTATTCGGACGAACTCTGGGGAATTACCGCGTCGGATTCAGTGAACGGATACGTGGTTTGGGGCGGCCCTCCGGCTACTGGTCCAATCGACGGGACGGTGGTTCCTTGTGCCGCGGGAGGCTCGCTCCCATTCCTGCCACAGCAAACGGTTAAAGTTTTGCAGACGATCAAGGACAAATACGGCGCGCGCGGTTGGTGCCGCTACGGGTTTGTGGACGCGTTTAATCCTCTAACGAACTGGTACGACACGGACGTGATCGGAATTGACACTGGAATCACGATGGTCATGGCGGAAAACGCGCGCTCGGGATTCGTGTGGAACACGTTCATGAAAAACCCCGAAGCGCGACGAGGAATGCAGCGCGCCGGTTTTCAGCCCAATGGTCCCAGGTATCAATTCAAAGGATAAGGCTGCGTCGCACGCCTCAGATCGTCACTTGAATTCCAGCAGAACGAGTCCTTGCCGAGGAATCACAAGATCCAATTTGCCATCAGTGAAGGCGGTTTTTTCGGGAGGAGGCAGTTCCGCAGCGTGCTGGAGTTCAGCAATCTGCTTCCTAGTGGGATAGTCGGGGCTGCCCATATCCGCATAGGCTCGTAGCAAGGATCCGTGGGAGGCGTCCAGGCGAGATATTAATACTGGCGTTCTGCCGGCCATTCCATCGAGCCCGATCGTCACAGACTTCGACTCACCCTTCTGCTCCGGCGGAAACAGGTTCCACACAGCCATGCCCCAGGTGCCATCTCTTCGCCGGGTCAGTAGGGCTGAATCAGAATCGAGCGCAATGCGTAAATCGCCGAGCTTGTGAAGCAGTTTGAAAGCATTGAACGAAGGTTTCGGCAGACTGTCTTCGGCAATCAGTCCGTACCCGCCGTAAAACGGCTTTTTCACGATGCCCTGTTCTTCAAATACGTCGGAAAACGTCCAATACGACATCATGTCGGTAAGGCCGTCGCATTCGCGGATTGTGTTTGCGATCCAAGGCCCCATGAAGAGCGAGTCCGTGACATCAGGTTCATTTTTGTAGCTCGCGTTGTATTCGCTCCAAATGATGGGCAGATTCGGGAGTGCGGACGCTTTCACCTGACTGTGAACTTTTTGCGCGGCACGGCAGACCATTTGCGCGCGGGACACCGGCTCGTTCGTGCCTAGCACGTTTTCGGGCGAATCATTTCCGTACACGTGAGTGGAAACGAAATCGACCGGCACATGCTCGCTTACAGTGTGACGAATGAAGCTGTCAACCCAGGCAGCTTGAGCTGTTGCCGGTCCGCCCACTCGCAGGCGCGGACTTACGGATTTGAGCGCGCGGGCTGTAACGTCATACAGGTGATAGTACGATCCCTGCTTTGGCTCGCCCGCCCAGAAGTCCAAATTCGGTTCATTCCAAACCTCGAAATACCACTGCGACACCTCGTCTATGCCATAGCGCTGCACGAGATGACGGGCGAAGTGCGTTATGAGATCCGCCCATTTGTTCCAGTCCTTTGGTGGCGAAACGATCGGGTGATACCAAAACGCTTGCTCGATCGGACGCGCCGCCAAATCTCTCGGCATGAAACTTAGTTCGACGAACGGCCGCACGCCATTTTCCAGTAAACCGTCGTAAATCTGGTCCACATATGAAAAGTTGTAAACAGGTTGGCCGTCAGCATCTTCGCTATACAGCCCGACGTCGCGATCGAAGATTCCGTGGAAACGGATATATCGGAAACCAGTCGCTTCTTTAACCTCTCGCAAGTCGTGGCGATAATCCGCCCGCAAACTTAGAGTCGCGCGGCCGGAGCCGAACATTTGCTCCCAAAAATGAGGGAATGGGTGGCTAGGCGCGCGAAGGTTCACGTGGATGGTCTCGTGCAAACCGCCGCCGCGGCTCCCGTTAGCGGCTTTATCGTTCACCTGATATGTTCTCGCGGGGACAGACGGAGCGGCAGTAAAGGCGGCGACAAGGGCCACGGCGCCGAGAACAACTGCCACATAGCGAAGCCTCACGCGTGGTGCCTTTCCCGCGTCGACTCGATCCCAAGACGCTATGGGTATGCTACGCGCGGCGAGCGAAACGCCGCAAATGAAAAGAACTAGGCAGCGGATTTCGCAGGTTCGGCGGGCGTTCCGGCTGGCCGGAAAGCTTCGATGATTTCCTGTTCCCAAGCTGGAAGGACGCGAGGAGCCTTCTCATGTAGCACGCGTTCTGCTGCGGCGACCCTGGAATCTGCGTGAAAACGCCGCTGCATCGCGAAGTCGCATAGAGCGTTTGAGATGGCCACGAGGCTCATACCCTGGTGATGAGCCATCCAGGTGCGAACGATCTCGTGCTGTTTGCCTTGCGATACCCGGTGCGGTGTGAAGTCGATTGCGTCGTAAAACCCGTAGGCGCCAAGCCAGCCCATACTCTTCATTCTGGCAAGATTGCGTGCTGCCGCAACAGGCTCGACGATCATAGCCAGAAACGTCGCGTAGGGAGCGACGACCAAGTCGGTTGAGTATTCGTCCCGGTGCAAAGCCAGGGCCGGCACGCCGAAGGCGTGGTACACGTAGTGGCCGTCTTGGGTGTATTCATTGCAGGCGCACTCGGATACTCCCCAAGGAATACCGCCCTTTTCTTCGGCGAATTTCCGCTGCACCCGAACTGCGGTTCTGGCACTTCGCTCAAGCAATGAGTTCCGATGCGAACGCATCCAGAGACAAGGCATCAAATACTCGAACATCGTTCCTGCCCAGGAGTACAGAACCGGTTCGCCATCATGCGATCCGTGGAATCGACCCAAGCGGAACCACGTCTTATGCGGGATCGATCCCTGCGCGATGCCGCCAAACGCCGCCGAGCGCGCTTCTGACGGAAGCAGATCGTAGTGCCACTTGCTGATGGAACCCGCATTCGCATCGTATCCGATCGCGAGCATTTCGCGCTTATCGTCGAAAAATATGCTGAAGTCCATTCCGTCGGCCAAAGTCTGGGCGGCACGCGCGATGCGGGACAGCCGGTCAGACAGCGTTTTCGCGGCCGAAGCGGCCCCTTCCAAATGCCTCAAGAGCCGAACCGCTGCTGTGCGCACGACATCAGGAGTTTCGGAATTTCCAACGAGGCGATGAACAGCTTTTTCTAGCGCTGCGTACGCTTTCGGGCAGGATTCAAGCGTTAGATCGGAAAGCCCCGGGAGCGTCGCAATGCCGATGCGCTCCCGAACCTGTGTATAATCGGGAAGCAGCCACGGCGTGAATTCTCGGACGGATCCCACCAACTGTTTGACGCGACACTGGAGTTCGCCAGCCCACCATCGAATCTCGCTGCCAGCGGCAGATCCTGCTATCTTTTCAGTGAAGATGGCCATATCCAGGTCGAGGGTGGCGTATTTCTCGAACGTATCCGGGAGTTCCGGCGATAAGGCCGTGATCCGCTGCCGCAAGTCATTGATGGCCGGCCGAAGCTCGTCCGCTTCGCGTTGATCCAGGATAAGTTCTTCAAGTAGATCCACGTGATCATGAACGCTGTGCCACGCGGCGGGCCGAAGAATCGGACTTGCAAGGATGTCCCGGCATCCTTCTTTCAAAGTCCAGAGGCTGCACAGCAGGTTTCCGTTGTCCACGGTTGATATAAACAACGGTTGGTCCGGCTGCAGCGTGTGAGTGGAGTACCAGTTGTAAAGTTGGCCGTTGTACTTTGGCATCCGTTCAACAGCTTCAAATGTTTTCTGTGTGACGTCCGCAAGTTCGCTCGCAGACAGATGGCCCAAGTCGTACGCTGCCAGCCGTGCATTGAGCAGCAAACCGAGATTTGTGGTCGAAATGCGATGAGCTGTCAATTGCGGCGTCTCTTGCAGTAGATCGGGCACCAGCCAGTTTTCCTCGGCGGTACTGAACTCGCGGAAGAATCGCCATGTGCGCAGGCCAGCGTTCCGAATCAGAGCGTGATCGCGATCATCAAGGGCCGATTGACGCGGGCCAGACGGCTCATTAAGCCAGGCGATAATTTTGGGAGATATCGCCCAAAGCCCGAGCAGCGGAAGCGACGCCAGCATGGCCTCGGGACAGAAGATGGCAATTAATATTCCAATTCCCACCGCCAGCATCGCGCCAATTCGAATGTAGCGGTCCGCGAGATGCGTACCTCGATCGGTGGATTCCGCATCCGCCGCGGTTTCCCACTCCAGCATCTTGCGGCGAGTGATCTTCATGCGGACAAGCGTTCGAACCGCGGCATCAAGCTCTAGCAGCGCTTGATAGCAGAGGAACGCTACGCGCAGGAACAGCCGCTCGTGACTCGATTTGAAGTCTTCAAGGGACGTCTTCCAAAAGTCGAGCGACAGCAGATTGTGCCCCGCGTTGATAATTCCCAGCGACAACCGGAAGTACGTCGGGAACAGCAGAAGACCGACGACGATAAGCGCCCACCGGAGCGCATCCTGCGGCATGGCAAACCAGCCGCACAGCAGCGCCGCGAAAATGCTCGCGTCCGTTAAGCCTCTTCGCAGATTGTCGAAAATCTTCCAGCGGGAAACATGGCTGATCGGATTGCTCGCGATCCGGCCGGCGGCGTCCCGCACACGGGAGAAAAGCCAGGGACTGACCTGCCAGTCGCCGCGCATCCAGCGATGTTTTCGGCGGTTCAGGGCGCTGAAAGCAGATGGATAATCATCAACGACCTCGACATCGCTCAGGAGGCCAGCGCGTACGTAGGCGCTTTCGATCAGATCATGACTAAGAACGGAGTTGCACGGCAAGCGGTTGTCGAGCACCGTTTGGAACGTCCCCAGCTCGTAGATCCCCTTTCCGCTGAAGATGGCTTCCCCGAAAAGGTCCTGGTAAACGTCGGAAACCGCTCGAGTGTAGATGTCCAGCCCAGTTTCTCCGGAGAACAAGGAGGCCAAACGGGATCGGTGGGCGGACTGCACGCTGATTTCCACCCGCGGCTGAAGAATTCCATATCCTTCAACAACAGCGTTAGACCGCGAGTCAATCACCGCGGAGTTCAACGGATGAGCGAGGGCACCGACCATCCGGGGCGCAGAATCGGGCGGCAGCTGAGTGTCCAAATCGAGGGTGATTACATACCGAATGCCTGAAAGAGAAGGGAGGTTCCCCGTCTTGAGCGAAAAGGCATCTTCTTGGCCCATTAGGGAACGGTTGAACTGAAGGAGTTTTCCTCGTTTTCGCTCCCAGCCCATCCAAATGCCTTCGCGGCTATTGAACGAACGAGAGCGGTGGAAATGAAAAAACGATCCGCTTTTTCCGCCGGCGTAGGTCTGGTTCAATCCTTCGATCAACTCAGAGCACAGCCCGGCCAATTCGTCTTTTTCGTCGAATTGCTCTTTGGAATCCGGGGGATCGGTAAGTAGCGCGAAATGCAAATTCCGGTCGCGATTGCCCAGAAAACGGATCTCCAAATCTTTGACCGCTTTTCTCGTTTGAGCTTCGCTAGTAAGCAGAGTCGGCACCACGACGATCGTGGCACAGCGACTTGGTATTCCTTTGGAGAAATCGAGTTTCGGGAGTTTTTTCGGAGCCAGGAACGAAGTAACAATACTGTTGGTGATCATCACTCCGCATTCCAGCACTGGTAACAAAATCAGGATCACCAGCCACGCCGCGGGAGGCTTGGGGCTCATCACCCACAATACGGCCGCCATCAGAACGAGTGTTAGGACCTCAATGGAAACAAAGTAGAGGTAATCCGGCCCGCGGAGTGCAAAGCCTCGAACCTTTTCCAGGAAACTCGATCTATAGCCGATTCGCTGCTTCAGCGTTTCTTGGCCGGGCCCGACCAGGTAATATCCAACGTGAGTTCTACGCTCTTTCGCTCTGCCGGTGAAAGTATCAACCGCTTGAGCCTGCCTGCCCAACGCGATGGCTTCCCGTGCGACTTCTGCCTCGCTATGCGCTGAGCGAGCCGCCAGCTTGGCTACCGCGGCACGGTACGCGTCACGGCTTTCGAAATCCATACGGCCGTAGGTGCCTAGAGGATCCGACTTAAGAATCTTGTCAGTCTGGTCAATATCCTCGAACAATTCTTTCCAGTTCAATTCTAGTACGGTTCGAAGACTCTCGGCGCAACGGCGAAGCCTGCTGGAACTCTTGGTCGTACCCAAGCTCAATTGCGAGGAAGAATGCTTCTGCAGATGCTGGCTTACCTCGGCTATTCGCTCAAGGAGGGCGAACTCAAGATAGGCCCTCAGGTTCCATAGTTCCTTCATCTCGAGCGGCGACCGTTCCTGAACCGCCTGCGCGAAGACCAAAAATCGGGACTCAGTGAAGTTGTCGTCAGCCGCATCCAACAGGCCGGTGGAGAGCGCGTAGACGCGGGGAACCTCGAGTTTTGAAGCGTCGGCGCGCACCCATGGAAGAGGCGTCTTTGAACGAAATGCTTGTCGGCACTCGCGCGACGCGGTGCGGATGGCCATCAGGTGGCCGAGGAACGCCGAGCAGTCACCCTTTAACGTCGTGCCGGACGCAATTAAGTCTTGAAGGCGCTTGACGAAGAGGCCAATCTGCTTCGACGCTATCGACAGTCTCTGCGCGAAGCGCGCGTGTTCATCAGCGGGGGGCATCAAGTGCCATGACTGCGCAGCCCGAAGCGCCTCTCGGCGTAGCAGTTCATCATCCGGTGATACAGCTAGGCGTGGTACCGCTGCTAGGGCTAACTCACGTTGCGAGCCGCAATTGTTAGCTGGAAGCTCAGGATGAAGGATCGAACCCGAATTCACTGGGGATTGTGGAACTGTTGCCATTTTTTAAAGTCCTGACCTCATCTGTAATTCGACGCCTGCAATTCGAACATTTCCGCGTAACGCCCGCCAAACCTGACCAGTTCGTCGTGCGGGCCCTCTTCAGCTATTCGACCGCCCTCAAGCACTAAAATTCGGTCG
>JASHPG010000144.1 GCA_030038275.1 Candidatus Acidiferrales bacterium | reverse complement strand
GCCGATCGCGCCGTGCTCGGTATAAAACTCGTGGTTGCCGGGCGCGGGCCGCGTGATCATTTTGAAACCGCCATACGTCAAGTTGTACGACTGCTGAAAGTCCTGATACTGGCCTACCTGGTATTGCTCGTCTCCGAGGAGCGCGATGAGATCAGGCTTCATATTCTCAATCTGGTTCGCAGTGGCCTGCTGCGATTGCTGTATCACGTTGACGCACGCTTCACCGGACTTCTCCCCTGGCTCCTGATCGCCGGCCGGCTGGCAGGCGACGTCGCCAACCACGGCAAGCACGGGCGATCTATGCGCCGTTGCGTATGGCCACGTATTGTCGTTGGAATTTGGATTGCCGTTGTTTTGATTCTGCGCCATCGCCCCGGATGCAAACACCAGCACCGAAGCGGCCGCTCCCGCGAGCAATGCCGTTCGGAACCTTCCTCCTATCATCTTCATGCGATTCCTCCCGTTTGGACGTTTGCTTGGATAGTTGCCAGTGCGGCGATTTTTATCCGCTCAATATTTCGTGTGTATCTCGAACGTATAAAAAAGCGGTAACACGATGGTTTCGGAGGCGGTTTGAACCATCACATCAGCAAAAGGGAAATGTATTCGACGCTAGAGAGGGAGGGACTAATACGGTGGGTTTGGTCTCGGGACTGCACGCGATACGGAGTTCAGGCGCAGCGAAACAGCGCCATGAAGCAAAAGTCTACGTGCTGCTGGATTACTCTTCCGGCGAGGAGTCCCAGGTGTCCGGCGCCGCCTCTTCGAAACGGGTGTACCGGCCGAGGAAGACGAAGTTCAACTTGCCGGTGGGTCCGTTGCGCTGCTTGGCGACGATCAAATCCGTTTTGGCCCGGTCTTCTTCCGGAGCATCCGGCTTGTAGAAATGCGGGCGATGAATGAAGAGGACCACGTCGGCGTCCTGCTCGATGGCGCCGGATTCGCGCAAATCGGCGAGCTGCGGCTCGCGCTCTTCGCGGGCCGGCGCGCGAGTCAATTGGCTGAGCACCACCACCGGCACCTGGAGTTCCTTAGCCATGCCCTTGAGGGCGCGCGAAATGTAGGACACTTCCTCGGTGCGGTTGCCAAACCGGCCGTGCGCGGTGATCAGCTGCAAGTAATCGACGACCACGAGCGATAGGCCCTTGTCTTTTTTCAAGCGCCGCGCCTTCGCGCTCATTTCCAGCACGGTGCTGGCGGCGGAATCGTCGATCCAAAGAGGCGCTTCGCCGAGCACCGCCAGACCGCTGACGATTCGCTGCCAATCTTCCTTGCCCAATTGCCCGGTGCGGAAGCGATGCGAATCGATTCGCGCTTGCGAACCGATCAGGCGCTGCAGCAGCGACTCTTTCGACATTTCCAGGCTGAACACGGCCACCGGCTGCTGCTGCCGCAGCGCCACGTTTTCGGCGATATTCAGCGCCAGCGCCGTCTTTCCCATCGAGGGGCGCGCCGCCAGGATGATCAGCTCCGATCCTTGCAAACCGGAGGTCTGATTGTCGAGCTGCGTATATCCGGTGGGAAGACCCGTGACGCGGCGGCCCTCCGAGAAGATGCGCTCGATGCGACTGAAATTGTCGGAAACCAACTGCTTGATTCCGATGAATCCCGTGCGGATGCGCTGCTCCGCGAGCTTGAACACCCAGGATTCCGCCTGGTCGAGGATTTCATCGACGTTGTCGCGTCCTTCAAACGCGCGCTCCTGAATCGCAGCGGCAGCGTGAATCAGACCTCGCAGCACCGCCTTTTCACGGATGATCTGCGTGTACTGCTCCACGTTCATGGCGTGAGGAATGCCGTCCCCGAGCTGCGAGATGTACGCTGGGCCGCCGGACGCTTCCAGCTTGCCGGTGCGATGCAGATGCTCGGTGACGGTAACGGCGTCGATCGGCTTGCGGTCTTCGTCGAGGCGCATCATGGCTTCGAAAACGTTGCGATGCTCGGGAAGGAAAAAATCGTCGGCGGTCAGCCCTTTTTCCAGTGCACCGACCAGCGCGGCATTGTTGAGCAGGACGACGCCCAGAAGCGTCTTTTCAGCGATCAGATAGTGCGGCAGAGGCCGCTCGATAACGGTTTCAGCAGGCATCTATTGTTTCGCCTTATATTCGCCCATGGGCGCACCCGTGTCAATGGCGCAGCGGGACAAAGCGTCCTTTGCGGCACGATCACGGCTCGCGCGTATTTGTGGCGCGGTGGAGGAATCTATACGACGGAGCGCGGGGAGGCAATGGTGCAGTGGCGCTCCGGCCAACTTTTCTGATTAAAACGTGTTTGAAACCTGTGGACGTGTGTGGAAAGCGCGTGTCGCTGCGTTTCGCTATGGGCGCGCTTACTCTTCTTTTTTGACGACGACCTTCACATCGGCGCCGACTTCGCGGTGCAACTTCAGCGGCACCTGAAACTCGCCGACGAGCTTGATCGGTTCGGGCAGGGCGACTTTGCGCTTGTCTATGGTGTAACCTTGAGCCGCCAGGCCCTCCGCGATGTCCGCCGACGTGACGGAGCCGAACAGTTGGTCGTTTTCACCCGCGCGGCGGGTGAACTCGAGCGAAACACCGGCGACCAACTCAGCCAGTTTCTGCGCGTCAGCCTTTTCCGTGGCTTCCCTTTTGGCGAAGACGGCGCGCATCTTCTCCAGCCGCTTCAAGTTTCCCGCGCTGGCTTCCAGAGCGAGCTTTCGCGGCAACAGAAAATTGCGGGCGTAGCCTTCGGCTACTTCCACCACCTGGCCGCGCATTCCGAGCTTTTCAACGTCTTCCTGCAGAATGATTTGCATGTTCCCCGATCCTCAAAAATTCGCAGTGGGCCAGCTTGAATTTTGACTGCTTATGTTACGTCCCAGACAATTCAAACTGGCCCATTGCGCGAAAAATTGGCCGCAACTGCTGTAGGGTCCCTACACCAATTTGCGCACGTTTGGCGCTATAGCTCGGCCGAAAAGGGCAGTAGCGCGATGTTTTGCGCGCGCTTGATGGCCACCGTAAGCCAGCGCTGGTGGCGGGCGCACGTGCCGGTCATGCGGCGCGGCAGAATCTTGCCTCGCTCCTGCAGAAAGGGCGCAAGAATCTCGGCCTTCTTGTAGTCGATAAAGTCGCTCTTATCAACGCAGAAGCGGCACACCTTCTTCTTGCGCACGAAGTTGCGCTTGCCGCGGCGCGGCGGCCCGCCTGGCCGACCGCCCTGCGGTCTGGGACCGCCAGGTCCGCCCGCCGGGCGCGGCTGATACCCCGATGGAGCCGGGCGGCCCGGCGAGGAGCCCGCGCTTGGAGTTGCTGGTGGATTCGATACCGGTTCGTCTGCCATTTCGATCTCCCGTCTTCCTTAAGCCGTCGCGGCTGTTTGTTCGCCGCCAGCCGCCGGCGCCGCTCTGCGCGGACGCCGCGCGGCGCGCCGTTCGCGGTGCTTTTTGAGTTTTTCCTGGCGCTTCAGCTCTTCGTCGAGCCGTACCGTCAGATATTTGATGACGGCGTCAGAAACCTTCAGGCGCCGTTCGAGTTCCTTGATGACCTCGCTGTGGTTCGAGCGAACCACCATGTACACGTAATAGCCTTCGCGCAGACGCTTCACCACATAGGCCATGCGCCGGCGTCCCCACTTTTCCGTGCTCTGGATCTTGCCGCCCTTTTCGGTGGCGGCGTGCTCGACGGTGGCGATAATTTTGTCGATCTCCGGCTCCGGCGTATCGGGCCGACAGATGAAAATCAAATCGTACTGGCGTTCTTCCATGTTTCCTCTCGACTCCTTTTGACTCCCTTAAACCCATGGCCGCCGCAGCCGCGCGGCGGGCAATCCCCTACTCCGCACTCTCACTGGGAGGCACTTTGCGATTGAATTTCGTCATCGCCTTTTCCACGCCTTCCGTCAAAATCGTTTCTACCGCCTCGGTCGCCGTGGCGGCCATCTCCTCGGCGACCTTTCGTTCCTCGCGGTTCATCCGCGACAGCACGTAATCGCGGCGGTCGCCCCACATTTGCTTGGGCTGAACGCCGATCCTCACGCGAATGAACTCATCGCCGCCAATCGCGCTGATGATCGATTGCAGCCCGTTATGCGTACTGTTGCGCCCGTGCTGCCGGATGCGCAGCATGCCCCAGGGTAAATCCGTCTCGTCCAGGAGCACGATCATCTCCGCCGGATCGCACTCGTAACGCTCCAGGAGCATCCGCGCCGCCACGCCGCTCAGATTCATCATCGTTTGCGGCTTGGCCAGGACGATTTCGTGGCCCGCCAGCGTTCCGAGCCCAACGAGCGACTTCGCTTCAGGACGCGTGACGCGGATTCCGCTCCGCCCGGCCAGCGCATCAACCGCCAGAAATCCGACGTTGTGCGGCGTCCACTGGTAATTCTCGCCGGGATTTCCGAGGCCCACGATCAGTCTCATGATACGGGCTCATAATCCGGGCTCATAGTCCGCGCTCATGTCGGGGCTCAAAATCCCGCAACTGTCCGCCCGGGCAGACTCGCCGACGAAGAAAAGCCGCGCGCGTGCGCGGAATAGATCGGCGAGGCTTACTTCTCCTTGCCCTTCTTCTCGGCGGCCTTCGGCGCCGCTTCGGCGGCACCGGCTTCGGCCCCGCCCTCTTCTTCTTTCTTGCCCTTCTTGATGACTTCCGGCTCCGCCGGCGCCGTTTCCGTCGCAACCGCCGCTTCCGCAGCAGGCTCTTCCTCCTTCTTCAGCGTTACGACGTGAGCCAGCACGCGCTCCGGATCGGTGATCAGCTTGACCTTCTGCGGATCGACGGGAAGATCGCTTGCGCGAAGCTGTTTTCCAATAGTGAGGGCGCTAATATCGATGCGAAATTCTTCCGGAATATCTCCGGGCAGGCATTCGATTTCGACCTCGCGCGTGACCATTTCGAAGATGCCGCCTTGCAGCTTCACACCCTGCGCTTCGCCGAAGGTATGAACCGGCACGCGCACGCGCATACGCACGTCCATGGCGATGCGCAATAGATCCACGTGCAGCAGATTGTTGCTGACCGGATCGACCTGCCAATCCTTCAACATGGCCCGCTCTTCCTTGCCGCCCGTGACCTGCACCGTGAAAATAGTGTTGTGGCCCGATTCCGAGCGCAATATTTTCGCCACCTGCTTGGCATTCACCGAGAGCGCCACCGAATTCCCGCGCCCTCCGTAGAGCACCGCCGGAACCAAGCCGGTCAGCCGCGTTCGACGCGCGGCATTCTTTCCGCGCTCCTCGCGAACTTTTCCTTCCACCGTAAACGTCGCCATCTTCTTCCTCTCGCCCTTTCGTTCCGAATCTCCCGCCGGACTTCACCGCCTCCGTGTATCAGACAAATAGCTCGCTGATCGAAGTCTCCTCGTGAATCGACTGGATTCCACGCGCCAGCAGCGGCGCCACGCTGAGCACCGTCAAGCGCGGCAATTTCTGCGCCGCGCAATTGAGCGGCACGGAATCGGTGACCACCACTTCCTCGATTCTGGACTTGGTGATGCGTTCGACCGCCGGTCCGGAGAGCACGGCGTGCGTTGCCGCTGCATACACTTTCGTCGCGCCGTTTTCCAGTAGCGCTTCGGCCGTTTTCACCAGAGTTCCCGCCGTGTCGATAATGTCGTCAATCACCAGCGCAGGCCGCCCGGAAACATCGCCGATCAAGTGCATTACTTCAGCGACGTTCACGTCGATTCGCCGCTTATCGACGATCGCCAGCGGCGCGTCGATCCTCTTGGCAAACAGCCTCGCGCGCTCGACACCACCCGCATCCGGCGATACCACGGTGATCGAGCCCAAACCCTTCTTCTGAAAATACTCGACCATAACGGGCGATGCGTACAAGTGATCCACCGGGATATTGAAATATCCCTGAATCTGCGGCGCGTGCAGGTCGAGCGAAAGCACGCGGCTCGCCCCGGCCGTCGCCAGCAAATCCGCAACCAGCTTCGCCGAAATGGCCACGCGCGGACGGTCCTTGCGGTCCTGCCGCGCGTACGGGTAATACGGAATCACCGGCGTGATGCGCCACGCGGATGCGCGCTTGAACGCGTCCACCATCAGCAGCAACTGCATCAGGTGATGGTCCACCGGATGCGAGCACGGCTGAACCACGAAAACGTCGGCCCCGCGCACGTTCTCTGAAATCTGGTAGCGCGTCTCGCCGTCCGAAAATTGTCCGTGCTCCGCTTTGCCGAGCGGCACGCCAAGGTACTCGCAAATCGCTTGCGCTAGCGCGGGATTGGCATTCCCGCAGAATACTTTGAACTTGCCGTCGCCCAAAGTTATCCCCTAGACAGCCACGCGCCTATCTGGCTTAACGCCCACCTAGTCAGGAGAGCCTGCCTAGTCAGGCGCGGACCAACCCGCCACGCCGGGCAAGCCCATTGCGCGGCCATACCTTTCCCTGGATAGGGTTTCGACTACGAAAACCGAATCTTCCGGAAACCTACGAGCGGCTCGGCGCGCCTGCGCTGGGTTTCGGAATACTCCGAACACCGCCGACCCGCTACCCGCCAGCGCGGCTTCCGCGGCTCCTGCTTGGAGCAAGGCGTCGCGAATTTCCTCGAGACGCGCATGGCGGCTGAAAACGGGCGCCTCGAAATCATTCGAGACCGCTCCCTGCCGGCTCCAGCACAGAGCACAGAACCTCCAAATATTAGGGGCTTTAGCCCGATTTGTCAATTCCGCCGAAAGCCACTCATAGGCGTCCTTTGTGCTCACGCCGATTCCACGGGGCGAAACCACGACGACTGTCCGCTTCGGTCCGTCGTCCAGCGGGTAGATTTCGTCGCCCCGATTCACCGCCATCGCGCGGCCACCGAACAAAAAGAAGGGCACATCCGCGCCTAGGCTGGAAGCAATTTCCATAAGCCTTGGCAACGGAAAATCGCGCTCGTTTCTGGTGAGCCTCAGCATTCCAATCAAAGCGGCTGCTGCATCGCTCGATCCCCCGCCAAGTCCGCGAGCCACGGGAATCTTCTTTGTCAGCCGTGCGGACACGCTCCCCGTAAAACCGATTTCGGGCGCGATCGCCCGTATCGCCCGGGTGA
This sequence comes from Candidatus Acidiferrales bacterium, assembly GCA_030038275.1. Lineage (GTDB taxonomy): Bacteria > Acidobacteriota > Terriglobia > Acidiferrales > UBA7541 > Palsa-295. The sequence continues at coordinate 13,218 of JASHPG010000144.1, read as the reverse complement.
CCAGGTTTTCTTCCCCAGCGGGAAAATCGGAATAATCCGACTCGAAATGAACCTGAACGCCGCCGCGGCCGCGCTTTATCGAAAGCTCCAGCGTATCGCGCAATCCGATCGTCTGAAAAATGGTGCGGAGTTCGTGATAACCGTCTGTCCTGCGTCCCAGCACGTGCAGGCACAAATTGATTTTCGCGAATGCAGGCAAGCGGACGGAATTCTTCATGCGCGGCAGGTTACTGCGATTTACCCATGTCGGGAGAGGTTTTCTGCGCCAGGCGCTTCTTCAGCCTCTTGAGCTGCGAATCGAGCTCGTTCACTTTCGCCGGTTCGTAATCCGCTGGAGCAGCTTTCTGCCATTGCGCCAGAGCGCGTTCAAAGGTTTGCGCCGCCTGCTGATTTTGGCCCAATTTCAGATAGACATCGCCGAGGTGGCCGAGAATCGTGGGATCGTTGCCTTGCCGCTCGATCGCTTTCTGCAAACACTGTTCCGCTTCTGTAAGCCGGTCTTGCTTGAAGTAGGCCCAACCTAAGCTATCGAGGAACGCGCCGTTGTTGGGGTCAACTTTCAGCGCGCGCTGGATCATCTCGGTCGCCTCTGGAATGCGCACGCCGCGGTCGGCCAGCATGTATCCGTAGTCGTTCAACCCCTCGGCGTTCTCGGGGTTTGCGTCGAGCACGCGGCGATATTGCGCTTCCGCCTGATCGTACTTTTTCTGGCGTGAATAAATATCCGCAAGGACGAGCCAGGCAGATTGCTTATCGGCAGACTCGTGGGCCAATTGCTCGGCCCTTTCCGCCGAGTGTTCGGCGTCCGCAAATTTTTTGCCGCTCTCCTGAACTTGCGCCATATAGAGATAAATCGGCTGGTCCGAATCGTCGCCCTTGAGCAAACCGCGCAGGAGTTCGGTGGCCGCAACAGTGTCGGACTTGTCGCCATACAGCATCGCGAGCCGGACGGTCAGGTCCGCGTTCTTCGGGTTCTGAGCCAAGCCCTGCTTGGCTTCGTCGATGGCCTTGTCGATTTGGTGGTCGGCGCGGTACGTATCAATCAGCATCAGCCGCGCTTGAGTGGCCGCTTGAGGGCCGAGCTTGCTCATATCCTGAAACGTATCGATCGCGGCCGGATAATTACGCCCTCGCGCGTACGCTTGGCCCAGCAACCCGTAAAGCGTCACCAGCGCGGTCGCGTTCTGCTGGCCGTTCTGCGCCTTGAGCGAGGCGATAGCGTCTGAAAAAAGCTTCGCCGCCTGGTCGAAATGATTCTGGTCTTCGTCGAGCAGCGCCTGATGGTAAACCACTTCGATGCTGCCGGGCGCGAGCTGCTGCGCGTGGTTCAGGCTATCCTGCGCCTGGTCGTATTGCCCAAGTCGGCGCTGCAACTCGGCCATGCGCAAGTAGTTGTCGGCGGAATTGGGCTCAAGCTCGGTGAGCTTTTTGAATTGCGCCAGCGCCTCGGCGTACTTCTGCTGCGCCATCAGCGCCTGCGCGAGTCCATGGCGATGACTCGCGTCGCTGGGATCGCCCTCGATGGCTTTGCGGTAAGCGTCCTCCGCTTTGGCAAAGTCGTGCGCGTGCGAGTACGCGTCTCCCAAAACCCCGAACAAATCGGGCGAGGAAGCTTCGTCCGCCGCCTTGGTCAGCAGCGAAATGGCATCCTGCGCGCGGCCTTCGTCGATCAGCAGCTGGCTCAGTTGTTCAAGCGCGGGCTCGTTTTCCGAGTCCCGCTGAAGCACTCCGCGCAGCACCTTCTCCGCCTGATCCGGCTGATTTTCAAAACCGTATAGGCGCGCAAGCCACAGGGCCGAGTACGTATCATTGGGCGCCAATTGCAATACGGCCTCAAACTGCTGGACGGCTTTGGTCAAATCGTCCTGTTGCGCGGCGCCGACGGCCTGATCGCTCAACGCGCGGACGTAAATCCGCGCCAACAAGCGGTGCGCGTCCACATCGCTAGGATCAGACTGCAAAGCTTCCTGGGCCGCGGCGATAGCGTCGGAGGTGTGCTGCGATTTCGCGTCAATTTCCGCAAGGCGCTCCAAAATTACCGACGCGTGCGGAGCGATCTGCAAAGCCTTTTTGTAATAGCCGATGGACGAATCGGCCGCATCCGCGCTGCCGCTATCTTCGAACCGCAGCTCTTGCAGGTGGCCCATCATCACGTCGTAGTAGAGATCGGCTTCCCTGGAATTCACGGCAGCCGTATTGGCGGGCGCCGATGCCGCTGCTGGGCCAGCGTCCTTCTGCTGCGCCTGCCGTGTTTTCGCGAATGCCAGCGGCGAACTGAAGGCCAGCACAAATAACGCAACGATGAGTTTGGTTTTCATTTTGAACTGAAGACGTACCATTATCGTATAGCCGTTTGAGGGGGTCAAAGCAATCCCCCGGACTACGCCACCCTTGCCGCAATAGGTACGACGCACAGGCGCGCGAATGGGATGCACTTCGGGGCATACGTTTCGGGAATGCGGCTTCCGTTCGCACCTCCTTCTGAACTTTGGTTGCTGGTATCGCGATCGACATAAAAGGCAAACTGCGACTCGGTACGCCACTTCCAGAGCGGTTTTTACCCCGCCTCTAGTACACTACGGTAGGCTTTTTTCTGAGCTTCGCGGGAGAGTTCCGATGACGCGCATGGCGATGGCACGAGCCCTCGCAAGGACGATTCTGCGGTCGGCCCTGGTGTTTTCCATGGCCGCACTCGCTACGCCGGTTGGCGCCCAACAGTTCGCCGCCTGGGGAGCGCCTCAAGCGCGGGCGAAAGTTCCCGCGGCAAAGCCAGTGACGGAAACATCGAAAGCGATATTCGCGCAACTCGGGTGGCTCACAGGCTCATGGCAAGGACAGTGGGGGCCGCGGCTCGCGCAGCAGGTATGGCTTCCCGCGCAATCAGGAACGATGGTGGGCGTCTTCCAGGTTTCGGAGAACGCGCGGACGCTGGTGATCGAGCTATATACGATCGTTTCCACGTCTCACGGCGTCGAACTGCGCGTCCGGCATTTCACGCCGTCGTTAACGGCCTGGGAAAAATCAGCGCCCGCTCTGCTCGATCTGCAAAGCATCGACTCGAAATCGATCGATTTCGAGAACGCGAACGATGGGCAGCCGAGAAGCTGGGTGATGAAGCGAACCGGCGCCGACACGTTCATCGAAAGATTCGAAATCGTGCCGGCTAGCGGGCAGGAGCAAATCGCGGAGATCGCGTTCCATCGCCAGCCAGCAGCCGCGCCCGCAAACCACTAGCGGCACATCGATCGTACTCGTACTCCGGATCAACGCGGGCGCTGCGCCGCGAAATCTGGCTCCTCCACGCGAATTTCCGCCAGCTCGGTGATCAGCGTGCCGGCCCAGCGGTAAATGTTCTTTTCGCGGACGGTTCGCCGCATGCGGTGCATGCGCTCGTGCCGCTCGTCGGAATCCATTTCCAAGGCCTGGCGGATGGCTTCGCTCAGTTGCTCGGTGTCGTAGGGGTTGACGATCAACGCGTCGCGCAACTCGCGGCTCGCGCCGGTGAACTGGCTCAATATGAGCGCTCCTTCTTCGTCGTCGCGCGCGGCGACGAACTCCTTGGCAACCAGATTCATCCCGTCGTGCAAGGAAGTGACCAGGCACAAATCGGCCGCGCGGTAATAGGGCAAAATCTCCTCGTGGCTGTGGTGCCGCGTGAGCATGACGATCGGCCGCCACTGCGGCGTCTGAAAACGCGCGTTGATGCGCGCCGCTTCCCCTTCCACATCTTGCAGGAATTGCTGATAGCGATCGATTCTCGTCCGGCTGGGCGCGCCGATTTGCACGAACGTGAATTTTCCCCGGTACGAAGGATGCTTCTCGATGAAGTGCTCCACGCCGCGAAAGCGCTCCAAAAGCCCCTTGGTGTAATCGATGCGATCGACGCCCACACCCAGGAATTGCGCGGAGATGCCCAGTTGCTTCAAAAGCTTCGCGCGCAATAAGTACGGCGAATCCGTTTCGCGCGCGAACACGCCGTCGCGCATGTCCACGCTGATTGGAAACGGCCGGACGATTGTCGAATGGTCGTTGCGCCTGACGGCGAAGCGCTCCCATTCGATTCTCGACTGGAGGGTCTGGTCCGCGGTCTCCAGGAAATTGTTGCAGTGCGCTTGCGTGTGGAAGCCGATCATGTCCGCGCCTAGCAGGCCGTCGAGCAATTCCCTGCGCCAGGGACATATTCCAAACGCTTCCGGATTCGGCCACGGAATATGCCAGAAAATCGCCACGCGAACTTCCGGGCGCCGCTGCTTGATCATTCGCGGCAGCAGCGCGAAATGATAATCCTGCACCAGCAACAATGGCTGGCTTGTTTGCTCCATTTCCTCAAGGGCCGCATCGGCGAATTTCTGGTTGGCCGCCTGGTATGCTTCCCAGTCGCTGGCGCGGAACACGGGGCGCGCATGCGCTATGTGGCAGAGAGGCCACAGACCTTCATTCGCGAATCCGTAGTAGTAACCGTCTTCGATTTTCTTAGGGAGCCACACGCGCCGCAGCGTGTACTCGGGGTTGTCGGGGGGCACTCGTATGCGCTCATTTTTATCCACGGTTTCGCGATCGGCGCTGCCCGAGCCGGACGCGATCCACGTGCCGTCACACGCGCGCAGCACGGGCTCAAGCGCCGTTACCAGGCCGCTCGCCGGGACTTGCAGCTCGATTCCTTTCGTGCCGTAAACGTGCGAATACGGTTCGCGGTTGGAAACCACAAACAGAGACTTCTGCTCCGTCCGGCTGCGGATCGCGAGGCGGAGACGTTCCGCCGTCCAAACAGCCTCGCCCGATTCTCGCAGACGCGCTTCCTCCTCGGCAGCCGCGCGAGCTTCGGCCAGGCTGCGCGCTAAATTCATCACCTCGGCCGAAAGCGGCGCCAAAATATCCTCGTCCGGCAGCCTGGGCCGCGGCGGAATTTTCCCTTTCCCGAACCGCAGCTGCCTGACCCACTGCGTCGTTTTGGAAATTGGTACAACGATCGTCGAGCGAATGATCAGCACGGTCACGAAGACGATCAGCAGCACTTCCGCAACCACGTGCCACATCGTCTCGCGCCAAATGCGGTCGCCTTCCTGGTAGATGTACGCGGCGTCATCGAACACCGCGAGCGCGCCAGCCACTTGGCCGTTGTTGTGCAGCGGGACGTAATACGCGTGCATGGGAGCACCCGCGAGTTCCACGAACTTCCCCGACGACTCATCGTTCTTGATTTGCGCCAGCGGCGGCGCGGGAGGATCGAGCCGCTCGGATAGTCCTGGACTCTCGGCGATGACTTTGCCGTCGAGGTCGTAGATGGCCACGCCCGCTAGCCGCTCGCGATTGCCGAAGCGCTCCACGATGCGCCGCAGTTCGCGATGCGAGCGCTGGCCGAGCGCCGGCTCGACCAATTCCTGCAAACTTTCAGCGAGGATTTCCGATCGCCTCTGGAGGTCGTCGCGAAGCCCTTGCTTTTCAGCGCGGACCTGACTGCGGGCCACCAGAAACGTAACCACGGTGACCCCGACCACCAGCAATAGAATTAGCCGTAGGCCGAGTCGCAAGGCAATTCCTCACTGGAACCGGGTTTCAAGTTGTACCCGACGGCAATCGAGCCAAATCCAGGGCATGAGAGCAAAGCTACGCTCGGCTCGATCGCCAATCTGTCTTCTCGGCAAGAATCACAGCTGCAACTACCGGCTGCGGGCGGCCTCGCTTCGGGCAAATTCGCTGGAGCCGCGGCTGGGCATTTCTTGCCGCGTGCCTGGCTTGACGCCGTCCGCTGAATCTCGAACGTTTGCCAAACCGAGACGTTGAAACTAAATCACCAAAGCGCAGGACGAGGAGAACTTCCCTTGACGCACCCGGTGAGCTAAAGCACCTGCGTAGGATAGCACCGAGGGCGTAGTGGCGAGCCACTTTTCCACACTATCGCCGGCACCGGGTATTTTCCTGATTGCGCTGCCTTATCGCCTTGATGTTTCGGCGCGAATGTCCCTCGCAATTCGCGCGTTCGCATATAAAATCTAGCGTATTGCTCCGGGGCTGTAGCTCAGATGGATAGAGCAGCAGTTTCCTAAACTGCGTGTCGGGAGTTCGACTCTCCCCAGCCCCACCAGCCTTCGCCCCGCTGCGGCGGGCTTCGGCTCGGCAAGCCCGTGCAGCTACAATTAAGAGGCCTCGGCAAACTCACAGGAAGGCGAAGGCTGTCGCGCCGTAGCGTCAGCGAAGGCGGACCCCTATGAAATATGTTTACATCCTGCAAAGTTTCACGGAGCCCGATCGCTTTTATTCCGGCATCACCGACGATTTGAAGGCTCGGCTTTCCGCGCACAATTCCGGCGCGGTAACCCACACGAGCAAATACCGGCCCTGGCGCGTCAAGAGCTACGTCGCGTTTAGTGATGCAGCTCGCGCGTTCGCCTTCGAGAAGTATCTAAAATCTGGATCAGGCCGCGCATTCGCCAAGGCGCATCTGTAATACAAACAGGTCATGGTGCTCCGCCCACGGCTTCGGCTCGGCAAGCCCGTGCAGCTACAATTAGGAAACTTCGGCGAACTCGCGAGAAAGCGAAGTCCGTCGCGCGGATGCCGCCCCGCACCCGGATCTACCCGCCGCGCTTCGGACTAACCGCGACGTGCCCGACACGATTCCGCCACGCATTGATGCCCGCCTGCGTGAGCGCCACCACAGCCCGGTCCGTAAACTCCTTCTCGATCGCGTCGGTAATTGCAAAATACGCGGGAAGACGCTGTGTTAGGTCGCCCGCATCGGGATGATCGATCGCGCATCCGTTTTCGTCGCGAAGCGAAAACTTGTTTTCCGCCAGCAGAGCGTCCAGCCGCGCGTCGTAATCGCGCAAGAAATCGCGGTCGGACCGCAGCACGCCGATTAACTCCGCCAGCCGCCATGTCTCATGCTCTCCATCGTGAAGCGCGTACCAACCCGGCTGCCGCACCAGTTCCACTCCAAACGCAAACTCTTTCTCCGCCAGCCGCCCGCCCTCGTTCCGATACACCGTATAGTGCGCGTTCAACGACCCCGCATCGTCCCGCCCGCAAATGAAAAGCCCGCCAGGACGCAGAACCTTCGCCGCCCACTCCTCTGCCTTCGCGCGAAACGCCGCGTCGTAGTAAAGCAGCACGTTGAACGCGCGCACCACGTCCGCTCGCGGCACATCTTCCGAGCCAAAACCCGCCCGCACGAACTTCAGGTTCGGCCTCTCATATTGCTTCAGCGGATGCCGCACTAACCACATCCCGTCGCGCTCCACGGACGCGATCACTCCCTCATCCGCCGGAAGCTCCGCCGCCAATCGCTCAAACGCCTGCTCGAATTTGCGTATCGTTGCGTCGCGGTCGCCAAAAAGCTCGAAGAAATATTGCGGCCGCACCGCTTGAAAGTACCGCACGCGCGGGCTTGCATCGCCCGTTTGACTGCCCTCTTGACTGATCGACGCGTAATTCCCGTTCTCGTCGTAAACCAAATATTGATCGCACGCCGGGTCTGCTCCCACGATTTGCCAATCCGGAAACGCATCCGCCGCATCCATCGAAGTCTGTGGAGGGAAACCGCAACCCACATCCAGCAGCACGGTTCCCGGCTCGAACTTCGCCCACGCGTTATTCCGCAGATAATCGTCAATTTTTTTGTGCCGCCCAGCCACCGTGATCGGCGGCACCATTCCGCCCCACGCGCCCGGCAAAATCGCCGGCGCCAGCATCGAGAAAAACCGCGCCACCACCGGCGAAATGTCCTTGGCGTTGAATTTAGAAAGTCCCATCAAACGGAAACCGCGCTCGGTGAACTCCCGAACTTCCGGCCGTTGCCGCTCAACATTCCTCAGAACGCTCAGCGTTTGCTCCGATGGCCGTCCGCCCAAATACCTGTCGCAAAGCTCTTCCACAGTCGCCCACGATTCCTGTCCTTTTGCTCCACTAGCTGCGACGTTCATTCGCATCCTCCATTTCTGCTTGTTATGTCCCGGAGCGCGCGCCTATCAAACGCCGATAGCATCGAACGGCACAACGCACCTTGGCCAGGCCGCAGCCCTGCGCGCAAACAGGCGCTATGCGGTCCAATAGCCGCTGGTCGCTGTTAATGTGATCTGAAAATGGGAAGTTCGCAGTATATAGCGCCAGTCGTCGAAGTCAAGTTTCAACAGATTCGCAGCGAATTCGAATCGGCGCATATCTCAGATTCAAAGCCCCTCCATCCCTACGCAATCATTGACACTTGCACCTTGCGCCGTATAATTACGCCTTGGTTCACCTATCTCGCGGACTCACCCGGCAGTCCGGCTCGAAAGCGGGCACGAAAGCAAGAAAGTGTTGACCGCCCCTCATAGCATGGCCGCTCTGGCGTTGCTCCAATGGAGCCCGCTCACTCGTTACTGGCACCAGATCACCGATCCCACTTTCCGCGGCCTGTATCAAGCGAACGCTTTCGATCTGGCCATCATGCTCCCGTACTTCTTCGTGATGGTGATCCTCTCGGTTTACGGCATTCATCGCTACACCCTGGTTTACAATTTCTTCAAGAACCGCAAGAACGTCGCGCCGCCGCCTCCAGAAATCAGCGAATGGCCGAAAGTGACCGTCCAGCTTCCCATCTACAACGAGCGCTACGTGATCGAGCGCCTTATCGACGCCGTCGCGCAATTCGACTATCCCCGGGAACTGCTCGATATTCAGGTTCTTGACGATTCCACGGACGAAACGCGGCAAGTCGCTCGCGATTGCGTCGAGCGCCAGCGCGCCCTCGGCGTGCCGATCAGCTACATTCACCGCACGAACCGCGAAGGCTTCAAGGCCGGCGCGCTGCACGAAGGGCTGAAAGTCGCCAGCGGCGAATTCGTCGCCATCTTCGATGCCGACTTTATTCCGCCAGCGGACTTTCTCCGCCGCACAGTTCCCTACTTCACGGACCGGAAGCTGGCGATGGTCCAGACTCGTTGGAGCTACATCAATCGCAATTATTCGGTCCTAACTGAAGTTGAGGCCATTCTGCTCGACGGCCACTTTGCCATCGAGCACTCGTCCCGCTACCGCACCGGCCTCTTCTTCAATTTCAACGGCACGGCCGGCATCTGGCGCCGCGCGGCCATCGACGACGCCGGCGGCTGGCAGCACGACACGCTTACCGAGGACACCGACCTATCCTATCGGGCGCAATTGCGCGGCTGGCGTTTCCTCTATCTGCCCGAAGTCGATTGCCCCTCCGAGCTGCCCGTGGAAATGAACGCCTTCAAATCGCAGCAGGCGCGCTGGGCCAAGGGTCTGATGCAGACGGCGAGAAAAGTTCTGCCGCGCGTGATGCGGTCTGACGAGCCTCCCGCGCGCAAAGCCGAAGCCTTTTTCCACCTCACCGCCAACATCAGCTATCCGCTGATGGTTTTTCTTTCGATCATCTTGCTGCCCGCCATGATCGTGCGCTTTTATCAAGGCTGGTTCCAGGTGATGCTGATCGACTTTCCGCTCTTCGTCGCGTCGAGCTGCTCGATTTCCTCTTTCTATCTGGCTGCGGAGCACGCGCTCTATCCGAAAACATGGAAGCGCACCTTCTGGTATTTGCCGGTGGTGATGGCCGTCGGTATAGGCCTGTCCGTTAAAAACGCTCTGGCAGTGATCGAAGCAATCTGCGGCGTGAAATCCGAGTTCGTCCGCACGCCTAAATATCGCGTGGAAGCTTGCCCGCCGGGGCGGGCCAGCGGCCAGAAGGCAAATGCGTGGACAAAGAAAAGCTATCGCAAGCGTCCTGGCCTGATGCCCTTCCTTGAAGTCGCGCTGGGCCTGTACTTCGCGGCCGCCGTTCTCTACGCCATCCAAAACACAAACATCGCCACCGTCCCCTTTTTCATCTTGTTCGTTTGGGGTTATCTGTACACGGGCGTGATGTCCCTGGCGCAGACATATTTTGGCGGCTTTCGTCTGCGCTCACCGGCGTCTGCTCATGTGGCTCCTGAGGCGTCCGCTTCAGTGGCTGCCACCGAGCAGATTCAAGCCGATGCTGCTATGTAGTGGGAATTACGACGGTTGCGGAACGGCACCCTAAAATAAAGAAGGCCCACTTTGCAGCGGGCCTTCAGGGAGAAAGCTCTACGGCCAATGCGCGGATGGCCACAGAAACCTTTCCTCAAGCGCAGTCTAGTAAGTGCCTAACTCGAAGTCAAGCACGAAACCCCGAAAATCTATTGGACTTTAAGCGCTTTCCTATCAGCGGAATAGGCGAAGGGCCGTTCTCTCGGGAAGATTCTTCTCCAGCTCGCCGAGTTTGATCCTCGGCCCGCTACGGTCGTAGAAGTCGTCGGGGTTAATCGGTTTGCTGGAAAGTCCAAGCTGTATCACTTCCATGTGCTTGGCGCGATCGAACACTTTTCCCGGCAACGCCCGCTTCACCGCAAGCCGGAAACCGCCGAAGGCCAGCCCCGCAATAATCGAAAACGCGCAAATGGCGCCCGTGCCAACGATCGTCCCGATCACAATCGTGTAGATATCGGCCTGCTTGCCCTTCGGAGCCGGTTCGTTCCACGTAAGCACTTCGCCCGACTGAACGTCATTGAGCAACGCATGCCCTTGCGCATCGTCCGGCGCCACCACGATCGCGAGTGTGGTTATAATGCGCTTCGCGTAAAGAGTCTGCCCCGCGCCGGGATTCGATCCATTCACGTCAAACTTCCCGGCCAATTCGTTGAGCGTCTGGATTGCGAGCTGCGGCGTTGGCAAATCCACGAGCAGCAGCGTCGCTTCTCCTGGACCGGATCGATAACGCGCCACCTCCGCTTCCGCGCCGGTGGAAAATCCCACCGAGTTTCCCAATGCGACCGGGAAAAACTGATTTAACGTCTCCGGACCGAGCAGGTATTTGTCCGTGCCGGGAATCAATTGTTTCGCCGGCAATTCCTGTTGCAGCGTCGGCAGCGCTCCCATTTCCGCATGTGCGGAAACCCGCTGTAGCAAAGCTTTCAGATCCGCTTCGTTTCGCCGCAAATTTTGGCCGCGTACGTCCACTACCACATTGCCCGCCAGCATCAGCGCTTCGTTCCCGGAGAGGAACGAATGCTTCCCAAGATCTCCGTGCGGCATGTCAGCCCGGCGCAGATACGTCAAAAGCCCGTAAGCGCCGCTCGGGTCCTTCATTCGATAGACATCCACCTGCAATGATTCCGCGCCTTTTTTGTACGTCCCGTTTTCGCCTGCCACGAAACCATACTCCGCAAGCGCGGACGATTCCTGCTGCGCCGAAATCCCGGCCTGGCGGTCCGACGAATTGACGGCAGCGGCCGAAAGTCCCGGCTGCAATGTCCCGGTCCATCCGCCAAACGACGCCGGCAGAATCTGCTGGGCGGCCACTGCGATGCCCGCCAGGCAAAACATGCTTGAGAGGAAAATGGTTATTCGACGCATTACAAACACCCTGGGGATTAGATACCGTTATTTTACTTTGGGTTCCCGGCGGATGCTACTGCCGCGGCGGCCGCCTCAAGGGGAATCATGGATTGCGATTGGCGGGCGGATGCAACCTTCTGATCGTAGGTCAGGCTGTTCATGCTTTTCAGGTACGCTGCGACGCCGCGATAGAGCCCCATCGCGATACGCTCCCGCTGAGCGGGACTGCGCAGCATGCGTTCGTCCACGGGGTTGCTCAGAAACGAAATTTCCGCGAGTACCGACGGCATATTGGCCCCAATCAGCACCACGAACGGAGCCTTTTTCACGCCGCGGTTTCGCTCGTTGCGGCTGACGAGTTCGAGCCGCGCCGAAAGTGCGCTCTGAACGTCCTGGGCGAGTTCCTTCGATTCTTCGATTTTGTCGTTGCGCGCGATCTTTTTCAGCAGGTCAGGCAGATCGTGCTCGGTTTCTTCCGAAGTGGCGTTTTCGCGCGCCGCCACGGCCATTGCCTCCGGCGACGTGGCGAAATTCAGGTAATAGGTTTCCACCCCGCGCGCGCCCGGATCGGGACTCGAATTCGCGTGGATCGAAATGAACAAGTCCGCGTGCGCTTGATTGGCAATCGCCGTCCGCTGCTGCAGCGGAACAAAGACGTCCGCCTTGCGCGTGTAAATCACCTGCGCGCCAGGCAAATGCTGCTCGATAATGCGCCCGAGCCGCAGCGCCACGTCCAGGCAGACGTCTTTTTCCTCCAGCCCATGAGGACCGATCGTTCCCGTGTCGTGTCCGCCGTGCCCGGGATCGATCACGATGCGCCGCACTTTTAATCCCAGCACCCTCGCGAGCGATCTTTGCCCGTCTCGCGTCGGTGGAGGCGCTGGCGTCGCAGCCGAGGCTGGCTGCGCATCAGCCGTTGCTGGCGCACCGAATGGAGAGCGTCGCGCTGGCGCGGTTTCCACGGCGACCGTTGCGTCCCCGCCCGCATCCTTCGCCGGCTGCGGGCCGCGCGCGTTCACGGCAACCATTTCATCGGCCGTTGCCGCCGCCCCTGCGGGAGCCTTCAAGGACCTGGCCATGTCGTCATCCGGAAGCTTTGGCGCCACGGTATTGCGCGCTACGTCCTTATTCGCGTCCGCACCCGGGCCGCGAACTTCAATCACCAGCCGGTAAGGCTGTCCCAGTAAATAAGCCGAATAATCCTTCGCCCCGTTCACGTCCAGGACGATTCGCACCACGCCCTGCCGGTTCTGCGCCACGCGCACCGATTTCAGCAATCCGGTGGTAATATCCGGCACGCTACTCGCGAATTTCGGGCTTAGGTCCGCCTTGTAGAGATCGAAGTAAATCCGGTCTGGCGATGAAATTCGCGCCGCCGTGTATCGGATCGTATCGTTCAACCCTACGATGATTCGCGTCGCGTTCGCCGCGTTCCAAGTGCGGATGCTGGTCACGTCCGCGGGATTACTGTCCGACGCCTGCGGTTCCACTCGCTGCCCCCGCAATTCCGGCAATTGATCGGCGACGTCGGTCGCTCGGCCCAGTTGCTCCGGCTGTCTGGCCGCGGCGCTCGTCACCTCGCGCAAGTCCGCGAGCACTTCGCGCTCTTTCTCCGAATGAGGGAAAAGCTTCAGATATTGCTTGTACGTCGCTTTTGCGTCCTGCGGGCTGTGCAAATCATCCTTTTGCACGCCGGCGATCGCCAGCAACGCCGATCCGCGATAGCGGCTGCCGGGATACTGCTTCAGCAGAAATTCGTATGCGCCAATGGCATCGTTGAAATACTTCGCGTCGTAGAGGCGCCCCATTTCCTCGTAGAGTTCTCCCTCGGCCATCAGTGACGCGGTGCAATCTTCCGAATCG
>JASHPG010000143.1 GCA_030038275.1 Candidatus Acidiferrales bacterium | reverse complement strand
TGAACCCGCCGTACTTGCGCATGTTGTCCGCAGCTTCGTTGGGGTTAAAAATAATCGACACGTAAAAGAAGCAAAAGAAGATAATTCCCAGCACGAACAGCACCGCATAGAGCGGTTCGCCGTGCTGGATGCTGAACAACATGCTGCTGAGCCATTTGCTGTTCTGCACGGCGGGCAACTGCCGCAGCGTCTGCGGGAACGCAAGAATCGACGAGGCGAAAATGACCGGAATAACGCCGCCCGCGTTGACTTTGAGCGGCATGTGGGTGGATTGGCCGCCCATGACGCGGCGACCCACGACGCGCTTGGCGTACTGCACGGGAATGCGCCGCTGCCCGCTCTCAACGAAAACGATGAAGTACACCACAGCGGCCATCAGGACAAATATCAGCAGCATGGTGATCGGCGTGAACGACCCCCACTGCCTCGTTTCCGCCTTGTTCCAAAGATCGCCCACGGCGCTCGGCAACCCGACCACGATTCCGGCAAAGATGATGAGCGACATGCCGTTGCCGATGCCGCGGTCGCTAATCTGTTCGCCCAGCCACATGATGAAAGCGGAACCAGTGGTGAGCGTGAGCATGGTCATCAGGATGAACGCAATGCCGGGGTGATAGACGAGCGATTGGCCGTTCTGGCTCTGCCGCTCCAGGGTGAGGGCGATGGTGAAGGACTGGAACAAACTCAGAACGATGGTGAGATAGCGCGTATATTGCGTGATCTTGCGGCGGCCAAGTTCGCCCTCTTTTTGCAGGCGCTCCAGATAGGGCCAGACCACCACGAGCAACTCGAAAATGATCGCGGCGGTGATGTACGGCATGATTCCGAGGGCGAAAATGGTCAAGCGGCGCAAGTTGCCGCCGCTGAACAGGTCGATTAAGCCCAGCACGGAGCCCCTGCTCTCTTGAAAGAGCTGGCCCAGGAGCGTGGTGTTGATACCAGGAGTGGGAATGAACGCGCCGAGGCGATACACGGCCAGAACGCCAAGCGTGAAGAGCACACGATTGCGCAGGTCCGGCGTGATAAAGATGTTGCGGATCGCGTCGACTAACTTTCTCATGCGATTACTTCGACCTTCCCTCCGGCGCTCGCGATTTTTTCCCGAGCGGACTTGCTGAAGGCGTGCGCGCGCACGGTCAATGCGACTTTCAACTCACCGTCACCGAGAATCTTGACGCCGTCGCGCGTGGCGCGGATCAAGCCTCGGCCGGCAAGCGATTCGGGCGTCACCGTGCCGCCCGCGCCGAAAGCGTTGAGGCTTTCGACGTTGACCACGGCAAAGGATTTCGGAAACGGGCTGGTAAAACCCCGCTTGGGCAAGCGGCGGTGCAACGGCATTTGGCCGCCCTCGAAACCGGCGCGCCGCGAATAGCCGCGGCGGGACTGCTGGCCCTTATTTCCGGCTCCCGAGGTCTTGCCCATCTTCGAGCCCATGCCGCGCCCGACGCGCACCTTGCGATGGCGCGAGCCGCGCGGCGGTTTCAAATTCGAAAGTGTCGGTTCCATGGATTCCCCGCTATTTCTGGATTTCGACAAGGTGGTGAACTTTGGCGATCATGCCGCGAATCGCCGACGTATCCTGCCGCTCAACCACCTGATTCATGCGGCGAAAGCCGAGGCCGCGAATGGCCTGACGCATGCCGCGCGGGCAGCCGATAAAGCTGCGCACCCACTTAATTTTCACCGTGCCCGATTGTTTTTTGGACGTGGCCATAAATCGCTAGATGGCGGCTCAGGACGCCGCAGCCTCCTCCGCGGCAACCTTGCCGCGCGATTCCGCCACC
Source organism: Candidatus Acidiferrales bacterium (assembly GCA_030038275.1). GTDB lineage: Bacteria > Acidobacteriota > Terriglobia > Acidiferrales > UBA7541 > Palsa-295. The sequence goes on along the minus strand of JASHPG010000143.1, from coordinate 9,684 downwards.
AGCGAAGCGTTCTTCAGGTGCAGCAGCGCGTCAAAAGTGGCTTTGATGACGTTGTGCGGATTCGACGTGCCAATCGACTTCGTGAGCACGTTCTGAATCCCGGCGACTTCCATCACCGCGCGGACCGGGCCGCCGGCGATCACGCCAGTGCCCTCGGGGGCGGGTTTGAGCAGCACCTGCCCGGAACCGTAGTAGCCGACCACCTGGTGCGGGATCGTGGAGCCGCGCAGGTTGAGCTTGACCATGTTCTTCTTGGCCTGCTCGATGGCTTTGCGAATAGCCATGGGCACTTCGCGAGCCTTGCCCATGCCAAATCCGGCATGGCCGCTCTGATCGCCCACGACGACGAGCGCGGAGAAGCTGAGATTCTTGCCGCCCTTCACGACTTTCGTGACGCGGTTGATGGAAACCACCTGGTCCTTCAAGCTGGCCTGGTTTGCTTCGACCGGCCGGCGAACGGACAACGTATCCTTGAGCTCTTGTTTCGGCATAATTTTCAGAACTTCAGGCCCGCCTCCCGGGCCGCCTCCGCCAGCGCCTGCACGCGGCCGTGATATTGATAGCCGCCGCGGTCGAACACGACGTTCTCAATGCCCTTGGCGCGGGCGCGTTCGGCGACGATTTTTCCGACTACTTTGGAAGCGGCGACATTGCCGCCTCCCTTAATTTGCGCGCGGACGTCCTTATCGAGCGAGCTGGCCGAGACGATGGTACGCGCCGAAGCATCGTCGATGACCTGCGCGCGGATGTGGCGCGTGGAGCGGTGCACGCAAAGGCGCGGACGCTCCGCAGTGCCGGCGATGCGCTTGCGCATGCGCACGTGGACGCGCTGGCGGTGCGCCTCGCGCGAAAGTCTTCGAACCGAAATGGCCACGCTGCTCCTCCCAAAGCTGGCGGGGTTGAAGCCCCGCTTTCTTGTTCCATCGAAGGCGCGGCAAAAGCCCGCGCTGCCACCTAAAATCTTGCGCGATCCGGTTTAACCGGCCGCTGCTTTGGCGCCCGCTTTTCCGGCCTTCTTCTTCAGGCGCTCGCCGCTGATGCGAATACCCTTCTGCTTGTACGGATCGGGCGGGCGCAGCGCGCGAAGATTCGCGGCGACTTGGCCCACTTGATTTTTGTTCGCGCCGGTGACGGTGACATGCGTCTGCTTTTCGACGGCGATTTGAATGCCTTCTGGAATCGGAAATTCGATCGGATGCGAAAAGCCCAGCGCTAGAACGACGTTCTTGCCCTTGACTTCGGCGCGGTAACCAACGCCAACGATATCGAGCTCTTTTTTAAAGCCCTGGGTGACGCCGGTAACGGCGTTGGCCACGAGAGCCCGAGCAAGGCCGTGCAGAGCGCGCTGATCGTCATTCTGGCGCGTGGCGACGAGCGTGCCGTCCTTCTGCTCGAAGCGGATTCCGCGCGGCAGTTCGATCGAAAGCTTGCCCTTGGGACCTTGAACGTCCACGGCGGTTTCCTTGATCTGGACCTTTACGGCCGAGGGCACCGGGATGATTTTGTTTCCAATTCGCGACATTCGCCTAAAACCTTTCGCTGGCCTAAAAGCCCTTCGTTCACGGAACTCTTGCCAAACTGCGCTTTACCAGACCTCACACAGAACTTCGCCGCCGAGACCTTCCTTGCGCGCCGACTGCCCGGTCATCAAGCCGCGCGGCGTGGACATGATGGAGACGCCCATGCCGCCCATCACCTGACGGATGCCGGTTTTGCCGGTGTAACGGCGCGCGCCAGGCTTGGACACACGGCGCAGGTCGGTGATCACACTGCGGCGGTCGGAGGTGTAGCGCAGGAAAACGCGCAGCGTGCGCTTGCCCTTTTCCTCGACGACCTTGAAATTCGCGAGATAGCCTTCATCCTTCAAAATGCGCGCGATTTCGACTTTCAGGTTCGACGACGGCACGTCGACGCGCGGATGCCGCGCGCGGGCGCCATTGCGAATGCGCGTGAGAAAATCTGCGATCGGATCGGTGGTCATTCTTTATCCCTTATGGCGTGGTTCCGCATGGCGTCCATGGTTACCAGCTGGCCTTCACCACGCCGGGAATTTCTCCCTTGAGCGCCATGCCGCGGAAGCAGATGCGGCACATTTCGAACTTGCGCAGGAAGCCGCGGGCGCGTCCGCAGACGCGGCAGCGGTTGCGCTCGCGGATCTTGTATTTGAGCTTGCGCCGCGCCTTCGCGAATTGACTGGTTCGAGCCATACTCGTTCGATCTCCTTACGCCCGCCCGCTATTGCCGGAACGGCACGCCGAGCAGCTTGAGCAGCTCGCGGCCTTCCTCGTCATTGCGGGCCGTGGTGGTGATGGTGATGTTCATTCCCTTGATTTTGTCCACGCGCGTGTAATCGATTTCCGGAAACACCAATTGGTCGCGCAGGCCCAGGGTGTAGTTGCCGCGGCCGTCGAAGGAATTCGGCGGCAGCCCCTTGAAGTCGCGCACACGGGGCAGCACGACGCTGGTCATGCGATCGAGAAACTCGTACATCTGCTCGCCGCGCAACGTGACCATGCAGCCGATGGGCATGCCCTTGCGGACCTTGAAATTGGCAATGGACTTCTTGGCGCGAGTGATCACCGGCTTTTGCCCGGCGATCTGGCCAAGCTCCGACGCGGCCGTATCCAGCAGCTTCACGTTGGCGCTGGCCTCGCCGAGGCCGATGTTCAGCGTCACTTTCGAAACGCGCGGCACGGCCATCGTGTTCGTGTATCCGAAGCGCTTGGTGAGCGCTGGAACGACTTCTTTTCGATATCGATCATGCAAACGGCTCATGATGTTTTCGTCAGCCTCGGCTTCTAGTGCTCAAACGTCTGATTGCACCGGCGGCACACGCGCACCTTGGTTCCGTCCGGCAGAGTGGTATGCCCCGCGCGGGTATGCTTTCCGCAGGCGGAGCAGATCAACATCACGTTGGAAACGTGAATGGGACCTTCCTTATCGATGATGCCGCCGCGCACGTTCTTCGAGGGATTCGCGCGAGTATGCCTCTTTATGATGTTGGCCCGCTCGACGGTGACCGTTCCCTTCACCGGATCGACGCCCAGCACCTTGCCGGTTTTGCCCTTCGAGCGGCCGGACATCACTTTTACCGTGTCGCCGTGGCGGATGCCGATCGGCGCGATTTTTTGCCGTTCTCTCATCGCTACCACACTTCCGGAGCCAGCGAGACGATTTTGGTGAATTTCTTGTCGCGCAGCTCGCGGGCCACCGGCCCGAAAACGCGCGTACCGACCGGCTCGCCCGCGTCGTTAATGAGCACGGCGGCGTTATCGTCAAAACGGATGTAAGTGCCGTCTTTCCGCCGATGCTCTTTTCTGGTTCGAACCACAACCGCCTTCACGACTTTGCCTTTCTTGATCTGGCTATCCGGCGCGGCTTCCTTCACGGCCGCCGTGATGACCTCGCCGAGTCCGGCGGTCAATCCGGCATCGCCGCCCACCGGCAAAATACAGGTCAACTGGCGAGCGCCGGAGTTATCGGCCACCGTCAGCCACGTGCGCATCTGAACCATCGTCGTGCTCCTCTAAACCTTGCCTTCGGCTCAGGCTACCCGTGCCGAACGGGAAATAATTTCCTTCAGCCGCCAGCGCTTGAGCTTGGAAAGCGGACGCGTGGAAACGATCCGCACCGTATCGCCGACTCTCGCCTCGCGCGCTTCATCGTGCGCGTAATATTTCTTCGCCGATCGCACCACGCGGCGATAAAGCGGATGCTGAGTTGTTCGCGTGACTTGCACCACGATGGTTTTTTCCATTTTAGCGCTAGTCACCACTCCAACCAACTCCTGCCTCGCGCCGCGCTCGCGCGCGGGCGGCTGCGCCGCCGTTGCCGCTGCTTCGTTCGCCATTACGCCTTCCTCGCTTCGCCCTGGAGCTGCTTCTGACGCAGCAGCGTTTTCACGCGGGCCAGATCCTTGCGCGCCTCGCGCATTTTCTTCAAACCTTCCGCCTGTCCGGAGGCAAGCTGAAAGCGCAGGCGGAAAATCTGCTCGCTCAACTCACGCTGCTGGATATCGAGCTCGTTCGCGTTCATCTCACGGAACTTTTCGAGGCGATCCGCCATCAGAGCACCTCCGCGCGATTGACGAACTTCGTCGCAATGGGCAGCTTGTGAGCCGCGAGCTCCATCGCCTCCGTGGCCGACGCCAGATCGACCCCGGACATTTCAAACATGATGCAGCCGGGCTTCACCACCGCCACCCAGCGCTCCGGTGGCCCCTTGCCCTTGCCCATGCGCGTTTCAGCCGGTTTCTTGGTGAACGGCTTATCCGGAAACACGCGGATCCAAAGCTTTCCGCCGCGCTTGATGAAGCGCGTGATGGCCACGCGCGCGGCTTCGATCTGCCGGTCGGTGATCCACGCCGGCTCGAGCGCCTTGAGTCCGTACTCGCCGAACGCGAGAGAACCGCCGCGCCACGCCTTGCCGGTGCGCCGGCCGCGCTGCTGTTTTCTGTACTTCACTTTCTTGGGCATCAACATAACGTCTAACCTATCCCTCGAATCTTAAGCGCTGGGCGCCGCTGCTCCGGGCCGCGAGCGCTCCGGAATTTTTTCGCCCTGGTAAATCCAGCACTTCACGCCAATCACGCCGTAGGTGGTGTGCGCCTCGGCGGTGCCGAAATCGATGTTGGCGCGCAGAGTCTGCAGCGGCAAACGGCCTTGCAGGTACCACTCCTTACGCGCGATTTCCGCGCCGTTCAGCCGGCCCGCGACGCGAACCTTGATTCCCTTGCATCCGAAGCGCAGAGCCGAATCGACGGCCTTGCGCATGGCGCGGCGGAAAGCGACGCGCTTTTCGAGCTGCAGCGCGATCGACTCGGCCACGAGCTGAGCGTCCAACTCCGGCCGGTGCACTTCCTGAATATCGATGTGCACTTCACGGTTGGTGCGCTTCTGGACGTCGTTCTTGAGCTTGTCGATTTCCGAACCCTTGCGCCCGATGATGATTCCGGGGCGCGCGGTGTAAATCCGCACAACGAGCTTATTGGCGGCGCGCTCCACATCGATGCCATTGACGCCGGCGGATTTCAGCCGGTCCTTCAGTTGCCGCCGAAGGACGACATCTTCGTGCAACAGGTCGGCGTATTCTTTCTTCGCGAACCAGCGCGAGCGCCAGCCTTTGTTGTAGCCCAGCCGAAATCCATACGGATGTGTTTTCTGACCCAATCCAGCCTCCTACTGCTTCTTCTGCTGTTTCTGCTGCTGCTTTTGCGCTTCCTTCGCGCGCTTTTCGATCGCCTTGCGGGCTTTGCGCACCGCTCCGCGCACTCCCTTCGAAGCTTCCGCCTCGGCGGCTGCCGCGGCAGCGCGCTCCGTGGCCGCTACCTGGTGCTCCGATACGCGAACCACGATGTGGCTGGTGCGCTTCTGATAGCGGAATCCGCGTCCCATCGGCGCGGGACGCATGCGCTTCCAGCGCGGCCCTTCATTCACGCAGCAACTAGTGACGTACAGAGCGTCCACGTCGAGCGACTCGCCGGCGTCATCGGCTTTCTGCTCGGCGTTAGCGATGGCGCTGCGAAGCGTCTTTTCGACGTCTTTCGCCACGCGCTTCTTGGTGAACCGCAGCGTTTGCAGCGCGTCCTCCGCGCGGTGCCCGCGGATCAAATCAATCACCAAACGGGCCTTCTGCGGCGACACACGCGAAAAACGCGTGATCGCCTCTCCTTCAATTTGTCCCTGCGTGCCGTTCGCCATCGTTTTCCTCTACCGCCTTTGTGCGCCGCAGCGACGCGCTTACGATCTTGGCGCCGGAGACGCGCCGCCCGCGGGCGCTCCAGGAGCTCCCGCCGCCGCGGCTGCTTTTTCGAGCGCCACCTTCACGCCGTGGCCCTTGAAGCTGCGCGTGGGCGCGAATTCGCCGAGTTTGTGACCCACCATCTGCTCGGTGATGTACACCGGGATGAACTTCTTCCCATTGTGAACGGCGATCGTGTGCCCCACCATCTCCGGCAGAATGGTGGAGCGGCGCGACCATGTCTTCACCACCTTTTTCTCGTTGCGGGCGTTCATTCCCGCCACCTTTTCCCGCAGGTGATCGTCGATGAACGGACCCTTCTTCAAAGAACGCGGCATCTTGCTCCTATTCCTCCACGCGGCGCAGCTTCACCCACTGGGCGCGGCGCACCTTGCGAAATCCGCGCACCGGTCCCGGAACGCGGTGCGACAATGGGCAGAAAGGACAAACAAAACGCGTCCCTTGCGCGTTGGGAATCTTTTCGACAATCACCGCCCATCCGCCTTTGCATAGCCGGTACATGATTTGCGGCGGAGGAGCCAGCTTGGAAACCGCTTTTCCGGTCAACTTGGCTGCGGGGCGGGTTGCCGCCTTTCCAGCGGCTTTCGCCGCCGGCTTGACGGTCCGGCGCGATACGTGTTTTCGCGCCAGCCGCCGGGACGCGCGTCTCGACGTTCGTGTGGCACTCATGACGACACTCTCGATTCCCCGCCGCGCCGGGTTCATTTTTTACTTCCGTTCCAAACTACGGCTTTCGCCGTTCGACGATCATCCGGTCGCTCGGACGCTTCTTACGCGTCTTCGCGCCCAGAGTCGGAAATCCCCAAGGAGTCTGAGGGTGGTTGCCCTTCACGCGGCCCTCACCGCCGCCGTGCGGATGGTCCACCGGGTTCATGGCTACGCCGCGCACCGTGGGACGCTTTCCGCGCCACCGCGTGCGGCCCGCTTTCCCGTACGTCACGTTTTCGTGATCCAAATTTCCGAGCTGCCCGACCGTGGCCATGCAGTCCACGCTGAACCGCCGGACTTCGCCGGAAGGCAGTTTCACCAGCGCAATATCGCCCTCTTTGCTAAGCAACTGCGCCGCGCCGCCGGCCGAGCGAACCACCTGCCCGCCCTTGCCCGGGTACAGCTCCAAGTTGTGGAGCATCGTGCCAGGCGGGATGTGGCGGATGGTCAGAGCGTTGCCGGGCAGAATGTCCGCGCCCTCGCCGTTCTGCACCGTCATGCCCACTTCCAGGCCCACCGGGTGTAGGATGTAGCGCTTTTCTCCATCAGCGTAGTGCAACAGCGCGATCCGCGCCGAACGGTTCGGATCATATTCGATGGCAGCGACCTTGGCTGGGATTCCAATCTTGTCCCGGCGGAAATCGATAGCGCGATAACGACGCGCGTGTCCGCCGCCGCGATGCCACATCGTGACTTCGCCATGCGAGTTGCGTCCGCCAGTGCGCTTTTTCGGCTCGGTAAGAGCTTTTTCCGGCGTCTCCTTGGTCACCTCGGTCTTGTCGAGCATGGTGAGGAACCGCCGCGACGGTGTGTACGGCCGAAATGTTTTCAATGCCATCGTTCTGTGCCTCTTACCCCGACTACAGGTTCTCCGCGTATTCGATCATTTTCTCGCCGGACGCCAGCTTTACGTACGCCTTCTTCCAATCGCTGCGGAAGCCTTCGGCGCGTCCACGGCGGCGCATCTTGCCGTGGTAGATCGCCGTGCGCACGTGATCCACTTTCACCTTGAAAATGCGCTGCACCGCTTCCTTAATCTCGGTCTTCGTGGCGTCCTTGGCGACCTGGAAGACGACCGTGTGCTGTAGTTCCTTCACGCCGAGACCTTTCTCGGTGATGATCGGACGCCGGATGACTTGATAGAGCCTGGTGGCCATCGCTTAATCCTTTTTCGCCTTGGGCTTCTTCGGCGTCTTTTTCGCGCCCGCGGATTTCTTCGCCGCTTTGGGCGCTGCCTTCGCCGGCTTCTTTGCCGGCTTCACGGCAGGCTTGGCAGTTTTCGCTTCCGCCGCGGATTCCGCGGCAGGCGCCGCTTGCGCCGAGCCATTCTCCGATTTCGCGCCTGAAAGCGCGCCACTCAATCGCGTGGCCGCTTCGCGCGACAGCATCAGCCGATCATGCCGCAGCAGATCGTACGGAGCGAGCCGCGCAGGCTCGATCAGCGTGACGCCCTCGATGTTTCTGCTCGCGCGTTCGAGATTCACGTTCTCGCCCGCTTCCACCAGCAAAATCGTCTTCGCTTCTCCATCCAGTTTCATCAGCGCCGCGTGAAGCGGTTTGGTTTTGTGTGACTCAAGCTGCCAGCCATCGACCACGGTCAGCTTTTCCTGCGCGAGCTTGGTCGTAAGCGCCGAGCGCAGCGCGCCCAAAATCATTTTTTTCGGCAACGCATAGGCGTAGCTGCGGGGCTGGGGGCCATGGACCGTGCCGCCATGCCGCCACAGAGGCGACCGGATCGAGCCGATACGCGCGCGGCCCGTTCCTTTCTGCCGCCACAGCTTCTTACCCGAGCCGCTGACCTCGCTCTTGTCTTTCGTCTTGTGCGTCCCGGCGCGCAGACCCGCCAGATGATGCCGCACCGCCTCGTGCAGCAAGTGCGAATTCACTTCGGCGGCGAACACGTCGTCGGCCAGCTCGATCTGTCCGACCGTTTTGCCTTCCAGATTTTTCACGTCCACAACAGGCATCGTCGTCTCTTCTTTGGTTTCAGCGGCGGCTTACTTCGCCGTCTTCGCCTTACGAATGTAAATGTAACTGCCCGCCGCGCCCGGCACCGCGCCGCGAACGAGCAGCAAATTTTCTTCCGCATCCACTTTTACGACGCGCAAATTCTTCGAGGTCTTCCGCTCCGCGCCCATGTGACCGGGAAAATGCTGTCCTGGCCAGACGCGCGACGGAAACGAGCTCGCGCCAATGCCGCCCGGCGCGCGGTGGAACATCGAACCGTGGGTGGCGTCGCCGCCGCGATAGTGCCAGCGCTTCACGCCGCCCTGAAACCCCTTGCCCTTGCTGACGCCGCTTACGTCCACGTACTCGCCGACCTTGAAGCCATCGACCAGCACGCGGTCGCCAGGCTTTGTTTCGTCTTTTGAGTCCTCGATGCGCACTTCGCCGAGGTAACGCATCGGCGCCACGCTGGCCTTCTTGAAGTGCCCGGTCATCGCCTTAGTCACGCGTTGCGGCTTGATGAATTCGACGAGGCCCAACTGTACGGCGTCGTATCCGTGCTTGTCTTTGGTGCGCCGCTCGACCACCACGCACGGCCCCGCTTGCAGCACGGTGCACGGAACAGCCGTGCCGTCGTCGGCGAAGACCTGCGTCATGCCCAGCTTGATTCCCAATATGCCGTTCACAGCCATTTCCGTCTCGTCCTTTGCCTATGACGATCCTCGTCGGATCGTCACTTCGCCGTGTGTTCGCGGCCGAAAGCTTTGATTTCCACATCCACACCCGGCGGCAAATCGAGTTTCATCAGCGCGTCCACCGTATCCGGCGTCGGCTCCAGAATGTCGATCAGCCGCTTGTGCGTGCGCATTTCGAACTGCTCGCGCGATTTTTTGTCCACGTGCGGCGAGCGTAATACCGTCCAGCGGTTGATCACCGTAGGAAGAGGAATCGGCCCGGCTACATCGGCGCCTGTCCGCTTCGCCGTGTCCACGATTTCCTTTGTGGACTGGTCGAGAATGCGGTGATCGTACGCTTTCAAACGAATGCGAATTTTTTCTCCGTTTGGCATGTTCTACTCAATGATCTCGGTGACGGCGCCGGCGCCGACGGTGTGGCCGCCTTCGCGGATGGCGAAGCGCAGTCCCTTCTCCAGCGCCACCGGCGTGATCAGAGATATCTCCGCGCTCACGTTATCCCCGGGCATCACCATCTCCACCCCCTGCGGCAGCTTCACGTCTCCCGTCACGTCCGTCGTCCGAAAATAAAACT
>JASHPG010000012.1 GCA_030038275.1 Candidatus Acidiferrales bacterium | reverse complement strand
TCCGGGTTTTCCGCTATCAGGGCACCCAGCATGAGACGGCTTACCAGACGCCCCGATATGCCTTCGACCAGGACTTTGGCATGGGCGCAAAAGACGTCCACATCGTCGGGTTTGGAAGCGTCCCGGCAAAATGGAACTGGAACAATGTTCCGCGCGAAAGCGTCGGTGAAGCGCTGGTTCTGCGCACCGCGCCAAATTCATCCACGATATTAATCACGCTGAGTCTATCCGAAATTTATCCGGGAGATTACGTCGAACTGGAGTAGCGCGGCTCGGCGGTCACCTGCGGGTCAGCGGTCGCGCCCGCATGCAGCTGTGATTCGGAGAAAACGTCGGCCGTAAACGCCTCGATACGAACGCCATCGCCGCGCCAGGCAGCGCGGTCCAATCCTGCCTTTAGGCAAGTCTCTTCCAAAAAACGTATGGCGCTCCATCCGTATGGAGTGGCCACCTGCGGCAGCAGCACCCCGCGCCTTCCGCCGCCCGTAACCATCAGTCCGTGCTTCCCGATTTCGATCTGCTTGGGCGAGATCGCTTCGAGAGCCGATAGGATCGAGAGCTCAATCTCGATCTCAGGAAGCTCGTGTGGCTCAACGGGTCGAAACCGGGGGTCATCCATTGCCGCAGCGCGGGCACAATAGGCGATCAGCGGCGCCAGCGGCTGCGGGGTCCCTATCTGGCCGATGCACCCTCGCAAGCGGCCTTTGCAGTGCAGGGTGACGAATGCTCCCGGAGAAGACAGTGAAGCGTCACCCGGAGAGGAGATATCCGCGCTCGCGCAGCCCTGGACGCCCCCGCTCATGCTGCCCTCCAAAGTCCCACTCGTGCCGCGCTGCACGGCCCTGCTCGCGCGGCTCTCCACAGCCTCAACAATGGAGCGCCGCGCGATCTCAAGCAGAAACTCCTTTTCCGGTCTACGGAGTGGGGACATTCTGCGGCTTTTCTTTGGGTTTCAGGATGACATTGGCGGCAGGCAGGGAATCGCGGCGGCGCTGCTCCACGCGCAAATGGATCTGGCCCCAGAACATCCCAAAATAATGGATCGCCGACGCAATCGCGCTGAGAACCACCAGCCACAGCAGGACGGTCCCGAGCAGCATCAAGGCGGGATGGTTGGCCGCCAAAATCACGGCGCAGCCGGCGATCACCTGCAGGATCATTTTCGTCTTGCCGAGGGCGGTCGCGGGAATCACCAGGCCCTCGACCGAAGCGATCTCGCGCAGGCCCATGACGATGAACTCGCGGCCGATAATTACAACAGCCATCCACGCCGGCATCAAGTGCATCCACACCAGCGAGATGAACGCGGCGGAAATCAGGAGTTTGTCCGCGACAGGATCCAGAAGAATGCCCAGCGTGGTGATCTCGCGGCGCTTCCGCGCGATGTAGCCATCCATCACGTCCGTAGCGGCCGCCATCAACAGGATCAGCACGCCCCAAACTTCGAAATGGATCGGCAGCCCCCAGAAATTCCAGTTCGGCTGACGCGTGAGCAGCACCACGACAAGAAGCGGCACGAAGAAAATGCGCAGAACAGTGAGGCTGTTCGGCAAGTTCATGTCGCTCTCGGTGCGGGAAATTAGGGAATTCATGTGGACCCCGGGGACGTGAAACTGATTTCACTATAGCCCTGGAGTGTGTGACAGTCAACGAGACCGCATCCCAACAAGGGTCGGCCCAACTTATGCCGTTCGCGGGAGGGATAGGTACCTAGCTCGATAACTCCCTTCGATGGTACGTCTTAGCCTGTAGGTATGCTGCAAACCTGTGCAAAATCCGAAAGCGACCTGGCGCTAAGACTATAGCGGCGATAGCTGCCTTCCCCTCGACGTAGTTTTCCATAACAGATTGATAATGCGGCAGTTGCAGGGGGCATGTCCACCGTGGAGGCTGAGTCTCACGTAACCCATTCGGATAAGCAGAGCAAACACAGGTTAGAATTTCCACAGAAATTTCCACAGATGATCTAAAACCATATCGCTATTTCGTTGGGATGGGCACTCCACGCAAACCAACTGTGCGCGGGGCGCTCGCGTTTCATTGAGGATACCTAGGCGGCTAATCGAGGGCAAGATGCCTCAGCCCACGAGCAGCCGACTGCGGGAGCTCGGCATCAAGAAGCAAATGCCCGTCGATAACCTGCGAATAGAGCACGCGTCCATGGGCCTGAACCTGAGAAAAATGCCGGCCGTCGGAAAGAGGCATGCGCAGCCGCAGGCGCACGAGCGGATCGAGCGGCATCGCTTCGTCGATGCGCTCCAGAAGTTCGCGGAGACCTTCGCGGGTGACAGCCGAAGCCGGAACTACTGCCTGCCCTCGGCCATTGGATTTTCGCAGCGCGTTGACTTCCGCCTCTGATAATCGGTCGATTTTATTCAGCACATGTAAACGAGGCCGGTCCTGCACGTTCAGATTGCCGAGCACTTTTAGTACTTCAGCATCCTGCTCCGGGTGACGCGGATTCGAGACATCCGTCACGTGAACCAAAAGCGCGGCTTCCTGCACTTCCTCGAGCGTGGCGCGAAAGGCGGCGATCAGCCCGGGCGGAAGATCGCGCACGAATCCGACGGTGTCGGAGCACAGCACGCGGCGGCGCGACGGCAAGCGAATCGCGCGGATGGTCGGATCGAGCGTGGCGAACATTTTCGCGTCCGCCAGGACGCGCGCCCCGGTAAGCCGGTTGAACAGCGTGGATTTTCCCGCGTTGGTGTATCCGACCAGCGCGACCGTAGCGAGAGGAACCGCTTGGCGTTGGCGGCGTTGCGTCGTTCGGCCCCCGCGAACGCGTTCCAGGTCCTTGCCAATCGCCTGAATCCGCTGATGGATGCGCCGGCGATCCGTCTCGAGTTTGGTTTCGCCCGGCCCTCGGGTCCCAATTCCGCCGCCGAGCCGCGACATCGCCGCGCCGTGCCCCGTCAGCCGTGGCAGCAAATAATTCAACTGGGCGAGTTCCACTTGGAGCTGCCCTTCCCGAGTGCGAGCCCGCCGCGCGAAGATGTCGAGAATGAGCTGGGTCCGGTCGAGAATCTTGATGTCGAGAGCCCGCTCGAGATTTCTTTGCTGGGTCGGCGTAAGTTCGCGATCGAA
>JASHPG010000142.1 GCA_030038275.1 Candidatus Acidiferrales bacterium | reverse complement strand
TTCAGATCGCCGTGATACCGGTCGAGCAGCTCTTTCAGGTACGCCGTCCCGCCCTCTACGTTCTGGGCAGGATCGTAAGGATTGCCAACGCCAAAGCGTTCTGCCGTCGATGGGATCAGTTGCATTAGCCCCATCGCTCCCTTGGGCGAAACCGCATACGGGTTCCCGCCGGACTCGGTACTGATTACCGCTTTCACCAACGCCGGATCCAGGTCGTGGCGCGCCGCTGCCTCGCGGACGATTTGGTCCAGCTGTGGGTCGGATACCGCCGCTGACCCGCCGGTTGCCTGATCGCCACTCGAGTTGGCGGAGCGGCCCGAAAGCGCCGCCGAGGGAGAACTAATGGTACTCCTATGGCGGTCCTTCGGGGAATCCCCGTTGACGTAAACAATCTGGCCGTCTGCGCCAACGGATGCCACGATTTGGGCATGGGTCGATTGCGGCAGCGAAAACCACAGTCCCGCCATCATTGCCAACGCGATGGTAGCAGTCTGCTTCACTGGCACTCGCCCTATGCCCTTGGGGAAGGCAGAACGTTCTCTCATTCGCGAACGAACAACTTTGAAAACAACTAGGCTTGACCGTCGCGGATCGACGGCTGGCTCCGGACGGACCGCGACCGAAGCCCTTGCACCGGACAGGATAGCGAACATCCGGCGTAAGTTTCTGGCGCGACTGGAATTATAGAGAGCGGTCGAGGATGGAGTAAACGTTACTGAGGGCGGTTTCTATGGCCGATGTGTCTTTTCCGCCAGCCTCGGCCAAATCGGGCTTTCCGCCGCCGGAACCGCCCACGATTTTTGCTAAGTCCTGTATTATCTTTCCAGCGTGCAGCTTGGGGATCAAATCTTTCGTGACTCCGGTGATTAGGGCAACCTTGCCGTCTTCGGCAGAGGCCAGAACGACGACCCCGGAGCCAAGCTTCTGGCGCAGGGCGTCAACCAACTGGCGGAGGGCGGCACGGTCGTAGCCGGGGACTTGGGCGGCGACCACTCGAACGCCCTTGACTTCCTTGGCACCTTCGATCAGGCCGTCGGCCAGTGAGCCGGCGGATTGGCGCTTCAAGGCTTCGAGCTGCTTTTCGAGCTGCTTGGTAGTTTCAAGCTGCCGTTCGATAGCATCGAGGATGCCGTCCTCGGTCGAGTTCAGCATGCCCGCCGCGGAGCGCAGAACCGTCAGGGCCCGCTGATAATCGGCCAAGGCGCGATCGCCGGAAATGGCCTCGATGCGGCGCACGCCCGCGGCAACCGACTGCTCGCCCATGATCTTGAACATGCCGATTTCGCCTGTTCGGCCAACGTGCGTGCCACCGCACAGTTCCTTGCTATAGAAGCCGCGCGGCAAAGCGGCATCGGCAATGGTGACCACGCGGACATTCGACTCCGGGTACTTATCGCCGAAGAAAGCCAGCGCGCCGGAGGCCAGCGCATCGTCGATATTCATAATGTCGGTGCGCAGCTCGAGATTTTTCAGAATCTCTTCGTTCACTTGCTGCTCGATATCGGCCAATTCGCTCGAATCGATGGCCGCAAAGTGCGAGAAATCGAAGCGCAGATGATCGGGCGCGACGAGCGACCCGGCCTGCTTCACATGCGTGCCCAGAATGTTGCGCAGCGCGGCGTTCATTAAGTGCGTCGCGGTATGGTTGCGCATGTTGTGGGCGCGGCGGCCAGCATCGGCAACGGTTGCGACGCGGTCGCCCACCTGCAAATCATCCTTTGCAACGATGCGATGCGCCACGAGGCCCGCGACCGGATAATAGGCGCCGCGAACATCGGCTAGATGGAGCGAGCCGGAATCATCGTAGAAGCCGCCAACGTCGGCCACTTGGCCGCCGGACTCGGCGTAGATTGATGTGCGGTCGAGGACGACTTCGGCTTCCTGACCCTTGCGGATTTCGTTGACCGGGCCTTCTTTGGTGACGATGGCCTCGATGCGGCAATCGCTGGTCGCGGTGCCAAAGTAAAAATCCGGCTCGGTGCGAAAAGTTTCCGCGAGCTTCGCGTATGCCGGATTCGCGACGGCTTTGGATGTTCCCTTCCAGGAAGCTTTGGCGCGGGTGCGCTGCTCTTCCATCGCGGCTTCGAACCCGCCCTGATCGAACTGCAGCCGTGCGTCTCGAACAGCGTCCTCGATGAAGTCACGCGGAAGGCCGTAAGTGTCGTACAGCTTGAACGCCCAATCGCCCGGGTAGAATTTCCGCCGCTCCTTATACTCGATCCCTTCGGGCAGTTCCGGATCAGGATCCTCAACCACTCGCATGTACTCCTCTATTTGTTCCAGACTTGTCTGAAATTCCTTCAGGCCAACAGCGATTGTTCGTGCAAAGCGCTTCTCTTCTTCGGCGACGACTTTCAGCACATGCGCGCCAGCTTCGCCGAGAAGCTCGGGGTACGCGCCACCCATCAGGTCGCGCACCGCGACAATCATGTCCGTAAAGAACGGCTTTTCGGGCCCCAACAGCCGCGCATGACGCATGCCGCGGCGCATGATTTTGCGTAGGACGTAGCCGCGGCCTTCGTTGGATGGAATCACGCCATCGGCGATCAGGAATGTGGTCGCGCGAGAGTGATCGGCCACGATGCGGAATGAGGGATCGAGCTTGGTGTCGCGTCCGTATTTTGCGGGAACGTGCTTTTCCGCCTCGCGGATCAGCGGCATAAAAAGATCGGTATCGAAATTCGAAATTTTGCCTTGGAGCACGGCGGCGAGACGTTCGAGGCCGGCGCCGGTATCGACGGAGGGCCGCGGCAAAGGAATCAGCTTCCCTTGCGCCTCGCCCGCCGCGGCGGGCAGGCGATTGAACTGCATGAAGACCAGGTTCCAGATTTCGACGTAGCGGCCGCACTCGCAGCCGAATTCGCATTCCTTCGTTCCGCCAACACCGTGTCCCTGATCGGACACGGCCGGGCCCATGTCGTAATGAATTTCGCTGCACGGCCCGCAGGGGCCGGTATCGCCCATGGCCCAGAAATTTTCCTTGGCACCAAATTCGAAGATGCGCTCGGCGGGAACGCCTTGCGCGAGCCACGCCTTCCCTGCCTCGACATCACGCGGAACGCCGTTTTCGCCCTTAAAAATCGTGACGTAGATCTTGTCCTTGGGGATAGCAAACCAGTGTTGGCCGGTGATGAGTTCCCAGGCGAAGGCGATCGCGTCCTTTCTGAAATAATCGCCGAAAGAAAAGTTACCGAGCATCTCGAAAAACGTGTGGTGGCGATTGGTGAAGCCGACGTTTTCGAGGTCGTTGTGCTTGCCGCCGGCGCGGACGCATTTCTGGCAGGAAGTGGCGCGCTTGTAGTCGCGCTGTTCGAGACCGAGGAAAACGTCCTTGAACTGATTCATCCCGGCGTTGGTGAAAAGCAACGTGGGATCGTTGGCGGGAACGAGCGAGGAGCTGCGCACCACGCGGTGATCGCGCGATTCGAAGAATTTCAGGAATGTGCCGCGGATGTCGTCGCCAGTCATCATTTTTCCTACGGCTCGTCTAAGCTCGCTCCTTTTCGTTCGTCGATGCTCGCCATTTTTTCGATCGCTCGTCTAGCTTGCTCTTTCCTTATCTTTCGTCTGCGATCAGTCGTTTTTCCGTCGCTCGATCCGCGCTCATTGTTTCCGAGCGAAAACCTGCTGGCCTGAAGGCCAGCGCTACATAATCACCTCGCCAATGCCTCGACTCAGCCGCCCACCAACGGGCACAGCGTGCTGTGCCCCTACCGAACAACTTTGATAGCTTGAAATTTGAGGGGTTCATTATGGCAGAGGCAGAGGATTGCAGGCAAAAATTACGGCGACGGATGGAATCAAGCGCGGCCTTGCGCGCGGCAGAAATCGTTCTAGATGCCGGAAGCTGGAGGCTGGAAGCCAGAGTGAGAAAACCTGCTTGAGAAGATGCACCGGGATGTTCCGCCCTTTGATTTTCATGTGGTTTTATTTTCAGCAAGTTACGATGGTGCAAGGTTGATTGGCTGTTCCGCCCTTGTGAGGCCAGGCGACGGGCACAGCGTGCTGTGCCCCTACGTGCGAACTTTGGTAGCTTGGAATTTGATTGATGAAGACTTCGAGGAGCAGAACTGTCTCGGGTAGTGCAGTGCTCGGCTGTTTGTTTTCTATGACTTAGGAGCGATTCTACTCGATTGGTGTCTCGGGTAGGTTCCTGGAAATTAGAGGTCAAAGGCTCAAGGGTAGAACGGCGTACGGCACGCGGTTCGCTATTAGAAAAGTGCAAGCCGTTGATGCGGATAGATTTGAGCCGCCGTCTACCCGGCGCGTTTTCGCTATTGGGTTCTGTAAGAGGTCGCGCGGCCCGGGTACTTGCGAAAGTTATGAAATTTACG
>JASHPG010000141.1 GCA_030038275.1 Candidatus Acidiferrales bacterium | reverse complement strand
ACGTGGACGGCATGATCGGATGGGGCGAATCGACCGCCGGTGAAAATCCTTACTACTGCTATGAGACGGTTGAAACCGCCTGGCACATCCTGCGCGACCATGCCTGGCGGCTCATAAAAGACAAAGAATTTTCGTCCGCGGCGGACGTGTGGGAGCTGCTTGGCCACATACGCGGGCATAACATGGCCAAGGCCGCGCTCGAAACTGCCGTTTGGGACGCCGAGGCCAAGCAGAAAGGCGTACCGCTGGCAAAATTGCTCGGCGGCACGCGCGCCGAAATCCCCTGCGGAGTCTCGATAGGCATTCAGCCAAGCGTACCGGCGCTAATTCAAAAGGTGGAGAAAGCGCTTGCCGCCGGCTATCAGCGCATCAAAATCAAAATCAAGCCAGGCGTCGATATTGAGCTGGTTCGCGCGCTACGCCAGCGCTTTCCGCAAATCCGCCTGATGGCGGACGCGAATTCCGCCTACACCTTTGAAGACGTGCCGCTTCTCAAGCGGCTTGACGCGTTCCATCTGATGATGATCGAGCAGCCGCTCGGCTATGACGACATCTACTCGCACGCCGCGCTTCAGCGCCAACTCGACACACCCATCTGCCTCGACGAATGCATCCACGACGTCGAACACGCGCGCGCGGCCATCGAACTCGGCGCCTGCAAAATCATCAACGTCAAGCTGGGGCGCGTCGGAGGCCACTCGCCCGCGCGCGGCATCCACGATCTTTGCCAGTCGAAATCGATCCCCGTGTGGTGCGGAGGCATGTTGGAATCGGGCATCGGCCGCGCGCACAATATCGCCATGTCGTCGCTCTCGAATTTCTCGCTGCCTGGCGACGTCTCCGCCAGCCGCCGCTATTGGGACGAAGATATCATCGAGCCTGAAGTGGAAGTCACGCCTCAGGGTACGATTCGCGTGCCAACAGCGCCCGGAATTGGCTATACGCCGCGTCTCGATCGCATCGAATCTCTTACTGTCCGCCGGGAAGTTCTTCAATAGAAGAGGAGCGCGGAAAGAACGCTACTGGGTTTGTGGGAGTTACTGGCCTTGACACTAAAGGTAAAAATTCGAGCGAGCCAGTGTCGGATCCAGTAAAGGAAAGATCGGAAAGTTGACTGCCCCGCAGCCCGCAACCAGTTCCGAAGAAACCGGCGCCCGTTCGCGCCGTCCCAGCTCTCTCGTATTGGCATCCGTTCTGGTGGCGATGCTGCTCATCTGGTCCTGCAACTACATCATCGGAAAAATCACTCTCCGGCACATCGACCCATTCACCTTGGTTTCGTTCCGCTTTCCCGTCGCGGCCGTGGTCGCTCTGTCGGTGTATTTCTCGCGTAGCAATCGCGCCCGTTTGCGGCCTCGCGACTTCTGGACCTTTGTCTATCTCGGCCTCTTCGGGATTTTAATCAATCAGGGATGCTTCACCGTCGGCTTGAACTTCACGTCGTCCGAGCATTCCGCGATTGTGGTATCGCTCGCACCGTTGGTCGTGCTGCTCTGGGCGTGGCTGCTGAAGCTCGAAAAGCTCACGTCAGGCAAAGCCTTCGGGATGCTGATTTCGATTGCGGGCGCTCTCCTGTTGGAAATGCGCCACGGCGCGTCTGGGCATTCGCCAACCGTGCTTGGTGACGCCATCACTCTGTGCGGTGTCGCCGGTTTTGCGACGTACACCGTGCTTGGCAAGCGCGTGGTCGCCGAATACGACGCGATTTCCATGACGGCGTTTAATATTCTCGTCGCCACAATCTTGATTTCTCCGTTGACCATTCACCAGGCAATGCGCCTCGATTGGGGCAGGGTAGGGTGGGTCGGCTGGACGGGCATGCTGTACATGGCGGTTCTGAGTTCAACAGTCGCCTACATGATGTTTTATTGGATTCTGCGCTACATGGACGCGTCGCGGGTTGTAGTGCTGAACTATTGCCAGCCCGTGATCGTCGTGCTGCTGTCGATTCCGATCCTTGGCGAGCGGCCCACCCGCAACTTCATCGTTGGCAGCGCGCTCGTTCTGCTAGGAGTGTACCTGGCGGAGCATGTTACGCGGCGGAGACGCGCACTCGCGAGTAATTGAACCGTGGTTCGTGTTACGGGCGGCGGAGCGGCGTGATCGTGCTTGTGAAACTCCCCAGCGTTCACGGTGACCCGCGCACGCTGGGGAGCGAAAAAACGGGAACCAGCCTACTTGTGCGTCATTTCGATGTCGATCAGGATATGCAGTTCGTTCCCGACCATGCCCGGATCGGCCGCGACGCCGAAATCCTGCCGATTGATGTCCAGGGTGGCTGAAGCGCCTTCGCGCCATCCACCCATGGCCTGAATCGGCTTGCTCAGATCGCTCACCTTCAGCGTCACCGGTTTCGTCACGCCGCGAATAGTCAGATTGCCGGCGACATCATAGGTGTCGTCGCCCGTTTTCGAGACGCTCGTGGACTTGAAAGTGATCGTGGGATACTGCGCGACGTCGAGGAAGTGCTGGCTTTTCAAATCGTTGTCCCGCATCGCCACGCGCGTATAAACGGTATCCGCCGGTATCGTCACGTCCACCGTCGATTTGCTGATGTCGCTATTGTCGATCGTAACCATGCCGGTGACCTTCGTGAATTCGCCCTGCACGGTCGAAATTCCCAGGTGCTTCACAAAAAACTGCGCGTTGGCGTGATTCGGGTCGATGTTCCAGACCGTCGTATCTGCCAATGCGGGCAACGCCAGCGCCGCCGCTAACCCCACAGCCACCAGCCACTTCTTCATCTGCGCCTCCTTGAAAGTCGGTAACCTACCCAACACCCATCGCTTCAGACGCAGCCGCGGCTTCGCGCGTAGCGTCCCGAGAGCACTCCCCCTGCTGCAAGCAAAGATCGCCGGAAGTATATACCGCTCGCCGCGTGGGTCAACAAGTAACGTACTTCGCTTTATTCGGCCATAAGCGCCGCCACTCTCGTATAAGCACTGCCAATTGGACATGGACGTTCGGCGCTAGTATCTTTCCCGAAGGAGCCTATTGATGCCGAAAGCCCGCACCCAAGATACCGACGCAAGCACCCAAATCCATCGCCGCGTGGCGGCGCAATTCGGCGCTGCGGCGGAGGCGTACACCAACAGCCTGACGCACAGCGATCCCTCGGCGCTCGACCGCGTTGTGGAACTCGCCCGTCCTAAGCCAAACGATGTAGCTCTCGACATCGCCACTGGCGCGGGACACACCGCGCTGTCGCTCGCGCCGCACGTTGCCAGTGTAATCGCCTACGATTTGACGGAGCCCATGCTTGCCGAGACCGCTCGCAACGCGGCAGCCCGCAAGCTCTCCAACGTGACCACCCGCCAGGGCCCCGCCGAATCACTGCCGTTTCCGGATGCGGCCTTCGACATCGTCACCGTGCGCCAGGCGCCTCATCATTTTGCGGACGTTCGCGCAGCCGTCCGTGAGATGTCTCGCGTCGCTCGCTCTGGTGGGCGTGTGGTCATCATCGACAGTACTGCGCCGGAGGACGACTCTCTCGACCATCAATGGAACCACATTGAAAAGCTGCGCGATCCGTCGCACGTCCGAAATTACCGGCCGAGCGAATGGCGCGCATTCGTCGCCGACGCGGGATTAAATCCGTTTTTCGAGGAATTTGGAGCGGCGTCCGAGAAGGGCGGCCCAATGGACTTCGCCGCATGGATCCGCCGCATCAACACTCCGCCAGACGCGGCTTCCGAAGTCGAGCGTCTATTCCACGCTGCCTCGTCCGAACTGGCGCAGGCGCTACACATCGAAATCGTCGATGGCGCGCTCTACTTCCGCGTCCCGCAGTTCACCATCGCCTGTATAAAAGAGTAGAAAAGTAACAGAGCAACAGGGTGATCGAGGTTTGCTTGCGTCGCGCTGGCCTTCAGGCTTAGCAGCCACGCGCTTGCGGCCTGCCAGGTAGTCCACTAACTCTGCGCCGCTTGGTTTCCGGCCGCCAGAGTCGGCACGTGCTGCTGAGGCCGCCCCCTGCCGCTCGCGGCGCTTTTCTCGAAGATTTTAGCGGTCAGCAGCATTCCGCCCAGAGTGGCCACCATCAGCCAACCTTCCGTCCACCCGGTCACCACTGCCGCCGTGCCCATCAGCGCCAATCCAGCGAAGCAAAATAGGATATGCGCGCAAAAGACTTGCAGTGATGCTTGCCCCAGCAGCACCAGCGGCCGCAATGCCACCCACTTCAGCCGATGGTTGAACCGGATCACCACGGCAGCTACAGCCGCGAAATCCACGATGCGCACCACGCCAAGATGCCACTTATCGAAAAGCACTCCGAAAAGTGCTGGTTGCACGTTCGGAAACACCGCGTATCGCAACACGCAGAACCCAAGCGCAATGGCTGCCGCCGGCCAGACGATCTTTCGCGCCCACTTTTCGATTGGCAAATCGTTCCGCGCCCATCGAGCGCCCAACCAGAGCCCCACGACCCACAGGAACTGCCACGCCCACAGGTCAAAGGCGCCCATGTTCTTCAGCGGAATGCGCATAGAAACCACGTGTGACAATCCAAGATATACGGCCTGCTTCAATCCGCACTGTGCTCCAAGCCAAACGGCGAAGCTCGGTCCCAGCACGTACTTCCAGCCGAATCTTTGGCCCAGCCGCAAAGCCAGCGGCGTCAGAATCATCGCGAACAGGATGTACATCGGCAAGATATCCAGCAGCGGCGGTCGGTAAATCAAAAGCACCGCGTCCAGGACGGCCCGCTTCGGAGCCGCGAAGTAGAAATCGAGTAAATTGAAAACAGCTGGGCGCGCCCCGTTCGCCGCCCATGGCGCCAGAAGTCCAAACGCCAGGCAGAGCATCAGCCCGTGATAGCCGTAAAGCCGCAATCCGCGGCTGCACGCTTTCTTACCCATCGCGCCGTAACCTTCTCGCTGCGCGAGTTTTAGGTAATTGCGCCCGCTGAAAAGCGCCGCGAGCAAGATGAAACCCTCGGACGCGGAAACGAATCCGAAGGGCTGATTGCTATAGGTGCTGATGACCGTCGGCAAGTGGGTCAAGGCGATCCAAACGAGCATCAAGCCGCGGGCCGCGTCGAGTTCGTACCGGCGTTTCATGCTTAATGTTGGATGATAGCATGCGCTCATAGGTCGTCTCCAAGCGTTCAACAGGGCAGGTATTCAATCGAGCTAGTTTGCACATAAGCCCTTATGCTTCGATCCGCGATTGCAGCTTCATCATGGAAAGGCTATCTTCCACTTGGAGGATTTATCTGAATGAGCCCTCGGAAATGGACCGCAGCCTTCGCCTCCCTTATCTTATTGACGCTAGGCGCTTCTTTCGTTCCCATTTCGGCGCAGAACCAGCCTGAAGTACCCACGGTAAACGCCAACATCGGCACTTGCCGCGCGGATTTCAACGTGAAAGATGGATCGGGGAAGCCGCTCTACAACGCTAAGATCGACATCACCATAAAATACGGCTTTATGAACATGCGCAAGGCGCAGCTCGAAGCTCCTACCAACACGAACGGTCAGGCGCGCTTTACCGGCCTGCCCAATTTCTCCAAAAAACCGCTCGAGTTTGTCATCACCAGCGGCACCGTCTCAAAAACCGAAACCGACGATCCGGCCGCCAATTGCAATGCGGTCTTCAACGTAACGTTAACCGTCCACTAGATAGATTCGGGAGAAGCCGCTCGGCCTTACGCGAACTCCGTCCCCGTTGGGCGCGCAGCCTGCCGTTTTTTCCCAGGCCAACAATTTACGGGCCGCACTTTTCGCCTTCGTGGCCTGCCCTGGGCTTCGCAATGATTTCGCGAATCGCCCGTTTTTCTCTCCGCATCCCATGAAGTGACCGGCGCCTTGCTTTCAGGTACGGTCAAAGGCTTTGGAACACCTCTGGCGCTCCGGCTCTTGGCGATTTAACGATCGCCGCTCCCGGAGAACAGTTTCGGCATTGCCCCAATCGATGTCGAGACGCCCAAAGCCCGCTCGAATCGAATTCCTAAAGCAAGGCGCTGGCACTTCCCTCAAATAAGTAGGAGCCTTTATCGACGCTCCCGCTATTCCCAGGCCGTTGCCTCGGTTGCCTTCCTGCCTCTGCGAATTCATCCGGTCGTGCGCCCACAGCATTCAAGCGCGGGTCTGCCGCCGGCCCTTAGCGCGTTTTTCGTGTGAACACCCCATCCAGTTGCTGTCGGGCTCCGCAATTCTGGATCGTGCCGATACTCTTGTTTCGTACTAAGGCCATCACTAGCAAAAAGCTAAGGTGTCCGCCTGCTTGTCCGTACGGACGTTAAATGAAAATATCCGCGAGGTGTTTATTCGCCCGCGTTTAGCCCTAGGAGAGCTACATGCAAGTGCAGACGCCTCTTGCCGTTGATGACCGTGCTGACGCAGAAGCCGTTTCACTCTCCCGCGCTTTTTCCGCCGCGAATCGCAAGCCGCTCCCGTCCAAGCCGCGCCGCGGAGTCCAGGACAACGATATGGAGGGTAGCCTCGTTTCTGCGCTGCTTTCCACCGATAAGGAACTTAGCCACGTCCTTCATGAACTCGATAAGATTTCCGGCGCGCTAAAATCGGGCCGGCCGGACGAGGAAATTCTCCGCGTCGCCGTGCACCCAGCCGTCTGGTATGCCGTCAAGCACGCGCTGATCGAGCGCGAACTGCGCCACCTCGCTTTGTCCGACGATCTTACCTGCCTCTATAACCGCCGCGGATTCTTTGCCGCCGCCACGCAACAGCTCAAAGTCGCGCGTCGCAACCAGAAGCCCGCGCTCCTGCTTTTCTGCGATCTGGATGGATTAAAGTCGATCAACGACGCGTACGGTCATCGCGAAGGTGACCTTGCGCTCGTTCGTGCTGCCGACGCGCTCGAATCCGTATTTCGCGATTCGGACGTCCTTGCCCGCGTCAGCGGCGACGAATTCGCCGTGCTCGCGACCGATCTCCCACCGCGGCATCAGCAAACCATCTTCGCTCGCTTGCAGAAAGCGCTCAACCGGGCCGGCAAGGAAGAGGCTCGTTACGAATTGTCTCTCAGTTGCGGCGCCGCGTGGTTCGATCCACGGAATCCCGTTTCTCTCGGCGAACTCATGGAGCAGGCCGACCGCGCCATGTACGAGCGCAAGCGCGCCGGCCGCGCTTCCGCTGCTCGCGCCGAAACCGGCCCGACGCGCGAAACCGCCCCCGGCTCGAATTGTGATCTCACTGTAGTCGCCAAATAGTTCCCCTTTGGAACAATTGCTAGGCGCTATCGATCCCGCTCTTCTGGATGTGGATGATCCAAGCGGCGGCGTGACGTGCCATATGCGTGGGTGCTCGCACGCCCTCGAATTGGGACAGGTAAAACTACCTGTACCTCAACCGTACCTTTGACCAGTTGTGTTCCGACCCCCACCATCTGCTACCGTCGATCTGTGGCAATGTGTGCGGCGAAAAAATTCGGGGCAAGTGGACGGATGGCCGGGACGCTCCCGCCGTTCTTGGTCCAAGGCGTCTGGCGCGCCAGAGTCTGGCTCTTCAACCTATTCCCAGGCACGTTTTCGGACAGCGCCAACCGCGAATCGCGGTCTCAAATAGCACCTTCTGGTTGCGCCCGCGTGCCGTGGCAGATCGACACACCATGTCGAACTAAAATGCACGTAAGCCGCAGAAAACAAAGGACCGGACCCTCGCCAGATCGACACACTCCGAGCACATGTTTTTTTCACTTAACTTTCGCCCGCATTCGGTGCACGGTACTGAGGCTAGAAGTGCACGTGGTGAAGTCCCACGTAGTGAAGGTAAGCCACGGCGCATGCGGCGACCAGGCAATAAATTCCGAAAAGGTGCCAACGGCCGGCTTCCAGCCATCGGCTCAGCCATTTCAGCGCCAGCAGTCCGGCTACAAACGCGAAGATCATTCCCATCACGCTAGGCATAGCGGCGGGCAACACTCCTGCAAGCTGATGGTGCTGCGCCTGGTAAAGCCGCCAAATCTCGCGCGCATCCGCTGGAGGTGTCAGCACCACGGCCAGCGCGAAGCTGAAATCCTCCCCCGTCCGGCGAGCCACTCGCAGCAGCAAACCTGTCGAAATCGTCGCGCCAGACCGGGAAAATCCGCGGAAGGGAACGCACAGCCCTTGAATTGCCCCGATCCACGAATATTGCGCGGGCGTCATCTCGGATGCCGAAGCGGCCGTCGATTGCCTCCGTTTTTCAAGCACTCCGGTCGCAACGCTGGCAGACGCTGCTACGCCGATCGCGGGCGCGGATGGATTCGTTCCGCTTCCGCTACTTGGCGATTTGAATTGCGCGGCAGCGGCGCCGCCCGATCTCACTCGGCTGTTCTCTATAAGCCCGGCGATCAGAATGAATGCGCCCGCACACGCCAGTGCTATGGCGATCAAGTCAAGCCGGTTGAAAAGCTGCTCGACCCACGCGTGCGGCTGGTGGCGCATCAGCACTTTTTCAATGAATTCGATGATGCCTCCACCCACAATACCGGTCAGGATGGTTGCGGCAACCAGCGCCACAACGAAACTCTTGAGCGCCTCCATGGAGTGAAAGAAAGTTCGCCGCCAGCGCTGCCAGAAATAGACGATTACCGCGATCATCGTCCCGGTGTGCAGCATCACCAGCAGAAGGGTCATTTCCGGCGCGGACGGGTCCATGCCCATCAGCTTTTCGGCCACGATCACGTGCGCCGAGCTGGAAACCGGCAGCAGTTCGGCCAGTCCTTGAACGATCGCAAGAATTATGACGTGCAGAAGAGACATTCGAATTGTCGTCCCGATTCGGCGGCGGCCAAGCCGAGGTTAAAGCCGCTTGGCCATGCTGTAGGCGTCGCGGCCGCCGGGATAGTAGTTTTTCCGCACTCCGCTTTTACCATAGCCGTGCTTTTGCCAGAAGGCAATCGCCGGCGCATTGTCTGTTGCCGTTTCGAGTCCTATCTGCCGGACGCCCGCTGCTATCAGCCGCCGCTCCGCCTCCACAAGCAGCATCGAACCCACTCCATGCCGGCGGTATTCACCGAGCACGTCCATGGTCACGATGTAGCCCCACGAGCTTTTATGCGCTGTGATGCAGAAGCCGATCGTCGCCGCCTCCGCATTGTCCCGCAATGCCTCGGCCACCACGCAATCCGCGCCGGGAAACCGCAAGTATTGGCGCATCTCCGTGCGCGAATAGGCGATGCGCGGCTCGTAGCACGCCTGATCGATCGCGTAAATCTTGGCGAAATCGGCGGGCGCGTACGAACGCAGCGCGACGGTAAACGGCGCGGCGGCGGGACGAGCGGTGGCGGAATGCTGGTTCAAGGAAATTTACACTTCAAGGATGACGGGAAGAATCAGCGGACGCTTCGAGGTTTGCTTGTTCAGATAGCGTTTCAGATCGACGCGAATTTTTTCCTTGATGACGCTCCAATCCATCTTTTCCTCATCGCTGGACTGCTCGACGGTGCGCAGCACCACCTGCCGCGCCTCGCCCAGAACGGCCTGTCCGTCGTCGCTTGGCAGGAATCCGCGGGTCACGATTTCCGGCGACACTTCGATTCGGCCCGTGTGTTTGTCGATGGCGATGATCGGGACCACCACGCCGTCCTCCGAAAGGTGCTTGCGGTCGCGGATCACCACGTCTTCAACTTCCTCAAGCGAGCCGGAATCGACCATCACGCGTCCAGCGGGAACCGGTTCGCGCAAAATGGCGCGCCCATCGGCGGTGAATTCCACCGGATGCCCGCTTTCCAGCAGGTGTACCTTCCCCGAAACCGCGCCCATCTGCTCCGCAAGCGCTGCCTGCTGAAACAATTGCCGGTATTCGCCGTGGACTGGAAAGAAATATTTCGGACGGACCAATTGCAGCAGGATTTTCATCTCTTCCTGGCTGGCGTGGCCCGAGACGTGAATTGGGGCCGCCCGCCCGCCTTCGTAATACACCAGCACCCGGCGCCGGAAGAGATGGTCGATCATGCGGAAAATGGCTTTTTCGTTGCCGGGAATAATGCGCGCCGAAAGAATCAACGTGTCATTCTCGGCGACGCTCAACAGCCGGTGATTATCCACGGACACGCGCGAGAGCGCCGAAAGCGGCTCGGCCTGCGACCCGCTCACCAGCACAACCAGCTTGCGCGGATCGAATGTGCGCAAGTCTTGCGGCCGGACCACGCTGCCATCCGGCACGCGCAGCTTGCCCAGACCGTGCGCGATTTCGACGTTATCCACCATGCTGCGCCCGACGAAACCGACCTTTCGCCCGAGCGAAAGCGAAATATCGATCACCTGCTGAATCCGGTGAACGGAGCTGGCGAAGCACGAAACGACGATTTTCTCGGGAGCCGCGCGGAAAAGCTCTTCCAGGCGCACCACCACGGCGCGCTCCGAAGGCGTGAACCCGGGCCGCTCCACGTTGGTGCTATCGGCAAAGAGCGCCAGCACGCCCTCCTGCCCGTAGCGCGCGAAGGCGTGCAGATCGAATGGCTTTCCGTCAACGGGGGTGGGATCGATTTTGTAATCTCCGGTGTGAATCACGATGCCGACAGGCGTTCGAATTGCGAGCGCCACGCAGTCGATCGTGCTGTGCGTCACGTTGAGATACTCGACGCGAAATGGCCCAATCTCGCTCGTATCTCCTGGCGCCACTTCGTTCAGGCGCGCCATATCGAGCAGCGCGTGCTCTTCAAGCTTCTTGCGCACCAGCGCCAGCGTGAATTCCGTGCCGTAAATTGGCACGTCGAGGTCGCCCAGAATGTACGGAACCGCGCCGATGTGATCTTCGTGGGCGTGCGTCAGCACGATGGCCCGGACCATGTGCTTGTTCTGTTTCAGGTAAGTGATGTCCGGGATCACGATATCGACGCCGAGCAGTTCCTGCTCGGGGAACATCAGTCCGGCGTCGATCACGATGATGTCATCGCCGTAGCGCAGCGCCATCATGTTCATGCCGAATTCGCCAAGCCCGCCCAGCGGAATGGCCCAAAGTGAGGTTTTGCTCAAGGTTATATGCCGATCTACGCCCTTATATTTGTAGCAGGATGTGCGACGGACGTTTCGAGGCTTTCACGATGCTGAAGGCTCGCGCGGCTGCGCGCGCCGGTAAGCTCAATCCTATCACAAAGGCTACCGGCGCGCCTCCAGCGGAACCAAATGCGCCAACGGGACACACGCTGGTTTCGTCCGTCGCTAAACC
>JASHPG010000140.1 GCA_030038275.1 Candidatus Acidiferrales bacterium | reverse complement strand
AACAATCCGGTTTGGGAAAACCTGGCGGAGCGCGTTGCAAATGAACGCGCGGCGGAAAAGAAGCGCATTCAAGCTTCGCTTCGGAGCTAGGGGAAGTAAAGGATAGAGGCTGAAAAGGCGAACGGCGGAGAAGGCGAAGGCGGAAAAGCAGATCCCTCACCCCCGTTCGCGAAAGGCGCGCGACCGGGTTCGGGATGACAACGGTTCGTTGCGCGCGCTTGTCGAGGAGCGCCGGGTAGAGGGCTCGGGGAGCGCGTTGCAAATGAACGCGCGGCGGAAAAGAAGCGCATTCAAGCTTCGCTTCGGAGCCAGGGGAAGTAAAGGATAGAGGCTGAAAAAGCGAACGGCGGAAAAGGCGAAGGCGGAAAAGGCGAAGGCGGAAAAGCAGATCCCTCACCCCCGTTCGCGAAAGGCACGCGACCGGGTTCGGGATGACAGAGCTCGTTCGTGAGAACGCGCGACCGGGTTTCCTTCGGCTTCGCTCAGGGCAGGCGGGATAACAGCGGTTCGTTGACGCCTGCTTAGCGAGGAGCGTCCGGTAGAGGGCTCGACTTCTTGGCGGCCTGTAACTTCGGTTTGAGAGAAGTATGGGAATCGAAGACTGCGCGCGAACGTACCGCGTCTGGCAAGTAGAGGCCGGTCGCCAATCACGACTCATCACTTATTGACTCCTGTTCTTTGCGTTTTCTGTACGCGACGGGAGGAAGCGAGGGGAATTCGGCGCAGCACGCAAAATACCGGGCTGAAGCCTTAGCGCTCGTTCAAATCTCCCTTTGCGTTTTTTGCAAGGCGTCCGTACAATGAAGGGTCAAATTTCATTCACGATGTCAGACAGTAGCCAACCAACTTCTCGCGGCGTTTACCGCTTCGCAGTGCTCACCACCTGTTTCACCATTCTGCTTTTGATGGCTGGAGCTTTGGTGACCAATAACGACGCGGGAGACTCCATCCCGACGTGGCCTCTGGCGCATAACGACGCGCTCTTTCCGCCGCATTTCGTTGGCGGCATTCGGTTTGAGTATTCGCACCGGGTGGTGGCGGGAATCGTCTCGCTGCTGACGCTGGCGCTGGCCATCTGGATCACCAAAGTGGACAAGCGGTCGCTGGCAAAGAAGCTGGGCTGGGCAGCCGTGGGATTGGTGATCGCGCAGGCGCTGCTTGGCGGGCTGCGAGTGCTCGAAGGCGACCCGGCGGTATCGGCCACGGCTCACGCCACGCTGGCGCAAATATTTTTCCTGACAATCGTGGGCATAACGGTGTATTTAAGCCCGTGGTGGCAGCGGAATTCGCCTCGACTGGAAGACCGGGGCTCTCCCCATGCAGCCACGCTCGCTTTGGCGACTACGGCGGTAATCCTAGTCCAGATTTTGCTTGGCGCGGCGTACCGGCACGGTGCGACGGACATTATTCCGCACCTGATCGGCGCGGCGGTTGTGACCGTGATGGTGGTATGGACTGGCCGGATAGTAAAGAAACGCTTTAAGGGAAATGGCTCGCTGCGCACAGGCGTGGCCTTGCTGCACACGTTTTTTGGCATTCAGATTTTGCTGGGATTCGCCGCATGGTGGGCGATGACGCGCTTGGTGGATATCGTCCAGCCGACGGATATGTTCGTCACGTTGACCGTGGCGCATGTGCTGGGCGGGGCGCTGCTGCTGGCGTCTTCGACTCTGCTGATGCTGATGTGTTTCCGTCTCACTTCGCCGGCAAGTGTGGCCGCCGGTTCACCTGTGGCGCCTCCGGAAGCCGCATCCGCCGCCGGGGCTCTTCGGAAAGGGTAGGGGCTGACATCCGAATATGAACGAGCGCGCTGACGCCATTTCCAGCCTGGATAAGCCGTGGGCGTACGTGGTGCTGACCAAGCCGGATGTGACGTTCCTCGTTGTGATCACCACGCTGGCGGGATTTTATCTCGGCTCCAGCGGGTCCATCGACTGGTCCACGATGCTCAGCACCGTTTGCGCCACGACTCTGGTGGCCGGCGGGACGGCGGCGCTGAATCAATACGTCGAGCGCGATTCGGACGCGCTGATGCGCCGCACCGCGGCGCGGCCGCTGCCGACCGGGCAATTGCGTCCACGCGACGCGCTGATTTTCGGGCTGGTGATCATCGTCGCGGGCGCCGCGTGGCTGGCCTTCGCGGCGAATGGGCTGGCGGCGCTGGTCGCGCTCGCGACCAGCATCCTGTATCTCGGGCTTTATACGCCGCTGAAGAAGATTACGCCGCTTTCAACCGCCGTCGGCGCGATTCCCGGCGCGCTGCCTCCGCTGATTGGATGGGCCGCAGCACACGGCTCGCTTTCGCTGGGCGGATGGATTCTCTTCCTGATCCTTTTCTTTTGGCAATTCCCGCACTTCATGTCGATCGCGTGGATGTATCGCGAGGATTACGCGCGCGCGGGAATCCGCATGTTGCCGGTGGTCGAGCGCAAGGGCGATTCCACGTTTCGCCAGATCGTGTGCACCTCGGCGATTCTGGTGTGGGTGAGCGCGCTGCCTTCGGTGGTCGGGATGGCGGGCATCGGATATTTTTTCGTCGCGCTGATTCTTGGGATGCTTTTGCTGCAAGTGGGCTTGTGGGCCAACCGTTCGCGGAGCAACGCGCGGGCGAAGTGGCTGATGCACGCGACGGTGGCGCATATTCCGCTGCTGCTGATTTTTCTGGTGCTCGATAAGCTGGCGATACCCGGCGCTCGCTGAATTCGCGAGGCCTGGTGGTCGATGGAATTGCGATTTCCAGCGCTCGATGGACTCGCGATGCGCTGATCTCCTCGCTGAATTTGGTGACAAAGGCAAAAGCAGATCCCTCACACCGCTCACCAGATTCGGGTGAGCGGGTTCGGGATGACAACCTGCTTGAAAGCGCATTCGAGTAAGGGCGGGGATGCCGATTCCAATCAGATCTCTTCCTCCGGTGATCGCCATTCTGAATGGCGCCGCGGGATTCTTTCTCGTCCTCGCGTATATTTTCATTCGACAGAAAAAAGTGGCGTGGCACCGGGCCTGCATTTTCACGGCGCTAGGTTGCTCCGCGATTTTTCTGACGGTCTATCTCTACATGCACTTCGAGGCGGGAGTGATCCGCTTCAGCGGGCAGGGATGGATTCGTCCAGTGTACTTCTCGATTCTGGTGTCGCACACGATTCTGGCGATGGTGATCGTGCCGCTGGTGTTCATCACGCTGATGCGCGCGCTGCGCAAGAATTTCGCGATGCATCGGGCCATCGCGCGCTGGACGTTTCCGCTGTGGCTGTACGTTTCCGTCAGCGGAGTGGTGGTGTATTGGCTGCTGTACGTGGCTTACCCTCCGATTTGGCCGGCATGATCTGCCAGTCTGCTAACTTGCGACTCGCGGCTGGATGTCCGCGCATCGTCGCGCGGGTGAATCAGCGCGAACGGAAGGGCGCCTGACGGCGCCCGCCGTCTCGACGGGCGGCTGAAGCCCGGCGCTTCCACCTTGTGCATCCACCTTGGCGCTTCCAGTCCGACGCTTCCGCGCTCCGGCGCATTCGCCTTCGGCACGTGTGCTACTTGTTGAGGTAATACTGGACGTCGGTGACGACGCGCACCGTTTTCATCAGGCTTCTGTCCGAATTTCCACCGTAACCTCCACCATCGGCATCAGGGGCGCCGGAATTCGCGGGCAGAATCGAGAAGTAGCCCTGCGTGGCTTGGCGAATCGTGCCGACGGAGCTGCCCGAGTCCAACGCAAAACGATCCGCCGCGGCGCGCGCGTTTTGGGTTGCTTCGGTGATCATGTCGGGCTTGATAGAGTTCAAACCGTTAAACTTATACTGGAGGCTGGTGCTCATAACGACGATGCCTTGCTGCAACAGGCTGGCCGCGTTGCGGGCTGCCGCCGATACGAGATCGACTCTGGAGGTCTGAACGCTGATCTGCTGGCGAAACGAGTAACGATATAGCGGCCGCCGATTCGCAGGGAAGACGTTGGCCTGGTTGTCCGTTACCGAGACGATTCCCATATCGATTTCCGAGGGTCGGATGCCTTGCTTGGCGAGGAACTGAAGGATGACTTTCTTGTCGGCCTCGGCCTTGGAATAGAGCGAGGGAAGGTCATCGCCAGTTTCCTGATAGTAGATGAACCAAATGGCGAGGTCGGATTTCACGGTGCGCTCGGCGAGGCCTCGCACAGAGACGTAGCGATCGGCGAGACGCACGGCTTTAATTTCCGCGCCAAGCACCCAGCCGCCGATTATTAGCCCCAGCGCCAGAAACGATCCGAGGAGCACCATGGCCCCGCGGTTGATTCGAGATGCGTCGTCCATAACAGCTCCTTTTCCGCCGCGCGCTTCGCTGCATCGTCCATGCTACGCATGGCGATCTTTGCGTTTCGCTGGGCACTTCACTGCGCGCTCGATTGAGCGCTTTATTGGCACTTGTGGTTCCAGTTCGCTATAAGGCCGTTCCCGGGAGCAATTGCAGCGGAAGGGCCACAAATTGGGGCGAATTTCGGCGGTTGGCGATGGCGTGCCGGCGCGCCGTCAGCGCAGAGGGCCGGCGGGAATGACGACTGGCGAACACGCGAGTGTCATGGCCGACACGAGGGTTCGGAGTTCGCAGGCGCATATTGGGAGTAGACGGAGCAGGTGCGCGGGCGGTATTGAGGCGCGTGTTTTTTGGCAGAGGTTACTTGTAGGAAATGACGGCCTGGCTGTTTTCGACTTCGATGTTGCTGATGTTGGAAGGGAGGCGCAGCTTGTCGCGATTCTCGGGCGAGTCCATCATTCGGCGAACGGCCTCTTGCAGAGCCGACTGCGGCAGCGGGAATGAGCCAATCTTTCCGCCGACCGGATCGAACCTTAGGTAACCATCGTCCGTGTAGAGGCGGCCATCGATTTCGAGCGAAAGATCCTTGCCATGCAAATTGAAGATGACGTAGGTTTTCACGAGGTCGCCATCCATGGCGATTTTCACGTCTTCGACATTCGATTCGGCTTGCTCGACGGTTTGCGGGTCGGCGCCGGGAACTGACGACACGCGCGCAGCAGGATCGGATGTTTGAGTATTACTTGAGCTGTTTGAGATTGTTTCTGAACTGGAAGGCGCGGGCCGGGCCAGCTGCAGGTTCTGAGCTAGATAGGAGTTCAGTTCGGTACTATCGAGCTGGACTTGCGCTGGCTGACCGGACTGCGCGGCTTGCGCGGCGGCGGCTAATTTGTGTTCGGCGCTGGCAGCCGCAGCAAGGCTCACCGGTATATTGGGCGGAGGCGATTTCTTCAAGATAAGTACAAGGGTTAGGACGAGGATCGCAAAAACGACCCAACCGAAAACCCTGCGGATAATTGAGAACGTCGTCGCGCCCGGCATGGAACGTCTCCCTGGCGGACAGTCTATCAGCGCGATACGAACCGGCGACCGGAGAGCGTTTTAAGCGTTGTCAAAGCCTTACTAGCAATTCGTCACAGGAGAGCGGGAACGCAGTGGTACACTCTGGCGCCATGAAAATTGATAGCTTGAAATTGGCACGCGCGGCCGCGATTGCAGCGGCACATTGAGCTTAGAGGATCGAAAGCTTTACGTCAGGCGTGGGCGATCTCGCGGTTACGTCTGCGAGCCGACTACACACCAATCACTTTAATGAGTTCGCGCACGGAAGCGGCGGATTTATCGAGCGCCGCTTTTTCTTCAGCCGTCAGTTTAATCTCGATGATCTGCTCGACACCCTTTGAACCGAGCTTTACGGGCACGCCGACGAAGAGGCCGTTGATTCCGTATTCGCCTTCGAGGTAAACCGCGCAGGGCAAAATCTTCTTTTTGTCGTGAAGTATCGCTTCAACCATTTGAACGGCGGCCGCCGACGGAGCGTAGTAGGCGGAGCCGGTCTTTAAGAGATTCACGATCTCGGCGCCACCCTTGCGCGTGCGCGTAATGATGGCTTCGAGTTTTTCTTTGGGGATGAGTTCAGTGATCGGGATACCCGCAACGGTGGAATAGCGGGGCAGCGGAACCATATCGTCTCCGTGGCCGCCGAGCACGAATGAATGAACGTTCTCGACGGAGACTTTGAGTTCCTCGGCAACGAAGGTGCTCATGCGCGCTGAGTCCAGGACGCCTGCCATTCCGAGGACGCGGTTCTTGGGGAAGCCGCTGACTTTGAAAGCGGCCTGGGCCATGGCATCGAGAGGATTCGTAACCACGATCAAAATCGAATTGGGCGAGAGTTTTACGACGGCTTCAACGACAGCTTTAATGACGTCGTAGTTGGCCTTCAGTAGATCGTCGCGGCTCATGCCCGGCTTGCGAGGGAAGCCGGCGGTGATGACGATCGCGTCGCTATTGGCTGTTTCCTTGTAATCGCCGGAGGCGGTGGTGATTCCCGCAGCGCGGGAGTCGCTGCCGAGAATGGGACCCGACTCGAGCATGTCCAGGGCTTTCCCGGCTGGAATTCCTTCCATAATGTCGGTGAGAACCACATCCGCCAGGCCCATATCGTGGATGCGCTGCGCCGTGGTTGAACCGACGAATCCGCCGCCTACTACAGTCACTTTCTTCCGCATTCGCAAATCTCCTTGAGGTTAGGGCGCGGCAAGCCTTCTTTTATCAGGCCAGGGCAGCACCCCTACGTTCGATCTGCACGCGAGCAATGGTCAGGAATTTCGCCTGGCCATCATCATGTCAGAAATTTCTATTAGCGCCCCGCGATCACCATGCTTTGTAAATTCTCGATGATCGACGACGCGAAATCCGTGGTTGTGAGGCGCGTTGCACCGGTCATGAGGCGCTCCAAGTCGTAAGTGACGCGCTTTTGTTGGATCGTCCGTTCGATGCCCGCTTCGATCAGGTAGGCCACTTCTTTCCAGCCCATAAAGTCGAACATCATCGCGCCCGAAAGAAGCACCGAGCTTGGGTTGACAACATCCTTGTCGGCGTATTTCGGCGCGGTGCCGTGAGTCGCCTCGAAAACGCCAAAGCCGTCTCCAACGTTCGCGCCTGGGGCCATGCCGAGGCCGCCAACCTGCGCGGCGCAAGCGTCGGAAATATAGTCGCCGTTCAGGTTGGGCGTGGCGAAGACCTGATATTCATCAGCGCGCGTGAGAACCTGTTGAAATACGGAATCGGCGATGCGGTCATTTACGAGGATCTTGTTCTTCCACTGGCCCCGGCCATGAGTGGATTCGATGGCTTCAAGCGTTCGTTTAACTTCGGCGCAGAGCTTTTTCTTGAAGTCGGCAGGGGCATGCTCGTAGCCGGGTTCAATCAGGGCGGCATTCTGCTCGACGGTGAGGTTCGGGCTGGTGTCTTTATTGCCGAGAATCCAGCTCTCGCGCTCGGTGACGATCTGAGAGCGGAATTCGTCCACGGCCAGCTCATAGCCCCAGTCGCGAAATGACCCCTCGGTGAACTTCATGATGTTGCCCTTGTGCACGAGGGTTACGATCTTGCGATTGTTCTCGATGGCGTGCTCGATGGCGCGCCGGACCAGACGCTTGGTTCCGTAGGGCGAAATCGGCTTGATGCCCACGCCGGAATCCTCGCGAACTTTTTTATTGGCGTCCTTGAGCATTTCATCGTTCAAGAAGTCGATGAGCTTCTTCGCTTCGGGCGTTCCAGACTTCCACTCGATGCCGGCGTAAACGTCTTCGGTATTCTCACGGAAGATCACGACGTTCATACGCTCGGGGTGGAGCATCGGGGTAGGGACGCCGTCAAAGTAGCGGACGGGCCGAATGCAAACGTAGAGGTCCAGCAATTGCCGCAGAGTGACGTTGAGCGAGCGGATGCCGCCGCCGACCGGGGTGGTCAGCGGACCCTTAATGGCGACGCGAAAATCGCGGATGGCGTCAACGGTTTCCTGCGGGAGCCAGTCCTGAAACTTATTGAAAGCTTTTTCGCCGGCCAGAACCTCATACCAGGCGATCTTGCGCTTGCCTTCGTAAACCTTCTCAACGGCGGCATCGAATACGCGGCGCGAAGCGCGCCAGATGTCGCGGCCCGTGCCATCGCCTTCGATGAAGGGGATGATAGGCCGATCGGGGACGCGGAACTTCCCGCCGATGTAATCGATCGGCTGACCATCCGGCACGGCGATGCCGTTGTACGAACTCTTCATGAAAAGACCACCCCCGGGGCGGCCCGCTCCACAGACTGCTTGCAGCGAGGCCCTACTAGAGAACCGATAACCTTAGCACAGATTTTGCGTGGAGTAGATGGCGGCAATCGAAGAGCGAACAAAAAGTTTAGTGGTGCGTTCCAAACAGCCACGGCAAATGGCGGCTCGGTGTCGATTTTCTAGTTTCTGGCGAAAGGATAGCGACCGATGTTCGCCATTTGGTGTGAGGATTTACTTGAGGTGTGAATTTAGTTCGAAGTGTTGCATGCGAAGTGGCGACGAGACGTTCACGGGCAACTCGAACTGTCGGCAAGCCGACGAAACGCGCCACTAGAGTGCTGGTTGCAATTGAAACGCGCGCGCTTGAAGTGGCGGATGAGGTCGCGTTCGGTTCTTTTTAGAAACCTACCACGCTGATGCCGCACGGCGCGGAGACGACGCGAACGGTTTTGCGAGCAGCGCACCGAGGATGAATCCGCCGACGTGGGCCCACCAGGCGATTCCCCCAGAGCCGCTTGCTGCGTGAAGAGAGCCGAGGCCGCTCAGGAATTGAACGAGAAACCAGAGGCCGATAAAAATCCACGCTGGGATGCGCGCCATGAACCAGATCACCAACAGAGGCACTAGAGAGAGGATGCGCGAGCGCGGGAAGAAAACGATGTAGGCGCCGAGCACTCCGGCAATCGCGCCGCTGGCCCCAATGGAGGGAATCGTCGAACCCCAGGAAAACGCAACCTGCGATATTCCCGAGGCGAGCCCACAGAGGAGATAGAAGATCAGATAGGACACCGATCCCATGCGATCTTCCACGTTGCCGCCAAATATCCACAGGAACCACATGTTGCCGATGATGTGCAGCCAACCGCCGTGGAGAAACATGCAGGTGAAAAGGGGAATGAAGGCTTGCGCGAGGGAGTAATGCCTTCCCGCGAGGGCCAGATCAATTCGTCTCGGGACTAAACCATACACGCGAACGAAAACATCGCCTGCCGCAGGCGAGAGCGCGATTTGGTGAAAGAAGACGACGAAGTTGATGGCGATCAAAAGAACGGTGATAAAAGGGAAGGATCGCCTGGGCGTGGTGTCCTTTAGCGGGATCATGAGGATGTTCCGTGAAGCGCGCGCGCAGCGCGAGAGGCTTCGTCGAGTTGCGCGCTCGAATAGATAGCTTTCAGACGATCACCGTGGCGGAGCAGATCCTTAATTTTTTTGAGACGAGCGATGCCGCCGCGCGCACCCGGCGCTTCGCAGTTCAAACCTGCAGCAGCGCAACTGTATTCGAGTATTTCTTTAACAGGCCAGCCGTGAACAAGGCCGTATACAAATGCGCCGTGGAAGATGTCGCCAGCGCCGGTGGTATCGACGGCGCCTACGCGGAATGCTGGACATTGGAGGAAATGTTGGCCGTCCCAGGCGATCACTCCGTTTTCTCCGACTGTGACTGCGGTGAAGCGGCACTTGAACCGTGCGTGGATGATCGGCAGAGACTTTAATAGGTCCGATTCGCCCGTTAATCTTTCGGGGAAATGCCTTGAAGTGATTGGATAGTCCACGCATTCGAGTAATGCTTCAACTCCCGGATAGCGATTGTCAAAGTCGCCGATGACCGGGATGCCGTCTTCGCGTGCCCAACGCGCAGCTTGCGCAGCGGCCTCGGTATCATGGCCATCGACGAGCAGAGCCGAAGCGCCGCGAATCCAACTGCGCCGGATATCTTTCGGGCGAAGCGCGATTGCGGGATCGCGATTCCAGAGGACGGTGCGGTTGCCCGAAGACTGATCTACGAGGATAAAAGAGGATTGGCTACGGCATCCGCGGGCGATTATCCATCGTGCGTTCACGCGCTCGCGCTTCATTTCGGCGATGTGGCGCTTTCCGGCGGAGTCGTCTCCAATCTTTCCAACGTAGCGCGCGCGGAGGCCCCAGCATTGGCAGGCGACCATCGCGCTGGCAACTTGTCCGCCGGGCATAGGGTCGGCGGAGATCGATTCGACCTTGGAATCCGGGGCGGGGAATCTGGGCAGGCGAATGACCGTGTCCATGGCATTGACGCCGACACCGGCGACGAATGGGGAGCTGAGGAGTCTCTTGCGAATGGGCATCGGCGCAACACTCTAAACGAGGTTTAAAAATTTGGAAACGATCGCGCACGGGCGCGGTTTATCAATTGCGCGACATGATTTGCTATGATAGAAAAAATTGTTTCAGCGCGCGCCGTTCAAGCAGAGCTTTTAGTTAGAGATAGTAACGCGAAAGTTGCGGTTGAAGGATCGGCGCGCCGACAACGCGCCGACAAGTCGATGGCCCTTCACGAATCGGAAGCGATCATCCTGCAAAGCTATTCGCTCGGGGAAGCGGACAGGCTAGTGAGTTTTCTTTCGCGAGCCGCGGGGCGGATGCGCGGAGTGGCGGCCGGAGCGCGCAAGCCAAAGAGCAGGTTCGGCTCGACGCTCGAACGGCTGTCGTACGTGCGCATCTGGTATTTCGAGAACCCGGCGCGCGAACTGGTGCGCATCCGGCAATGCGAGATGATCGAGTCATTTCTGGACGCGTTTAGGGATTACGAATCGAGCGTGGCTCTGTCGATTTTGAGCGAAGTCAGCCAGGCGGTGCTGCCGGACCGCGAAGCATCGGACGCTAACTTTCGCTTGTTGCTGCTGGCCGCGCAGACCATCAAGCGCACCGGGAAAGCGGGCTTGCCGCTCGCCTATTTTTCGCTGTGGACGGTGAAGCTTGGCGGATGGCTGCCGCCGCTCGATTACTGCGGATTCTGCGGCGTGGTGCTGCCACAGGAAAGTCCGTCGTTTATCGCGCATGGCGGCTCGGCGGTCGCGTGCTCGAAGTGCCGCCGTGCGGGGATGCGGACGATTTCTCCGGCGACGGTTGCGCTCACAAGAAGGATGTTGTCGGAGCGCCTGGACCGACTGAGCGAGACGGCGACCGCCGCGAATATTCACCAAGCGACGGAATTAACAGCGATCATGCTGGACGTGATCGAGCAGCAGATCGACCGCAAGTTGACATCGAGAGAACTTCTGGAGCCGACCGCGTAATGCCGCGAACGCAAAGTCACAAGCAAAAGGAAAAGCCGAAGCCGCAGAAACTGAAGGGACTGACGTTTCAGGACCTTCTACTAAAACTTGAACAGTATTGGACTAGCCGCGATTGCGTTTTGCAGCAACCGTACGACATTGAAGTAGGCGCGGGAACGATGCACCCGGAAACATTTTTGCGCGTGCTGGGGCGCGAACCTTATCGAGTGGTGTACGCGCAGCCGAGTCGCCGTCCAGCGGATGGGCGTTACGGCGAGAATCCCAATAGGCTTTACAAGCACACGCAGCTTCAAGTGATTCTTAAGCCCTCGCCCGCGAATATTCAGGACCTCTATCTAAATAGCCTCAGCGCCGTGGGCATCAATCTGAAGGAACACGATGTGCGGTTCGAGGAAGACAACTGGGAATCGCCGACGCTGGGAGCGTGGGGAATCGGATGGCAGGTGCTGCTCGATGGCCTGGAGATAACGCAGTTCACTTATTTCCAGCAGTGCGGCGGAGTGGACCTGGACCCTGTTTCCGTGGAACTGACTTACGGCCTCGATCGCATCGCCGCGTATTTGCAGGGCGTGGACAACGTGTTCGACGTGATGTGGTCGAAGACCATGACGTACAGGCAGGTGCGTTCAGCGGAGGAGCAGCAATTTTCGGCGTACAGCTTCGATTATGCGGATGCGGCATCCACGCGAAAGCAATTTGACTTGAATGAGGCGGAATCGGCGCGGCTGCTTTCGGAATACGGGAAGCTGAAGTCCGGCGCTATAGGCAGGTTTCCGGTGCTACAGGCGTATGACCTGTGCCTGAAGTGTTCGCACCTTTTTAATATTCTCGACGCGCGCGGAGCGATTTCCGTCACCGAGCGCGCGGGGATGATCGGCCGTGTGCGAAAACTGGCGACGCAGGTGGCTCAGGCGTGGCTCGCGCAGCGCGAGATGGTGCAGGCCGCAGCCGGGGTCGGCGCATGAAAACAACGGGCGAGCTGCTGCTGGAGATCGGCTGCGAGGAAATTCCTGCCGGGATGATTGCGCGCGCCACAGCAGAACTTAAGGAATTGCTTTCGAAGCACCTGGTGACGTCGAGACTCGTCGACGAGCCGACAGTTGATGATTCGATTGAAGCTTTCGGCGCGCCAAGACGGCTTGTAGCGATCGCAAAAAATGTTCGACTAAGACAAGAAGATATGACGCGCGAGATCGTCGGGCCACCTAAAGCAGTAGCTTGTGATTCGCAGGGCAAGCCCACGCGCGCAGCTCTCAGCTTTTCGGAGAAGCAGTCAATTCCGGTGGAGAAGCTGCTGGTGATCAGCACTCCGAAAGGCGAGTACCTGGCGGCAAGGCAGTCGATTGCCGGTGAGGCCGCGAGGGAAGTTTTGGCGCGGGCCTTGCCGGAATGCATTCGCGAGATTTCCTGGCCGCGGTCGATGTACTGGACCACGGCGGATAGCCCGCGGTTCATCCGGCCGATTCGCTGGATCGCCGCCGTGCTCGATGGCGCGACCATTCCTTTTTCGTTTGCTGACGTGCATTCCGGTAACCGCACCGACGGCCACCGGTTCCTGGGTAAAAGCGGCATTCCGGTTACAAGTTCCCGCGACTACGAGTTGAAGCTCAAGAAAAACTTCGTGCTGTGTCGTCCCGACGAACGGCGCAAGAAGATCGAGGAGGAGATTCGCTCGCTGACGTCGCGCCGGTCGCTGCGCGCGCACGATGATCCCGAGCTTCTAAACCTCGTGACTTACTTGAACGAGTACCCCACGGTAATCTCAGGCGACTTCGATCCGGCGTACCTTCAACTCCCGGATGAGATCCTTATTACAGTGATGCGCGGGCATCAGAAATATTTCGCCGTGGAAAAGCGCTCCGGGGAACTGGCACCGCATTTTCTTGCTGTGATCAATTTGCCACACGATTCAAAGGGGCTGGTACGCGCCGGGCACGAACGCGTCCTGCGCGCCCGATTCGCGGATGCGCGATTCTTCTGGGACTCGGACCAGAAATGCAAGCTCGAAGCGTATTTGCCGAAGCTGGCAACGGTCACTTACGAACGCCGCCTGGGCAGCTATGGGGACAAGGTTGAGCGCGCCCGCACGCTCGCGCGCTGGTTAGCGGAGCAATGGTTTAACCGTGGCATGACGCAAGCGGACGTTGCCGGCTCCGATCGCGCCGCTGAGCTCGCGAAGTGCGACTTGGTAACGGAAATGGTTCGCGAGTTTCCGGAGTTGCAGGGAGTGGTTGGCGGGCTTTACGCGCGCGCGCAGGGCGAGCCGGAGTCAATTGCCTGGGCGGTGTACGATCACTATAAGCCGCTGGGGCTTGACGAGCCACTGCCACGGAATCTGATCGGCTGTACGGTGGCGCTTGCTGACAAGCTGGATTCGCTCGTGGCGTGCTTTGGTGTCGGCATTGTTCCGACTGGATCGAGCGATCCTTTCGCCCTGCGCCGGGCCGCAACGGGAATCGTGAAGATAATTCTTGAGCGGCGCTTGCCTGTGTCGCTCTCCGCAATGATTTCCGCGGCGGCGAAAGCCTTGCAGGAGCATGCGCCGCGAATCGACGTCTCTTCGCAGATCGAACAACAGACGCTTGAGTTCGTGCTAGACCGGGCGCGATTCTACTTTCGCGAGAAAGCCGGATTCTCATACGACGAAATCAACGCCGTGTTTGCTGCCGGGGCAGACGATCTGTGCGATGCTGCGGATCGCATCGCCGCGGTGAAGGCGATACGCTACTCGAAGGATTTTGCGCCGCTGGCGGCAAGCTTCAAGAGAATTCGAAACATTCTTGAGAAGTCCGCCGGGAAGGACGATAAAGGACAAGTCGCGGTGCGCCCCGATTTGCTCAAGGAAAAAGCTGAAGTGGATCTTCAAGCGGCGGCGCAGAAGATTCGCGAGGAAGTCGCGGTGCGAAAGAAGGACCGGAATTATAAGTCAGCACTTGAAGGCATCTCGAAGCTTCGTCCGTCAGTTGACAAGTTTTTCGACGGTGTTCTGGTGATGGTTGAAGATCGCGACGTTCGGAAGAACCGGATTGCACTGCTTGCATCTTTGTTAAAAGAGTTCTCGACCATCGCGGACTTCTCTGAACTGGGCGCCGACGAACCAAAGTAGCACGATAAAATTTCACTTCAACTATCGGCGGGCCGACATCCATAGCCGCCGACAACTCGATAGAATTAGGACTGAGGGAAAAATGAAATACGTTTATTTTTTCGGCGCGGGGAAAGCGGACGGCACGGGAGAAATGCGCGACCAGCTTGGCGGCAAAGGCGCCGGCCTGGCGGAAATGACGCGCATAGGGCTGCCAGTTCCCGCCGGATTCACGATTACCACCGAAGCTTGCGACTACTATTTCAAGCACGGCCGCAAACATCCATCCGAGCTGCGGCCTCAGGTTCACAAAGATCTCGCGCGGCTGGAGAAGCTGACTGGAAAAAAGCTTGGAGATGCGAACGATCCTCTGCTCGTCAGCGTGCGTTCCGGCTCCGCGCGCTCCATGCCGGGCATGATGGAGACGATTCTGAATCTCGGCCTGAACGATAAGTCCGTCCAGGGGCTGGCTCGCGCGACCAATAACGAGCGGTTTGCGTACGACGCTTATCGCCGGTTCGTGCAGATGTATTCGACGGTTGTGATTGGCTTGCCTAAAGAAGATTTAGAGGACAGGCTCCGCGACCTGAAGAAGCACCTGAAGGTCAAAGACGACACGCAAGTTACTGCGGATGGCTGGAAACAGCTCGTAGGAGAGTACAAATCCTATTTCAAAGGAAAGACGAACAAGGAATTTCCAGAAGACCCAATCGATCAGCTTTGGGGCGCCATCGGCGCTGTTTTTGAGTCGTGGATGGGCGAAAAGGCCGTCACGTATCGGCGCGTTGAAAAGATCACCGGACTGCTCGGCACGGCGGTGAACGTGGTTCAAATGGTTTTTGGCAACACCGGAGAGAGTTCCGGCACGGGCGTGTGCTTCACGCGCGATCCTTCCACCGGCGAGAAAACTTTCTTTGGCGATTTCCTGCTGAACGCGCAGGGTGAAGACGTCGTCGCTGGCATTCGCACGCCGATGCAGTTGAACGAACTGAAGTCAAAAATGCCCAAGGTGTATCAGCAGCTTGAGCGCGTCCGCGAAAAGCTGGAGAAGCACTACCGCGATATGCAGGACATGGAATTCACCGTCGAGAACGGCAAGCTCTACATGTTGCAGACCAGAACGGGCAAGCGCTCGCCGGCGGCGGCATTCCGCGTCGCCGTCGATATGGCGAACGAGAAGCTAATCACAGTTCAAGAAGCACTTGAACGAATTAAACCTGAAGATATCGAGCGGCTTTTCTATCCAGTTCTCGATTCCAAAATTCCCCGAGCCGAACTCGCGGGCCGAAAACTAACCAGTGGAATCAATGCTGTTCCGGGCGCGGCTTCAGGACGGGCG
This sequence comes from Candidatus Acidiferrales bacterium, assembly GCA_030038275.1. Taxonomy (GTDB): domain Bacteria; phylum Acidobacteriota; class Terriglobia; order Acidiferrales; family UBA7541; genus Palsa-295. The sequence continues at coordinate 8,532 of JASHPG010000140.1, read as the reverse complement.
GTGTTCACGGCGGACGAAGCGGAGGCGTGGGCCTCGCGCGGCGAGAAAGTGATTCTGGTGCGCCGCGAAACCAGCCCGGAAGATGTTGGCGGCATGTACGTGGCGCAGGGAATCCTCACCGCAACGGGCGGTAAAACGAGCCATGCGGCTGTGGTCGCGCGCGGATGGGGCAAGTGCTGCATCGTTGGCGCTGAAGAGCTGAATATAGATGTAAGCACGAAGAAGATGAGCGTCGATGGATGCGTTGTTGGCCAAGGCGACTGGATCACGCTGGACGGCGGTGACGGCGCCGTCTATTCCGGCCAAATCGAATTGGTGCGGCCCGAGCCACCCAAATCCTACGAGACCTTGATGAAATGGGCGGACAAAGTACGCAAGTTGGGTGTGCGTACGAACGCCGATACACCGCGCGACGCACGCGTTGCCCGGGAAATGGGAGCGGAAGGCATCGGCCTTTGCCGCACCGAGCACATGTTTTTTAAGGATTTCGAGGAGCCGGAGCGCAGCATCGAGCGCCAAGAAGCGATCCAGGAAATGATTCTGGCGGATACGCCGGAAGCGCGGCGGAAGGCATTGGACAAATTGCTGCCATTCCAGCGCCGGGACTTCATCGGAATCTTCAAGGCGATGGACGGATATCCCGTCACCATCCGCTTGATCGACCCGCCTCTGCACGAGTTCGTTCCGCACGATCCGGCGAAGCAAGCGGAACTGGCGAAGAAAATCGGCATATCAGCCGACGCGGTTGCGCGCCGCGTGGCGCAACTGCACGAAGCGAACCCAATGCTCGGCCATCGTGGCTGCCGCCTTTCGATCACGTATCCCGAAATTCTGGAGATGCAGGTTAGAGCGATCATTGAAGCCGCCATCGAATGCAAGAAGCAGGGCATTAAAGTATTACCTGAGATCATGCATCCGCTCGTTTTGGATCGGAAAGAATTGAAAATCCTTGAGACGGCGACACGGCGAGTAGCCGATCCGATTATTGCCGCTAGTAAAGTAAAACTTGAATATCTTGTCGGAACGATGATCGAGTTGCCGCGAGCGGCTTTGCTGGCCGATCAAGTGGCCGAGGTCGCGGAGTTCTTTTCGTTCGGCACGAACGACCTGACGCAGACAACGATGGGTCTTTCGCGCGACGATGCCGGCCGGTTCTTGCCGGACTATGTGGACGAGCACAAGGCAGGAATCTTCAAGGCCGACCCATTCCAGACGCTGGACGTGGAGGGCGTCGGGCTGCTCATCAAATGGGCCATCGAACGCGGCCGACGAACGCGCCCGAAGTTGAAGATTGGCATCTGCGGCGAGCACGGTGGAGACGCGGAAAGCGTGAAATTCTGCCATCAGGCGGCGATGAACTATGTCAGCGCATCGCCGTATCGCGTGCCGATTTCGCGGCTCGCGGCGGCTCAAGCAGTGATTGAAGAATCGAAACAGAAGAAGGGAACTCGCAAAAAGGCCAAAGCGTCCTGAAGCGTCCGGCGATAGATTTCTTCTTTCGCTCTACGATGCCGCTGCCAGCCCTCCTCGGTGCTAAGTGGGAATGCGTAAAAAGAAGTAGGCGCCGAGGAACGCAAAGATTGCGTCTGGCGCCCATGCGGCCAGGGTTGGCGGCAATTGGCCAATCGTGCCCATGGCTTCAAACAGCGCGGACGCGGACCAATAGACCACGGCAATTCCAACCGCCAGCGCGATCCCTCCCACGGCGCCGCGCGTGCCGACCAAAAATCCGAATGGCGCGCTCAGGAAGATGATGATCGCGGCGATCACCGGAAACGCGAATTTCTTGTTCCATTCCACGGAAAGCCGCGCCGTATCGAATCCCGCCTGTTTTAAGCTTGCTATGTAGCGCCCTAACTGCCGCCAGTTCATCTGGTAATACTGGCGAACTTCCCGGCGGAAATAGGACGGCGGCTCGGTTATTTCAGGAAGCGAAGTCACTTTGAACGTGTGATAGTTGGAGACTCTTCCGCTCTCGTCGAAATCACGCACCCATCCCCCCGTGAGCGCCCAAGTTTTTTCGGTCGGCTCCCAAGTGGCGCGAGATGCGTAGATTCGCCGTTTGATCTGAAACGTCTTTGGGTCCAATTCGAAGACATTCAGCCCGCCAAAGAGCTGCTGGTCGGGATCGAAGAATTCATAGTTGTAGAGCTTGTTTTCTTGTCCGGCGATCCACTCCTCCGCGGGCTGGAGGTACGTCTGCGCGGGTCGGCCCTTGATTTCGTTGCGGAGCGCGTCCTGCCGCTGGTTCGCGTAGGGCAGAAACGTATCGTCCAGCAGAAACATGCCTCCTGCGATCAGGCATCCACAAAGGGTCAGCGGCAGAACCAATCGATACAGGCTGATGCCTCCGGCCTTGAACGCGATCACCTCGTTATTTTTCGCCAACACCCCAAGCGTAACGAGCGTTGCCACCAACGCGGCGAGCGGCGCGAGTTGGTACACCATCAGCGGTACCAGATAGCGAAAGTAGGAGAGCACCGTGCCAACCGCGATGTGGTTGCGCGAGATATCCGCCAGCAGATCGAATAGCGTGAACGCGTCGAAGATGACCACGAAACCCGCCAGCAGAACCACGAAGTAATAAAAGAACTGCTGTAGCAGATAGACATCGATCATCATCGGGAAGCCCATCGCGCGGCCGGCGCCTACGATGCGGCGGATTCCGACGCCTGTATGGCCAAAAGAGATGGGACCGTTGGATGTAGGCTCTGCGCCCGCGCCATTCACAGCGTGAAGTTTGCCCCGGCTGTTGGCTCCTTGCGATTGCAGCCAGGCCAGCGCGCGGCTGGGCTTTCGCACGCTCTCGATCCGGCGGAAGAGCAGCAGTCCGAGCAGGGCCATCACGATGTTGGCGGCCCAAACGCCAATCCAAACGCTGATTTGCCCCTGCGCTGCCAAATGCACGCCGTACACGAATAGGAAGTAGTAGCCTCCGATCAGCACGAGTGTAACGATCAGGCCGGTCGCGCGTCCGCCGCGGCGCGGTCGAACGCCAATGGGCACGCCAATCAGCGCGAAGACCAAGCAGGCAATCGGGAAGGCAGCGCGGCGCTGAAGCTCGACTCGCGCTTCCAGCGCGCTCGGTCCTTTGGCGGAAAGCAACTGCCCGATGCGGCGGTCGGAGACCGGAAGGGTCACGACCTTTTGCGGCAAAGCGACCTGCGAGAGGTCGATGGCCAGATCGCTATCGCCGAATGTCGTCACGTCGTAGCGGTCCGGCCGGCGAGGATCGTATTCGTGCGTGCTGCCCTGGCCGAGGTGAATTTCCAATTGGTTGTTCGGGCCGCGCATGATGGATGCGCTCTCGGCGGTAGTCACGGATGTGTTTTGGCCTTCGGTGGATGCGAGGAAAACTCCGCGCCAGCGCGTGGCCGCCGCGGCCACGTCTTGCACGTATAATACGACGTGCGGCAGCCGCTCATCGAACACGCGCGGCTCGATGGCGAACGGAGCTTGGGAAATTAGGATGCGGCCTTCGATTCGCCGCACGGTTCGAAGCGCCGCCGGGCTGAGCCAGTAGGTGATCGCCAGGTTCGCTCCGCACGCAATCAGCGCCACGAAGCCGATGGGAACCAGCAGCCTCCGCAGGCTGATTCCGCAGGCGTGCAGCGCCACGATTTCGCTGTCAGCCGACAGGCGCCCGAGGCCGATCAGCACGCCGACCAGCACGGCCATCGGAAGTGTGACGGCCAGCACCGGAGGAATTGCGCACAGGAACAGCAGCACGACGTTGCCGGTGCCTCCCGAGTGGCCGACGAAAAGCTCCATGAAGCGCACCAGTTGCGGAATGAAGAAAACGAAGGTGAATACCGCCAGGCCAAGAAGGGCGTGGGAAACTACTTCACGGCTGATGTATCGGTCGATCAAGCGCATGGGAAGCGCGCCGCCATTCTAGCATCCCGGCGCCTGCTTGCCCGGATCAACTTGAGTATTTGGTGGCCAAGGGACCGATGAGCGCATACATGCTGCAATTTCGCTGTGAAGTGAGATGCAATCCTGGTTCGGCGGGCTCGCCGCTGAAACCGAAGGAGGCAATCGCAAGCGAGTGAGCCGAGTCAACCTAGCTATCCTCTGGCACATGCACCAGCCGCAATACCGCGATCCCGCCACGGGCCGATACCTGCTGCCCTGGACGCGCCTGCACGCCCTGAAGGACTACTGGGGAATGGTGAAGATTCTCGAGGAATTTCCCGGCATCCACGTCACGTTCAATATGGTCCCGTCGCTCGTGGAACAGATTGAAGAATACGCCGGCGGCAGGTTCGACGAGCCATGGTTCGACACCGTGTTTTGCCGCACCGACGCGCTTTCTTACGACCAAAAACTTTCGCTCTTGGCCAGCGGCTTTCACGTGAACGAGAATTTTCTCCAGCGCTGGCCACGATTCGGAGAGTTGGCCGAACAAACGCGCGCGAGCGGAGCGGATTCGTGCGCCGCGCGTTGGAGCTTGAGCGATTGGCGCGATTTGCAGTTGCTCACGCAGCTTGCTTGGATGGACGAAGAGTATCTGACCAAAGATCCCGCCGTTCGCCAGCTTTCCGCAAAAGGCAAAGGATTCACGGAAGACGACAAGGCCGTGCTGATGGAAAAACAGCACGAATTATTGTCCAGCGTTTTATCCGAGTATCGCCGCGCCGCTCAGCGCGGCCAAATCGAAATCTCCACGACGCCTTATTACCATCCGATTCTTCCGCTGCTTTGCGATACCGATATCGCCCGCGTCTCGAATCCGCATACGCCGCTTCCGCACCCCGCGTTTCATTATCCCGAGGACGCGCGCGCCCAACTCGCCCGCGCCCGCGAGTTCCATGAAAAGATTTTTGGAGCCGCGCCCACCGGGCTTTGGCCCTCCGAAGGCTCCGTTTCGGATCAGGCGCTCGGCCTGGCCATCAATCTGGGTTTCAAATGGTTTGCCACCGACGAAGGCGTGCTTGGCCGCACGCGCAATATCGGTTTCTGGCGCGACGCCGCTGGATTCCCCGAAAACGCGCAGGATTTGTACTCGCCTTGGCTCTACGCGCGCGACGGAGGCAGCTTGACTGGCTTTTTCCGCGATCACTACTTGTCCGACCTCGTGGGCTTCGTCTATAGCCGCATGGCCGCCGAGCCGGCCGCCGCCGATTTGCACGGCCGTATTCGCGCAATTGGAGATCGCACAGCCGGTGGTCGGACGCCAACGGTCAGCTTGATCCTCGACGGCGAAAACGCCTGGGAATATTACCCGCAAAATGGCCGCGAATTTCTGCGCCGCTTTTATGCCCTGCTTCAAGACGATCCCGACGTGCGCGTCCTGACCATGAGCGAAGCGGCCCACGCAATCGCCGATCCGCCGCGCCTCAGAGGTATTTTCCCCGCTTCTTGGATCAGCGCCAATTTTGACGTTTGGATCGGCCACGAAGAGGACGTTCGCGCCTGGGATCTGCTGCGCGACGCTCGCGACACCTATACCCGCGTCACCGGCGCAGCCGCGATTGCGGGCGAAGCTCCAGCCGCTCCTCCGGGAGCGAAACGCGCCTACGAATCGATTCTCGCCGCCGAAGGCAGCGACTGGTGCTGGTGGTATGGTCCCGAGCACGCGTCGGCCAACGACGCCGATTTCGACCGCATCTATCGCAGCCACCTCACGGAAATTTACAACGCGCTCGGCGAACAGCCGCCCGACGCGCTGGCCCATCCGATCAAGCGCGCTGTCGTGCGCGGGCAGCAGCAACCCGCGTCGGCGTTTCTCGATGTGGTTATCGACGGTCGCGAGAGCAACTACTTCGAATGGCTCGGCTCGGGAATTTATTCCACCGAACGCCGCGGCGCATCCATGCACGGCGGACAGAACGTGCTCGGCGATTTGCATTACGGTTTCGGGCCGGCCAATTTCTTCATTCGCCTCGATCCGCTCGCCGACTCGTTGCGCGACATCGCCCAGTTTCAGTTGCGCCTCACCGTATGGGATTCGCGCGAGACGCGCATTACTCTGAGCGTGCAAGACGGAAAGCTCGCTGAGTGCGTCGTCGAGCAGGCCAGCCTCTGTTTGCTCCGCCCGCAGGAGCTTGTGAGCGCCGCGTGCGGCGGAATTGTGGAACTCGCGCTGGCGCGTTCGTTATTCGACGTTCGCGGACGCCAGGATTTGCTGCTCAGCGTCGCACTCTGGATCGGCGGCTTGCCGATAGATGTTCTGCCGGCCGAGGGAATGCTGCATGTGCCGCTCGGCGAAGAGAATTTCGCGTGGCCGCCAAAATGAACGTCGCCGCTCGCGCGATATAATCGCATCTGAACGCGATGAACTTGGACCAGCGCAAACTTAAATCGCAGCTTCGCGGCGAAGGCTTTTCGCACACCTACGTCTGGCAGGACGGGCCTCACGCTCACTACCCCGACCACACGCACGCCGGAATCACGGCGCATATCATCCTCGACGGTGAAATGACGCTTACCATGGACGGCGCTTCGCAGACCTATCATGTCGGCGACCGTTGCGACGTTCCCGCCGGAGCCGTGCACTCCGCGCGCATGGGCCCGCACGGTTGCCGCTACCTGATCGGCGAGAAGTGACGCGTATCCGGTTTTTCCGGCAGGTTACTTCTGTGTCGCGAGAGCGCGGTCGAGTAGTTCCACGACGTGCAACACTTCCTGGCTTGTGCCGTGAATTGCAGCGCCGGCGCGAAGTTGCAAAATGCATCCGGGATTTGCGGTGACAATCGCCTGCGCTTTCGTTTGCCGCGCGCAATCCATCTTCGTCGCTAGCAACTCCAGCGACGCTTTTGTCTGCGTCACATTGTAAACGCCCGCCGAGCCGCAGCACTGGTCCGCCAGCGGCATTTCCACCAGTTCCACGCCGGGAACGGCGCGAATCAGCGCGCGAGGAGCCTCGCGAATCTTCTGTCCGTGTGCCAGGTGGCACGAGTCCTGATACGTCGCTCGCAGCGGCACCGGCCGCATCCGCGCAACGAGTCCTAGATCGGCCAACAACTCCGAAACGTCGCGCACTTTCGCGGCGAATTTCTGGGCCCGCGCATGATGGGGATCGTCCGCCGGGAAAAGATGCGCGTACTCCTTGAGCGTCGATCCGCAGCCCGCCGCGTTCGTAACGACCGCGTCGAAATTGTCGTCGGCGAACGCAGCGATGTTCGCGCGCGCCAATTCGCGCGCCACCTCGCGCACGCCCGCGTGGGCCGCGAGCGCGCCGCAGCAGCCTTGCGATTCCGGCACCACCACCTCGCAGCCATTCGCCTGTAGCACGCGAATCGTTGCGCGATTCAGTTCGCTGAATGTCACCTGCGCCACGCATCCGGCGAAAAATGCCACGCGCGCGCGAAGAGCCGTGTGCGCCGGGTACATTCGCCCGAGTTCATCGAAGGAAAATTCGGCGTCGATTTTCGGCAGCAGCCGCTCGCGTTCGCGCAAGCCGAGCAGGCGCAAAAGGCCCGTGCCTCGCGCAACAGCCGCCAGGCCGCTCCGCTGATAGAAACGCAACACGCGCGCCGCGCCCGCGATGCGCCGGGGAAAAGGAAGCAATCGTCTGTAAACCAGGTCGCGAGCCATGCGCGCGCCAATCGGCCGGCGGTAGTTCTGCTCGATCTGAGCCCGCGCGAGTTCCACCAGCTTGCCGTACTCTACTCCCGAAGGGCAGGCCGTCTCGCACGCCCGGCAATCAAGGCAGCGGTCGATATGCTCAACGAATGATTCTTCGAGCGTGAGCTTGCCTTCATCGACGAGCGCCATCTGCCGAATCCGTCCGCGCGGCGAATCGGCTTCTTCGTGCCACAGGCGATAAGTTGGGCAATGGTTCAGGCACAGCCCGCAATGAACGCAGCGCGAGTAGTCCGCGTATTCTGGTTTGTCCGCCCCGGAAAATCCGCCATGCTTCACGTTCGAGCGCAGCGCCGATACCTCGGCCGGGCGCGTTGCGCTTTCGCGGCTCGCGTGCGCTTCTGTGGAACTAAACGGCATCGCGCTAAATTCCTCCGGCACCGGGTCTCCCATCGCGCCGATTGTGCGCGCTCGCGGCAGGCACGAACCGTTCCGGCGCCAAAATGCCCGCCGGATCGAACACTTCCTTGAGCTTCCGCATCTGCTCGAAATCGGCACGCTCTGGTCCCCAAAACTTCAGCGAACTCCTCCACTCGGACGGACACCATGGAATCGTGGCGCTTCCGTCGAGCCGGGCGCACTCGGTGAAAATCCGTTCGCGGATTTTCTCGGTCTGCAAACGAGATTGCTCGTCGCGCGCGTTCGGCAATAGCGCGAAATAGCTGACGCCCAGTCCTCCCAAAACGCCGGCCCATCGCACATCGTTCTTCTGCGCCGCATCACCAACGGAAGCGAAGAGATTGCCGAGCTTCGATGGCAGCACGCCCGCCTTCACCACAACCGTTGCCGGCGAGAACTCCAGAGCGATCGGCACAAACTCGCGCAAGCGCCCGAAAGACGCCGGATTCCGCTCGTCGCCAAATATCTCGCATGATTCGCAACCCGACTCTTCGGCCATGCGCTTCAACTCGCGCTCGTAACGGTCAATCACCGCGCGAGCGCCCG
>JASHPG010000011.1 GCA_030038275.1 Candidatus Acidiferrales bacterium | reverse complement strand
CTGCCGTTGACCGCCTTCTCGGCGCGGGCGCAATCCTTCTCGGCGCCACAAACGTCCCGGTAAATCTAAGCGACTGGCAATCCTACAATCCCATTTACGGCGCCACGAACAATCCGTGGGATCTCAGCCGCACTCCCGGCGGTTCTTCCGGAGGCGCTGCCGCGGCTATCGCCGCCGGTCTCGGCTATCTCACCGTCGGCAGCGATATCGGCGGCTCCATCCGCATCCCCTCGCATTTCTGCGGCATCTACGGACACAAACCCACGCAAGACCTCGTCAGCCTTCGCGGACAGCAACCTGGCGGCGCTCCCGGTCCCGAGGGATTCTCCACGCTCCTCGCCGTCGCCGGGCCGATGGCCCGCAGCGCGCAAGATCTTCTCGCCGCGCTAAAAGTCCTCGGCGGTCCCGAAGGCGCGAACGCCAAAGCCTGGAAATGGGAGCTTCCCGCGCCGCGCGGCAAAAAACTCCGCGACTTCCGCGTTGGCTACGTTCTCGACGATCCCATCGCTCCGCCCGCGCCAGAGGTCCGCGCCGTCCTTGAACGCACCCTCGAAAATCTCCTCCGCGCTGGCGTCCAACTCAAGCCCGGTTGGCCCGCCGGATTCGAACTCCGCCCGCTGCTCGAAACCTACCGCTATTTGTTGTTCTCTTTCTTCATCAGCCGCTCGCCGGAGCCTGTCAAAAAATCTCTCCGTGAGGAATATGAAAGGACAGCGGGTCCGGAAGCAGCGGCCCGGCTCGACTCACTTCCCTATTGGCAGGAACAGAATCTGCGCCGTCTCGAATTTCGCGCTCTTTGGCAATCCTATTTCAACGAAATCGACGTCTTTCTCTCGCCGGTCTCATTCACCGCGGCATTTCCCCACGATCACACCGAGCCGCAAAGCGCGCGCAAGATTCAAACTGCCGCGGGCCCGCGCGGCTACATGGAAGGTCTCGCGTGGATGGGACCCGCTTCTCTCACCGGCTGCCCCGCCACCGTCGCGCCCGTTGGCCGCACGCAACCAACATCCACCGCCGCGGCAGGCCTGCCCGTCGGCATCCAGATCATGGGCCCTTATTGGGAGGACGCCACGCCGCTCGCCTTCGCAGACCTCCTCGCCCGCGAATTCGGAGGCTTCTCTCCCCCGCCCGGCTACGGCAGTTAGTCTTACGGCGTTAAGATTTCGCTGTGGGGATAGCTTGCGTGCCGGGGTGCGACCCCGGCAGGTGATCGAGCATTCCGCGCGCAGCCACAAGCATCCTCGCCGCTACACGCACGCAATGTCTGCGGGTTTTGCTTCCTAGTACCGGCTTACCTGACGAAAAGGCACCACTACGTTACTGCCCGTTTCGGATCAATGGAGGAAAATAAATCTCCCAGAATCCTTCCGCCGGTCGCGTGAATTCCACGCCCACTTTCCACTTCCCGCCTTCCAGCACGCCGCGATTAACTACCCGGCATTCCTGCGCCAGCCCGGTGTTTTGGTTCTGGACGGACAGGGTCTGCCCTAATTCCACCGCGCAACCGAGCGACAACAACGCTCCGTTCGCGTTCAGGCCTCCGGCGCGCGTTAACTCGTTGAATGGCGCGCCTTTCGCGTCCTTGCCCTGCACCACCACCGGCACGGACAGCCCCAGCCGCTTGCTTCTTCGCACCCGTCTCGTATTCGCGTTTACAAAGGCAGTAGATGACATGCCTCCATCCTGCCCCCTGCCCGCAACCTGCTCCATCCCCTCAAAGCACTACTTCATTAGAACTGAAGTCCTAGCACTCACCCTTACGGGTTTGCCCTGTCTCCAGGACCTCACCTCGCTTGGGAACGCCGATCTCCCAGTCGGCGCGTTAGCTTTTTTTTCGTAGTTAATGCCCGCATATAACGCCGCTCCCACCGCACAAGGTCATCGTCCGCTTATCGGCGATATCTGCACTAAAACATAACGTTTATGATGTAGAATTCCCGCCACACTATGTCTTTATCAATAGGTTCTCGGCTCGGCTCCTACGAGATTACCGGCGCGATTGGCGCTGGCGGAATGGGAGAGGTCTATCGCGCGCGGGATATCAAGCTCGGGCGCGATGTAGCAGTCAAGGTTCTGCCCGAGGCCTTCGCGCGAGACGCCGAACGCATGGCGCGCTTCGAGCGTGAAGCGAAAGTCTTGGCGTCGCTCGATCATCCCAACATCGCTGCGATCTATGGAGTAGAGGACTCGGGCGCAACGCATGCGCTGATCATGCAGTTGGCCGAAGGGCCGACGCTGGCGGAGAGGATTGCCGCTGGCCCGATTCCGATCGACGACGCGCTGCGGATCGCAAAGCAAATCTGCGACGGCCTCGAATACGCCCACGAGAAAGGCATCGTTCATCGCGACCTCAAGCCCGCCAACATCAAGATTTCCCGCGAAGACGCCGTGAAGATTCTCGATTTCGGCCTGGCCAAAGCCATCGAAGGCGATGGGTCGTCATTCGATCCCGGTAATTCTCCGACGCTCAGTCGTCTTGCGACGCAGGCGGGCATCATCCTGGGCACGGCGGCTTACATGTCGCCCGAGCAGGCCAAGGCGAAGCCCGTTGATCGCCGCACCGATATTTGGGCTTTCGGCTGCGTCTCGTACGAAATGCTCACCGGCAAGCAGCCGTTCCGAGGCGAATCCGTCATCGACACCTTGGCCGCCGTAACCAAAGAAGAGCCGGATTGGTCGCTGCTTCCATCAAACGCGCCTGCGCGCATCCGTCTCCTCTTGCAACGCTGCCTACAGAAAGACCCGAAGCAGCGCCTGCAAGCCATCGGCGACGCCCGCATTACGCTCGACGAAATCCTCTCAGGGACGCCAGAGTCAGCGTCTTCCGCTGCCGCTCCAGCTTCGTCGCTTCCCTCGCCCTTTTGGCGCCACGCTCTACCTTGGGCGCTATTCGGCGCGATGGCAATCGCCTTCGCGGTTTTGGCGTTTGTTCACTTCAGCGCAAAGCCGCCCGCGCCGGCGGAGCCGGTGCGTTTCGAAATTCCCATGCCACTGAAAACGTCGTTGACTGCGGGCGACGGGATTGCAATCTCACCTAATGGCCGCGAACTGGCCTTCGCCGCCGCTAGTCCGGACGGTACGAACAGCTTGTGGATTCGCGATATGGGTTCGCCGGAGGCGCGTCGGCTGTCCAGCACAGAAGTGGGAGTTGGGTATCCATTTTTTTGGACCGCCGACAGCAAATATTTGGTCTTTCAGCAAAGCAACACGCTCAAGAAGATTGACGTTTCAAGCGGCGTCGTGCAGACCCTTTGCGATGTAGCTGGGATAGGGGTCGGTGGCTCGTCAAATCGCGGCGGTGTAATCATTTTTGGGCAGTTGGGCGGCGGCGGTGGCCTGATGAAGGTCTCGATGAACGGAGGTCCGGCTTCGCCCTTGACCACTGTTGATGCTTCGCGAGGCGAAGTCTGGCACTTTTTGCCATCCTTTCTTCCGGATGCCCGCCATTTCATTTACACGAGAATATCGAGCAACCCCGCAAACAGCGGCCTTTATGCTGGTTCGCTCGACGTTGAGCCAGGGAAGCAGGATTTGAAACGGCTCCTGGCGACCAACTTCGGCGCGGAGTACGTGCCGTCCTCTTCCGATCCGAACACGGGTCAGTTGCTGTTCCTGACGAACGACGGAACGCTGATGGCGCAGCCATTCGATGCCCGCCGTTTGAAACTCGCTGGCGAAGCTGTGCCTCTAGCGGAGCAGGTGGGCCGCTACGACAATCTCGCGTACTTTTCAGCTTCGGCCAACGGAGTCCTGGTTTATTACGCGGGCGGTGCGAGCGCAAGTACTCAACTCACGTGGTACGGCCGGAACGGCAAAGTTTTGGGGACAGATGGAGAACCGGCTGCCTACGGCGATCCGGCTCTTTCCCCCGATGGAACCAAGGCCGTCGTCGATCGATCGGACTCTCAGGGCAATAGCTCTCTCTGGCTATTCGATTTCTCGCGGGGCACGAGCGCGCGATTTACGTTCGGTTCTCGCGACGGTTATCCGGTCTGGTCCCCGGACGGAAAGCACGTCATCTTCATTTCGTCCGGTTCCAACGGATCGCGGGGTCTTTATTGGAAACCGGCCAATGGAGCGGCCGGCGAAGAGCTGTTGCTCAAATCGAGCGTATCGCGTCCCACGGACGTGTCCCGCGATGGGCGCTTCCTGCTCTACGACACGCTAAGTTCGAAAACGGGCTCCGACTTCTGGGTGCTCCCCCTCCAGGGAGATCGCAAGCCGTTCCCATTCCTGAGCACGAAATCCAACGAATATGAAGGCCATTTCTCGCCGGACGGACATTGGGTGGCCTATCTGTCGGACGAATCCGGCTCGACGGAAGTTTACGTTCGGCCATTCTCGCCGAATCCGAACGCTGCCGATGCCTCGGGTGCCGGGCCCAAATGGCAAGTGTCGTATGGCGGAGGCTATGAGCCGCGTTGGAGCGCGGATGGGAAGGAACTGTACTACCTGACGCTTGATGGAAAACTGATGGAGGTTGACGTTACCACCAGCCCCACTTTTCAGGCCGGAACGCCCAAGCTTCTCTTTCAAGGGCCGCCGCTTGTTGGGGGCGCTGGTGATTACACGGCGAATGGCAAGCGGTTCCTGTTCCTCGCGCCGGTAAAAAACAACGAAAGCCAAGCCCAAATGCCGTTCAACGTTGTCCTGAATTGGCAGGCCATGCTCCGCCCCACCGCCCAAAATTAACTCGCCAATCCCATCTGGAGTGCGGCCTGTCCTGAGCGCAGCCCAAGGGCACTCCGAGCGCAGTTTGCGAAGGGTGCGGATTTTTTCCTTCACAGCTATTTCTCACGAACTTGATGTGAATGGCGCCGATTATCGGATTCGGCACGAAAGTCATCGGCGCGGCGCAAGCGGGCCCTACCACCCACACTTCAGCGCCATCGACGCAAACGTTGTCATCCCGACAGAGGCCGCACTCTGGCCGACGAGGGATCTGCTGTTGTGGTTTGCCGGGTGCCGCCTGCCCTGAGCGAGCGGGAGCTTGTCTGCCGGAGGCAGGCTTGCTCCCGCCGTTCGCCACAACTCCGCGCGGTGCAGCCTGCCTAGCCGTCAGTGAGGGGCACTCCCGTCGCGCCCCGAATGCTCTCTTCCCTCCTACCACGTGAGCCTCAAAGTAGCTCCGTGTCAACCCGACGCAACCTCGATCACTCCAAGTCCGAATGTAGCGCCAGGCTTCAGCCTGGCATGCGAGTCCTTTGTCTATAAGGCTCTCTCCCCCTCGGCGCTCTTCGTAATTCACTGGCTATCGGTCTTCGGCCCGCCGCCACAACGTCATCGTCCCTTTATCGGCGAGATCTGCACGTGAAATCCATCGGGGTCCACCAGATTGACGGTTGATACTCCGTCGTTCGCCTGAAAAGCCGCCCTCGCCTTCGCATCCGGCAGTTCCTCGTTGATCTTGTCCGCCAATTTCTTTGCCGAATCTTGATCGATATGGTCGATGGAAATCGAAAAATGTGTGATCGCGCTTTTGCCTCGCGCCGCATCCACGCTGATGTATCCCGTGGGAAAATCCAGGTGGACGCCCTTGCCGGTGTTGGTGGCCGGCCAGCCCTTCTTGACGCCGAATAGCCGGTGATAAAAAGTGTACGAACGCTCGATGTCGCCCACCAGAAGGCCAACGTGGTTGACGCCCAAGCCGCGAACGATCGGCGCGGAATCCGCGGCAGCGTTCGCGCCCATCGCAGCACCCGCGCCCAGCACCGTCGCCGGTAACGCCAGCATTGCAATCGCTTGCATCAGACCGCGGCGCGTCATGCGTCCGCGGTCGTACTGATCGAACAACGCATCAATGGAATCCATCGCGCTCTCCTCCCCGCACTGGAAATCGCGGGATTATATCACCGCCGCGCCGTCGTCCCCGTGGCGATGCACGATGCCGATTCACCCGTCTCTTCCCCTAACCTGATCGTGGTGTGGGTCAGCTTGATTTTTTGCCACCTTCTCACCTTCGCGGCCGCTGATCGACGATCGCGGCTGCCACAGGATCTGCACTCACGCGCGGTTCGTGCGTCGCCACCCGCTAGCGCAAACTCTCGCGTCTCGTAGGGGCACAGCATGCTGTACCCGATCCTTCGCGCCCATCTTTCGCGGCTTATGCGAACGCGGACCATCATGACACCAGGGGTCGCAACCGGAATTGGCCCACCGCCGCTGATCGCTGATTATTGAAAGCAGTGCCGCCTTATGGCATCATTGATCTGTTGTTTTGGGGGAAGGAAGTGTCGGACAAAGAAGGCGCGCGGCGCAGAACGTCAGGTGGCTACCAGTCAGCCGGAGCTCGCCCGGTCGCGCCCGCAATGCGCGCTTCCCACCGGCCCTGCGAGCCAAACCGTAGCGCCAAGCCAACCCAGCTCCACCTAGATCACTCGAAGTCCAGGCTTCAGCCCGGCATGCGAGCGTCCCTTGTCTATAAGGCTCTCTCCCCCTCGGCGCTCTTCGTAATTCACTGGCTGTCGGCCTTCGGCTCTCGTACCCATCGCCGCTCGCTCGCAGCGCCTGGCTTTCCTGTCCTGAGCGGAGTCGAAGGGAGCCCCGCGATAGCGCCACCATACATAAAGGGCTTTAGCCCCGCCCGGACCATCCTGTCTTTGTTTCGCTTTTCCTTCGCAAATCGCGCTTTCCAAGGGCGGAACAGCCAATCGACCTTGCACGCACGCAACTCGCTGAAAAGAAAGCCTCATGCAAATCAAAGGGCGGAACATCGCGGTGCATCTTCTCGTGCACAATTTTCCGCTCTAATCTCTGACTTCCAACCTCTAATCTCTAGAACCTACCCGAGACACCTCACGAGTAGAATCACTTGTAAGTTACTGAAAATGCTAGCCGACGCACCCATCTACCCGACACACTTCTCATCACCTGACGTCGCGCAACTCCCTTCGCCAAACCGGCTCGGAGTCAAACTTCTAGCTCTCAGCCTCCAGGTTCCAGAATGCGCGTAGGGCTCATCGGCTGGCGCGGCATGGTCGGCAGCGTCCTCATGGAACGGATGCGCGCCGAGGGCGATTTCCGCGGCATCGAGCCGCACTTCTTCTCCAGCTCGAACATCGGGGGCGCCGCTCCCGCCGAGGCCGTCGGCGCGCCGCTCAAAGACGCGCGTAATCTCCGCGACCTCGCCGCCTGCGATGTCCTCATTACTTGCCAGGGCGGCGAATACACCACCGAAATCTACGGCCCGCTGCGCAAATCCGGATGGAATGGCTACTGGATCGACGCTGCCTCCGCGCTCCGCATGGCCGATGATTCGATCATCATTCTGGATCCCGTCAATCGCGACGTAATCGATCGCGGCCTGGCGCGCGGCATCCGCACCTATGCCGGAGGAAACTGCACCGTCAGCCTGATGCTCGTGGCCCTCGCGGGCCTCTTCAAGGCTGGCCTCGTTGAATGGCTCACGTCGATGACTTATCAGGCCGCATCCGGCGCCGGTGCCGCAAAGATGCTGGAGCTTGTGAAGCAGATGGATTCGCTCGCCGAGCCGGCGCGCAAGTCGCCCACTGAAAACGCTCTTGAAGTCGATCGCATGGTTCTCGCCGCCCAGCGCTCGCCTTCGTTGCCGCATGACGAATTCGGAGTCCCGCTCGCCGGCAGCGTGATCCCATGGATCGACAAGGACATGCCCGGCGGCCAAACGAAGGAAGAATGGAAAGCCATGGCCGAAGGCAACAAAATCCTCGGCCTCGATCCGCCCGTGCCGATGGACGGCATCTGCGTCCGCATTGGCGCCATGCGCTGCCATAGCCAGGCGCTCACCATCAAACTCACGAAAGATGTCCCGCTCGATGAAATCGAGCGGATCATCGCCGCCTCGAACGAATGGGTCCGCGTGATTCCCAATAACAAAGAATCGAGCGTTCGCTGCCTCACTCCCACGGCCGTTTCCGGCACTCTTAACGTTCCCGTCGGCCGCTTGCACAAATTGAATCTCGGCCCGCAATTCCTCGGCGCCTTCACCGTCGGCGACCAACTCCTATGGGGCGCCGCCGAACCGCTACGCCGCATGTTGGGCATTCTCCGCGCGCACCTCAACTCATGAATATCGCCCAATTCGTCTCTTCGCCGCGCCTGACGCGCCGCGTCACGTCGCCCGCGAGCGCGTCGCCGCAGCGACAACCCAGCGCGAGCGCGTGCCATTCTGAGGAGCGGTGTGTGCGACGAAGAATCTCTCTTCGTTGTACGAGCGATCTTCATTCGCTTCGTGTACGGGTATATAATCGCGCCGCCTGTGTGGCCGGGCGGCCCCATCTGGCAAATCTCACACTTCGCACGCAGCGAGGAGGATTGCGATGTATCGAAAGATTCTTTTGATTGGCTCGGCTGTCGCGCTATTCGCGCTGCCCGGCTTGGCGCAAAACTCGAAATTGAACGGCACTTGGAAGCTCAATCCATCGAAAAGCGAGATGGGGCAAATGGGCGGAGGCGGCAGCGAAACCGACGTCATCACTTACGACGGAACGCAGTTCACGCAGAAAGTAAGCAGCCAGTCGCCGCGCGGCGCGCAGAACTACACGCGCTCCTGCACCGTCAACGGCCAGAAAGAAAATCTGACGCCCGATAATCCGCGTTCGCACATCGGCCCGGTTACGATCTCCAGCATCACGTGCGCGAAGAGCGGCGACTCCGTCGTGTACACCGAAGGCTTCGACATGCGCGGCACGGCTTCCACCGACCAGATGACCTTCACTCCCTCCGATGACGGCAGCACCATGACCATGAACCGCCAAATCTCCGGCGCGATGACCATGCAACAGAAGCAGGTTTTCGACCGGGTAAGCGGTTCGGCCGACGATTCCGCGCCGGCCGCCAATGGTGGCGCTGCCGCTACTCCCGGCGCCGAAGCCATGATTCACACGGGCGGCTCACATCCCGATTTCAGCGGCACTTGGAACCTGGACATTGCCAAGAGCAATTTCGGCCAGGGCCAGCCTCCCACCAGTGAAGTGGACACCATCACGGAGAACGGCAATTCCATAACCATCGCTGCCGCGCAAAAGGGCGGCATGATGGGCGACAGCAACACCACCGAAACCTTCACCACCGACGGTCAGCCCTCCACCTGGAACGGCATGGGCAACACCAAGGTCACCGGTACATCCACCTGGGACGGCAACAATCTGGTCGTCAACGCCAAGACCAGCTTCCAGGGCGCCGACGTAACCATCAAGAATACCTATAGCCTCAGTGCCGACGGCAAGACGCTCACCAGCGCCGCCCACATCGTCACGAGCATGGGCAACTTCGATTCGACCTCGGTTTACGACAAGCAGTAACGGAAAATTGCGGACGGAGCGATCGCAAAATTATTCACGCGTTTTGCGGTCGCTCCCAACGCCGCTTAAAAATTCCGCGCTCATCCCAAAAAATAAAAATTTAATGAACCAAAATGGCGACTGACGTTTCGGCTCCGAAATTAGGCGGAAAAGGCGAACCGAAACGCAGGCTGTGGTACGCCCAGCTGTGGATTCAAGTCCTCGTGGGAATGATCGCCGGCATCCTGCTGGGAATCTTCGATCCGAGCATCGGCGCGCGCATGGAGCCTCTCGGCGACGCGTTCATCAAAGCCATCCGCATGCTGATCGGCCCGATCATCTTCTGCACGCTAGTGCATGGCATCGCGCGAATGGTCAACGTGGCGCGCGTGGGCCGCGTGGCGCTGAAAGCGATCGTCTATTTCGAGGTTCTGACGACCATCGCGCTGATCGTCAGCCTGGCCGCCGTGAATCTATGGCAGCCCGGGCGCGGAATGAACGTCAACATCCACGACCTGGATACGTCCGCGGTCCAAACCTACATCACCCATGCGGGTTCCACCGGCGTGACGCAATTCTTGATGAACGTCATTCCGCGCACGTTCGTCGGCGCGTTCACCGAAGGAAACGTACTGCAAGTGCTGCTGATTTCCGTGCTCTGCGCCTTCGGGCTCGTGGCCGCGGGTGAACGCGGCAAGCCGGTGGTGGATTTCATCGAGGCCGCGAACAAGATGCTGTTCGCGATTGTCGATATCGTGATGTGGACCGCGCCGGTTGGCGCTTTTGGCGCTATCGCTTTCGCGGTGGCGAAATTCGGCGCGGGATCGCTGGTGTCTCTGGGTAAGCTGCTCGGCGGATTTTACGTCACCTGCCTGATCTTCATTTTCGCTGTTCTATGGCCAGTGGCGGCGTGGTGCGGATTCAGCCTGCCGAAATTGATTCGCTACATTCGCGAGGAATTGCTGATCGTGCTGGCGACAACTTCTTCCGAAACCGTATTGCCGCAACTGATGGAGAAGCTCGAAAAGCTCGGCTGCGAGGAAACGGTGGTTGGGCTGGTAATTCCCACCGGCTATTCCTTCAATCTCGATGGCACGTGCCTCTATCTTTCGACCGCTTCCGTTTTTCTGGCGCAAGCAACGAATACGCATTTGACGATTTTGCAGCAACTTGGATTGCTGGCCGTGCTGTTGCTTTCGTCGAAGGGCGCGGCAGGGGTTACGGGAGCGGCATTCGTTGTGCTGGCAGCGACCATCGCATCCACCGGGATAATTCCGGTGGCGAGCATCGCGCTGATTTTGGGAATTCACAGGTTGATGTCCGAAGGATTGACGCCGACGAACGTGATCGGCAACGCCGTGGCGACAATCGTGGTGGCGAAGTGGGAGCGCTCGCTCGACGAAGAGCGCCTCCATGCCGCGCTAGATGCTAGGGTCGAAACGGTGATGCCAGTAGCGCACGCCTGATGTTTCTCTAAACTTTGGCCTGGGCTTTGGCGGAAGAGTTCAGGATGCGATCGAGGCGATCGAGCACCTGCATGGCGGTGAAGCACTGTTGCACGCTGGCGTTCGGCTCGCGATGTTCCTTGATGGCCGCGAAAAATTCGCGGTCCTGCAACTCGATTCCATTCATCGAGACGTCCACTTTGGAGACGTCGATCTTGTTCTGCTCGCCATCGACGAGATCGTCGTAGTAGGCGACGTATGTGCCGTTGTCGCAGATGTAGCGGAAATGCGTGCCGAGCGGGCCTTTGTTGTTGAAGGAAAGCGAGAGCGTACAGACCGCGCCACCAGGCGTCTTCATCACGATGCCCATGTCCATCGCGATCTTCAGCTCCGGATGCATCGGGCCCTGCACGGCGTAGCAATCGGAAACCAGCTCGCCGGTCTGATACTGAAAAAGATCGACGGTGTGGCAGGCATGGTGCCATAGCAGGTGGTCGGTCCAACTGCGCGGCTTGCCCGCCGCGTTCATGTTGGTGCGGCGGAAGAAGTAGGTCTGCACGTTCATTTGCAGGACTTTCAGCTCGCCCGCTTTGATGCGCTTGTGAACCCACTGATGGCTGGGATTGAAACGCCGCGTGTGTCCACCCATGCAGACGACGCCCGTTTCTTTCTGAGTTTTCACCAGTCGTTCGGCATCGGCCAATGAATCGGCGATAGGAATTTCGATGTGGACGTGCTTGCCGGCGCGCATGCACTGCTCACCCTGCTTCGCGTGGATAGGCGTGGGCGTTGCCAGGATCATCGCTTCCAGGCCGGGCTGCTTCAGGCTTTCGGCCAGGTCGGTAGTCCAATGAGGAATGTTGTATTTTTTCGCGACTTGCGCGGTGGATTCGGGATTGCCGCCCGCGAGCGTGATGACTTCCGCGCCCGGAATATTCTTGAGGGCGTCCAGATGCTTTTGTCCGAACGCACCTTGCCCCGCCACTCCAACTTTCATGCACCACCCCCTACCCGGGAATTAGATCAGCCAGCTTTCTTTTCAAGTTCGGCCTTGGACGCGCGCAGCTTGCGCAACTCCGCGTGCATGCGGATCACAGCCATCCACATACCGAGCGGGTGCGCGCCGGCCTCGACCAAGGGATGAACCTGCCCATCGCGGAATTTCTCGATGTCGTCGTCCTGGAGCGTTTCAAGGACTTTTGCTTCCTCGGGACTAAATCCGTATTGCTTGGCAACGCCGGGAAGATCGTGAATCAGGCGCAGACGCAATTCGCGGCTGAAGCGGCTATCGTAGAGCACTTTGTTCAGTTTGTAAGCAGTTGGCGACGGGTGCTTGTAAAACTCAAAGCCGCCCTTGAACTGATAACGATCTGGAGCGGAAGCACCTTCCTTCGATTGGCCGATTCCCTTGAAGGGAAGGAACCGCACGACCGCGTGGCCGTGGTGCCAGGTGGGCTGATATGTGACCAGCTCGCCCTTGAGGTTGCCAATCGCGCCAAACATGATCATCCAGGAAAGCATCTCGGTGTTGCCGACTTCGTCGAGCTGCTCGTTAGTGAGGTTGATGAGCGAATCGAGGTTGCCCTTTTCGATCTGCTTGATCGCCCAGTAGTCGAAGTCAAAATCCGGCTTCGGATATTTCCAAGTTCCCGGAAAATGGGACATACCGCCGCTGGCAACGATCGCGACATTTTCGGGCCGGCTGGCGATGACTTTTCCGATGGCGCGGCCGAGTTCCGCACAGCGTTGCGCCGTCGGCAAGGGCGGAAGATAGGCGTTGACGAAGATGGGAACGACGGGAATCGGGCGCTTCTCGATCACCCATTCATAGACCGCCGCGAAGGCGTGGCCGAGCACGGCGTCCTGCGAGTAGCCGAGATCGAATCCGGCTTTCATCAATTTATCGAGTAGGTCTTCGGCCAAGCCCTGATGAATCGGCAGCTCGTATTTGCGGCCGGCAAATTCCGCATGCGAATATTCGCCGGAGAGAATCGCGAAAGTGGGGACGGAGGTAAGGAAAAACGTCTCCAGGTGGTCGCTGCCGATGACGATGATGGCGTCCGGCTTGGCAGCCTCCACATCCTTGCCGATCAGCCGCATGGCCTCGATATCGGCGTCTAGTTGCTTCGGATCCTCGCTTGGCGGCCGGTCGAAAAGCTGCGGTGCGTGAACGGTGGCCATCGCTGCAACAATCTTTCCCATGGCTGATTACCCCTTTTCCGTGCGGTCGGAGCGCGCTGGAAGGCTGCTTAGCCCTTCACACCTTTATTTGATAATGCAATTCGCCGGCTCGATTCCGCTGGTAAAGATTGTTGCGGAAACGGGCGGATTCCGTCAAGAGGCAGGTCAGACGCCCGGCTGTTTGAGCCGCAAATCTTGCCTCGCGCTCCGCCCGATCTGGCGCGAAGGCGGTGGCAAGCCACCGCACTCTATAATAGAGTGCCCGCAATCTACTGGTCAGGACGAGCTCGGCCATGACGTGGCACAGTAGGTGATCGCCTGCCGGGCATGAAGCCCGGCGCTACACAAACCAAGGCGCAAAACTCAGGTGGTTAGCGGGTCGCGCTTGTTGAGGTCGATGTCGAGGTCTTTGACGGCTTTCTGGACCACGGACGCTTCGATCTTTCCTTCGCGCAGCAGTTCGTGCAGCGTGGCCAGCGCGATGAAGCGGGCATCCACTTCGAAGAAGCCGCGCAGAGACGCGCGGCTTTCGCTGCGACCGAAGCCGTCCGTGCCGAGCGAAGCGATTCCACGCGGCGTCCACTTGCTGATGAGGTTCGGCAGCACCTTCAAGTAATCACTGGCGGCCACGAAAACGCCGGGGGCGCCTCCGAGACATTCAGCGACGTAGGGAACGCGCGGCTTTTCGCCCGGATGCAGCACGTTCCAGCGCTCGGCCTCGATTCCGTCGGTGTAAAGCTGCTTGTAGCCGGTAACGCTCCAGACATCCGCAGCAACGTGATACTTCGAATCCAAAATTTCCTGCGCCTTCAGCACTTCGCGGAGAATCGAGCCGCTGCCAAAAAGTTGCGCGCGCAATTTGGTCTTATTGCCGGCAGCAGGGCGATATTTATACATGCCCTTGAGAATGCCGCCGCGAGAGCCGGCGGGCATCGTGGGCATTTCGTAGGGCTCGTTCATCACGGTAATGTAATAGAAGAGGCTTTCGCCCTTGTTGTACATGCGGTCGATGCCGTCTTCGATGATGGTGGCGATCTCGAAAGCGTAGGCCGGATCGTAGGCGCGCAGCGTGGGCACCGGAAGCGCCAGCACGTGACTATTGCCGTCCTGGTGCTGCAAGCCTTCGCCCGCGAGCGTGGTACGACCGGCAGTGCCGCCGAGCAAGAATCCGCGGCAACGTGAATCGGCCGCGGCCCAGATCAAATCCGCGACGCGCTGGAAACCGAACATCGAATAGAAAATGAAGAACGGAATCATATTGATCCCGTTGTTGGCATAGGACGTCCCGGCAGCGATAAAGGACGAAACCGATCCGGCTTCGGTGATTCCCTCCTCCAGGATTTGGCCGTTTTTGGCTTCCTTGTAATAGAGGAGCGTATTCATGTCGACGGGTTCGTAGAGCTGCCCGCGGCTGCTATAGATTCCGACGAGGCGGAAGAGCGATTCCATGCCGAAGGTGCGGGCTTCGTCCGGTACGATGGGCACGATCAGCTTGCCGATTTCGGGATCGCGCATCATTTTGCGCAGCATAGCGACGAAAGCCATGGTGGTGGAGACTTCGCGCCCCTCGCTGCCGGTGAGAAATTCCGAGAAGAGTTCGCTGCGCTCGCCTACCAGCGCTTGCGCGCGAACGCGCCGCTGCGGAACGTAGCCGCCGAGATTCTTGCGGCACTGCTGAAGGTATTGAATTTCCGGGCTATTCTCGGGAGGGCGATAAAACGAGACTTCCTCGATCTGGTCTTCGCGAATTTTTAGTCCGAAACGCTCGCCGAAGTGCCGGAGCGCGTCTTCGTCAAGTTTTTTCTGCTGGTGGGTTACGTTGCGACCTTCGACGGCTTCGCCGAGACCGTAGCCCTTAATCGTGCGCGCCAGGATCACCGTGGGCGAGCCAGTGTGCTCGACGGCGGCTTTGTAAGCCGCATATACCTTCTTCGGATCGTGCCCGCCATGACGCATCGTCTGGAGCTGCTCGTCGGTATAGCCTTCGACCATCTTGAGCAATCGCGGGTCGGAGCCGAAAACGTGCTGGCGAACGTACGCGCCCGATTCGACGGCAAACTTTTGGTATTCGCCATCGACGATTTCGCCGAGCCGCTTCGCCAGCAGGCCCTCGGTGTCCTTGTCGAAGAGCGGATCCCAGTCGGAGCCCCAAATGCACTTGATGACGTTCCAGCCGGCGCCGCGGAACGCCGCTTCGAGTTCCTGGATCACGTGGCCGTTGCCGCGCACCGGGCCATCGAGCCGCTGCAAATTGCAATTGATGACGAAAATCAGGTTATCGAGGCGTTCGCGGGACGCGAGCGTGATTGCGCCGAGCGTTTCCGGCTCGTCGGTTTCGCCATCGCCAACGAAGGCCCAAACCTTTGCGTCCGACGCGGGCTTCAAACCACGATTTTCCAGATAGCGTTGAAAGCGCGCCTGGTAAATCGACATGATCGGGCCGAGACCCATCGAAACAGTAGGAAATTCCCAAAATTCCGGCATCAGCCACGGGTGCGGGTAAGACGAAAGCCCGCCTCCGGGCTTCAACTCGCGGCGAAAATTTTCGAGCTGCTGCGCGGACAAGCGCCCTTCGAGAAACGCGCGCGCATAAACGCCCGGCGCCGCGTGTCCTTGCAGATAAACGAAGTCGCCCTCGAAGTTGTCCGTGCGCCCGCGGAAGAAATGATTGAAACCAACCTCGAAAAGAGTGGCGATCGAGCCGTAGGTGGAAAGATGGCCGCCGATGTTGTGTTCCAGGCGATTGGCGCGCACGACCATGGCGAGCGCGTTCCAGCGGACGAGGCTTTTGACGTGGCGCTCCAGTTCCTGATCGCCCGGAAACTGCGCCTGATCGCCGTGGTGAATCGTGTTGACGTAGGGAGTGTTCGCCGTAAAGGGCATCGGAACGCCGCGCTCGGCCGCGTGGTCCCTGATTTCGCGGAGAATGCGCGCAGCCAGGTCGGAACCTCCCTGGTCCACCAGCGCGTCGAACGACTCAAGCCATTCCCAAATCTCCTCGAGTTCGTCGAGTTCCGCAGGACGCACGTCAGCACGCGTTACCATGTTTGCCCCCAAAACCTTTCCGATGGCAGCCGAACGAAATCCATCCAACTTAGAGCTGTCTATCTACAATATAGCGCAAATCAAGAGCGCTGAATCGCAAATGCGCGAGGCGACGATACAAATTGCGCATAGTTGCAAACACAAATTTGAATGCCGGGATGGGTTTCCTGCCGCGCGGCAGGCGCTGTTTCGGATTGACACGCCGTGAGGATGAACGGGGCGCTCGGCTCCGATAATAACGTGCTCAGAAGTATCCGCGCCGGGCGAGCAGGCTGCCCAGAATGCCAGCAACTGAATCCTGCATCGCGTGCTGAATCATTCCGGGACGCAAACTCTTGCGCATCAGCGCGAGTATTCCAAACATGGCACCGTACACGGTGATCGTCACGGCATTACGCCATCCCTGATACAGGTGACCGAAACCAAATACCACCGCTTGCAGGATGACTGCCGCTGTAGGAACGCGCGTCCAAGCCAGGAATTGACGCTGCAAATAGCCGCGGAAAAGAAACTCCTCGCAAAAACCAGCGGTGACTGCGAGACCGACGTATCCGGCCATCTGGGCGCCGTTCTGCGGAAGCAGCGGTTTGATGGCGCGAAGAGCCGCGGAGCCATTTTCGTGGAGCGCGAGCCGGAGGACGCCGAGCACCACAAGCACAGCGATCCAGAAAAGGATGGCGATCGCGACGTCCATCAACACGTCGGACGCGCGGGTCCATTTACCGCCGATCAATTCGCGCATGGTCTTGCCGCGGAGCCGGAGGCCAAGCAGCCACACGTACAAAACCAAGACGACCTCCGTAATGACGGAAACCGCGTAGAGGCGGAGGCGAGCGCCGTGCGCAGGCAAGCTGTGGACCGTCCGAACGCTCAGGAGCGAAAGGCCAACGAAGACTGCTACGAACAGAACGGTGTGCCAAACAGGCGCCACCGGACTGTGATCCGGCGATGAGATTTCAGTAGTCGTGTCCGTAGCCATGAGGACCACGCTTTGCGAGCGCGGCAAGGCAGTCTAACAACTGCTGCATTCAGTCGCGAGGTAATCTCATCGACGTGCTCTGAAAAAACAACCTACGGTTCGTTGCGAGCCGCAAAATGTGCGACGCTCGCATAGCCAGCCGCTAGCCGTGGCGCTTTTTTCGCGGATGCGTTTCGCGGCCGGAGGGCTTTTCGTGATGATGCGGAAGAGGAAATTGCTCCACTTTCTCGCCGCGTTCGCGTTCCTCGCGCTGCCTTTTGGGGCGATACCACGCAAAGTAGATAAGCGCGCAAATCCCGGCTAGCACGGCAATGCCGATGAACGCGTAGAGAAGCGGCGCATAATATTTCGAGAGGCCGGAGATGATCCCTTTGCCGTACGCGTGGCCGAGGTAAGCAATGCCGAAGTAGCGAATTCCCCGCCCCAGGGCAACCGACGCGAAAAAGTTTTTGCGCGGGTAGTGCATCGCGCCAGCCGCCACGAGCACGGGCGACATGGGGAACGGCGGAGGCAGAATGCAGCTGATGGCCAGGGTGAGAAATCCGCGCTTGCGAAAGCGTTCGTAGAGTTTTCCGGCTCTTTTTTTGCCGATTCGCTTCTCTAGCGTTTTTTCCTCACCTTCTTCTCCCAGTCGGAACGTCAGAAAGCCGCCGAACACCGCGCCGATTGCCGCCATGAAACCGTAATAAGGCCACAGATTCCGCTGATACGCGGAAAGCAGAATCACCATGGCGTCCAGGCTGCCGGGCAACGGGATCACGGAATTGTCGAGCAGCGCGAGCAGAATCAGCCCCGGCCCTCCCAGGCTACGGAACCAGTGCCAGATTTGCAGGGTCAGTATCGACTCTAAGATTTGCGCGCGCACACCACGACTCTCGCTTCACCGGACGCCGGCGCGGCTGGTTTGCGCGCCAGGGCAGAGAGAGCTGGCAAACGCCCAGCCCGCACACCACGAGCAGAGTGAGAATAATGAAAAGGATGTCGAAAGGCGGAATTGCGGCGAGTTGGAGTGTCGGATAAGGATGTGAGCGTCCCCGATTTGGAGCAGGGCGAGCGTCCCACGCCCGCGTAAATTATCGAGCTGCCGTGCCGGTCATCTTCAGGTCTCCCTCTGTATTGGATGCTTTTCGTGAAACGGCCGCAGCCGCGATCGCAGCCGCGGCCGTTTCCGGTGACGCGCGCTAGTGCTCTCGCATTGAGCTGGACGTGCGCGTGTGGTGGTGGACGTTTCCTTCCTCGTCGCGATATTCGCGGCGTTTTAGGTCGTCGCTCTCGGAGCGCGAACCCGTCTCGCGCTCTTCACCGTCAGCGCGAGCGGACGTTGATCTTGATTCCCTGTCACCGCCGTCGGCGCGCGCGCCAGCCGTGTTCCGCTCCTCTTCACGCGCGTTCGATCGCGAGCGGCTGCGTACTGTGGTGCCCTCGCCCGAGCTCTTCCGGTGGGGATGTTTGCCGGCGCCCTTGTTGCTCGATCGTTCAGCCATGTCTGTTCCTCCAAATCTGAATTCGCTGCGGGGACGAGCTGTTCGGTGAGATTCAAATTGCCGGTTGTTGATTGGATCGCGAACATTCGCAAGTGGTTGGAAAAGCCCGTCGCCCGTTCATTCTTCCTCTGAGGTCAGGCTAAGAGCAGCCGCGGCCAGCGGCAAATGAGGCATTCCTGTATTTCGCCGTCGTCTGTTCCCCTGAAGCTTCCGCCGCAGGCTCGCTATAAACTGACAAACAGGCCTCGCACCACGGAGGCACAGGTGGCTACGATGGATGCACGTTGTGCCGAGTACGCTCGGCTTCAATCGCAAGTTACCGCCGCACTGCAACTCCTCGCCGATCTGACGTCCGCTCAATTGGAGGCGTTCCAGTCTCACAATCAGGAGCTGTTTATGAGGCTAGACAAGGATCTGGAAAACGCTGTCGGACTGAAAGAGTGGGCTATCGGCGCGATGCGCGAGCACGCCAGGGAACACGGCTGCCAGCCGATTTAGAGCTAACGGTGATGCGCCTCGGAAACCGCTCCTCGGCATAAGGGGCGCGAGGCTACGCAGGGGCTGGCTCGCTAAGGTACGATCACCAGGTTTTGATTATAATCCTCCTGATTGAACGACCCGCAAAGGCGAAACGGCAATTCCCAGATCAACATGACGGTGCGCTCGCAGTCTATCGCGCAACCAGACCCAACGAGCCAGCGCCGGTGAGAAACGAAAGACAAGGAGCGAAAACATGTGCGATCGAGATCATTCCGCGGAAGATCAGGAACGGTACGAAGCTCTCGGTTTAATTACGCGAAAGCAGTTCGGCATCATGCTGGCGGCAGGCGTCGCCATGCTGCTGCCGAAAGTGGCCAACGCCGCGGCGGTCACCGAATCAGACGTGAACGTGAAGACGCCGGACGGCACCGCGGACTGCTACTTCGTCCATCCATCGACTGGCACCGCGCCCGGCGTATTGATGTGGCCGGATATCTTCGGGCTGCGGCCGGCATTCCGCCAGATGGGTAAGCGGCTCGCCGAGTCAGGCTATTCGGTGCTGGTGGTGAATCCGTTCTACCGCACCCAGAAAGCTCCCACCGCGGCTCAGGGCGCGGCGACTCCGATCCAGCAGTTGCTGCCGCTCGCGCGAACCCTGAACGAGACGACGCAGGTGACGGACGCGAAGGCATTTATCGGGTGGCTGGACCAGCAGGGCTCGGTTGCCAAGAATCGCAAGATGGGAACGCAGGGTTATTGTATGGGAGGGGCGATGGCCTTTCGTACCGCTTATGCGGTGCCGGACCGCATCGGAGCCGTGGCGTCGTTCCACGGCGGCAATGGGTTGGTAACCACTGCGCCGGACAGTCCATATCTTCAGGCCGCGATGAGCAAGGCGCAGTTCCTGGTCGCCATTGCCGAAAATGACGATATGCAAGCGCCCACCGAAAAGACCGTGATGAAGGAAACCTTCGCTAAGGCCGGGCTGCGCGCGGAAATCGAAGTGTACCCGGCCATGCACGGCTGGTGTCCGCCGGATTCGCGCGTTTACAGCGAGCCACAGGCCGAGAAGGCATGGAGCCGTCTGCTCGTGCTGTACGGTAGGGCTCTCGCGTAGTCTATTTCTGATTGTTGGGCGCGCGACCACACTTGGAGCTTGCCCACAGCGGCCTTGGCCACCCAATCACCGCAGGCCGTGTGCGGGCGTACGCACGTAGCGCAACTCGCCCGCTCCACGCCGAGCAGGTGCGTCTCTTCACAGAGCATTGACCGCCGTAGTGCGCACCTGTCCCTGTTGCGACAAGCTCGTTTGGCCGGTCTCAAAGCGAATTAGCGCCCAGAATCCTCAGTAACGGGCTGCTTCCCCCGACCGAATGTCCGGTTAGCCGACTTACCAGGCGTTACTGTTAAAGTGCTACATCGACTGCGGATCTTTACGGAGAAATCAGATTCAATCTACACCTCACTCCGCGCACGATTATCGATATGTAAAGCGAACTTCGTTACGTATAATGCAGCCTCATGAGGCCCGAGGAGAGCGTAATCGCCCGAAGATCCGCGCGCCGCGGAGATGCGGGGTCACCTCTGAATACGGGGGATTGATCACATGAGAAGACAATATCGCTCGTTCCTTTTTGCATTGCTCGTTCCGGCATTCTTCCTCGTCGGCGCATCCAACGTCGTTGCGGCGGCTCAGGAACAAGGATCGCACGCGGTCGAGCAGGAGCTCTGGTCCAATCCTGCCACCTGGCCAGACGGGAAGGTGCCCGGCGCAGGGGACAAGGTCACCATTGAAAGAGGCAAGGATGTGCTCCTCGACGTCAGTCCGCCGCCGCTGGGCGGCTTGAAAATCGACGGCAAGCTCAGTTTCTCGGACAAAGCCGACATCGAGCTGACCACCGAGTCGATCGTGGTGCACGGGGAACTGGAAATCGGCACCGAAACCAAACCCCACACGCGCAAGGCGACCATCACCCTCACCGACAACGTCCCCGGTAACGACCGCGGGATCATGGTCGCGGGCGGAATCCTGAACCTGCATGGTGACCGCACGAATTCCTGGACCAAACTCGATGGAACAGCCGAGGCCGGTAGCGCCAGGATCAAAGTATTGAATGCCAGTGGCTGGCGAAAAGGAGACGTGATCGTCCTTGCGTCAACAGACTTCGATTCCACGCAGGCGGAGAAGCGAACCATCGCCGCCATTGCCGACAACGTGATCACGCTAGATCAACCCCTAAAGTACATGCATTTCGGCAAAATCACCTTCGGCGTCGATGAGCGGGGTGAAGTCGGCATGCTGACCCGAAATATTGTTATCCAGGCGTCGAAAGACGCAGAACGCTCCTACTTCGGCGGGCATATCATGGCGATGGCCGGGTCTAAAATGTATGTCTCCGGCGTCGAATTGACTCGGATGGGTCAGTACATGCATCTGGCACGCTATCCGATCCACTGGCATCTGGTCGGCGACGCCAAAGGGCAGTACATCGAAAATTCAGCGATTCACGACACCTACAACCGCTGCGTGACGGTGCATGGCACCGATAACGTGCGAGTGGAAAACAACGTGACCTACAACACCGTCGGTCACTGCTTCTTCCTGGAAGACGGCATCGAAACCGGCAACCAGTTCATCCACAACCTGGGAATGATGACCAAGTGTCATCC
>JASHPG010000139.1 GCA_030038275.1 Candidatus Acidiferrales bacterium | reverse complement strand
CTGATTTGCCGGCGATGCAAGAATCGGCTTCGGCAGTCAGCCGGCGCGCCCGTATAATCGCGAATGTTGGGTTGTTCCGCTAGCAAAACGAATTAAGAGGCGCTTTTGAAACGAATCGCGATCATCGCGCTGTGCTTGTGCTGGACGGGCCGTAACTCAGCGGACGCGCAAACGGCGTCGACTGTGGCACAGCGGCCGGCCACGGCGCGATTCGAGAACGGCGGAAACGCCGCCGAAGTTCCGGCCGATTTCATCGAACATCTGGTGTTTGTGCCGGTTCGCGTGAATCAAGGCGAACCGTCGCTATTCGAACTAGATACCAGCGCGCGTGATTCGTCGATTGATCCCGGACGAGCGGCAGAGCTTGGGCTAACTCGATTGAATGCGCCGGTTCTGAATCTGAGCGGAGTCGATGTCTCGTTCTCCGAGTTGGCGCAAACGCCGAAGCCGGATTTTGCGGCGCGGTTCGGCCGTCCATATCAGGGCACGGTGGGCAACGATTTTCTAGCGACCGTCGTCGTGGACATCGACTACGCGCGGCAGACGATGCAGCTCTACGATCCAGCGGCATACAAGTACACCGGCCACGGCAAGGGAGTTCGCGTGACGTTAATGGACGGCATTCCGGTGATCAAGGCTAAAGCCGTGATCGGCGGACGCGCGGTTGAGGGAGATTTTGTGGTGAACACCGCACTCGATGCGCCGGTGCTGATATTTCAGAAATACGCGGACGCGCACCGCATTTCGCTGAACAAATCGATTCCCGCCGCGAACATGCCGATTGCAGGCGTGGCGGAAGGCGCGCTCGGGCGGCTGGATCGATTCCAGATCGGGCCATACACAGCCGAGGCGAGCCTGGTGGTGTTCTCGCGTCAGAATCCGCTGGCCGTACACGACTCCAAACTGGCCGGTGAGATTGGCGCGGGAATGCTGCAGCGCTTCGGAGTTGTTTTCGATTACGCGCGGCAGGAAATTTTCCTGGTTCCGAATAGCGAATTCAACAGCGAAGACTTCGAGGACATGAGCGGACTCACGATCACCGCCAGCGGACCAAATCTAAGAAAATTCGAGATATCGGACGTGCGGGCGAACACGCCAGGAGCAGACGGCGGACTGCGAAAGGGCGACATCATCGAAGGGATCAATGGCGACGCGGCCGCGGACCTATCACTTTCGGAAATTCGCGGGCTGTTCCACCTGCTCGGGCCCCCGCTTGAACTGTTAGTGACGCGCAACGGGAAGACCTTCAAAGCAAGCCTGCAAATGCACCGGCTATTGTGAGAACCTGCGCGAGAGTCGCAATGCACTCGCCGCAAACCCTATAAACCTGGTTCGTATTCCCGAAGCGTGGCGGCCATTTTCTTCAGCCGTTCATCGGCAAGAGCGAAGACGGTTTTCGGGATGAATTTTCCGGACGCATCGCGTGTTCCGGCGGGAATTCCGGTGAGGATTTCAATTCCCTGCTCGATGGTAGAGACAGGATAGATATGGAAGCGACCTTTAGCGACGGCGTCGATCACTTCGTCGCGCAGCATCAGATCCTCGGTATTTTCCGCTGGGATCAGCACGCCTTGCGTTCCGGTGAGTCCCTTCATTTTGCAGACGTAGTAAAAACCCTCGATTTTCTGGTTTACGCCTCCGATGGGCTGAATTTCGCCCTGCTGGTTCACCGATCCGGTGACGGCTAACTCCTGCCGAATCGGAACTTCGGCGAGCGCCGAAAGCAAAGAATAAATCTCCGTAGAGCTGGCGCTATCGCCGTCCACGCCGGAATACGATTGTTCAAAGCAAACGCTAGCAGAAAGCGACAACGGCTTGTCTTGGGCGAACGTATGGCGCAAATATCCGCTGATGATCTGGACGCCCTTGTCGTGAAAGCGGCCGCTGAGGTTCGATTCGCGTTCGACGTTGATGATGCCGGCTCGCCCCAGCGCGACAGAAGAGCTTATGCGCACAGGTTTGCCAAAAGCGTAGCCACCGATTTCGAGAACGCTCAGCCCATTGATCTGGCCGACGCGCCCGCCGGTGGTATCGATGAAAATCAGGTTCTGCTCAACCATTTCGCGCAGTTTGGTCTCGGTCAAATTGTGGCGCTCGATCTTGGCTTCTAGAGCGCGGCGAACGTGGCAGGACGTCACCACCTCGGCCTCGTCCAGGCGGGCCTCGTAAGAGGCTTCTCGCGCGAGGTCAGCGAGATCGAAAAATCGCGTGGTGATTTTGCCGCGGCGGCCAGCTTGGCGCACGCCGTGTTCCAGGATCGCGGCGACGGCCGTGCGATCGAATGGCAGCAGCTTTTCGTCGTCGGCGAGTTTGCGCAGGCGACCGGCGTAGTAACGGATTACGTCGTCGCTCCACTTCATTTCCTCGTCGAATTCAACGCGCACCTTAAAAATTTTCCGGAAGTCGTCTTCATGATCGTAGAGCAGCTCGTACATCTCGTGATCGCCAATCAACACGACCTTCACGTGCACGTCGATCGGCGCGGGTTTCATGGCCGCGGCGCTAAAGGGGAAAAACATATCCACGGGCTGAATTTCAAGCTTGCCGTGGTTCAGAGTGCGCTTCAGCGTACGCCACACCCCATTTTCCGTAAGCGCATCAAGGGCGTACATCACCAGAAAGCCGCCATCGGCTCGGAGGAGAGAGCCGCCGCGAAGATCCATGAAATCCGAATTCCAGCCGCCGCGGGAATCGTAGCTGCGGTGAACGGTCCCGAAGAGATTGGCGTAGGTCGGAATCGTTTCGAAGATCACTGGAGACTTCTCGTGCTCGTTGTGGGCGAGGATCACGTTCACGCCATAAACGCGGAAGGGATCGCGGTCGGAGCGCTCAGGCTTGGGAGCGCCACCACCCTCGGAGGGAGGTTCGTTGTCCTCGCCTTCGCGCTCCTTGAAAGGTTCCAAATTGTCGAGAATGTGATGGCGAACTTCCTCAAGGTACTCAGCGATTTGGTCGTTGGGATATTTTTCCTTAAGTTCCTCGATCACGCCATCGACCAGCACGGAAGCAGCCTCCTGCTCGAGGTAACTCATTTCGCTGGCTAGTTCACGTGAGAGTGAAAGCGTGCGGCGGTAAACGACGGTGAACTCCTGGCGGAACTGATCGTACTTGCGCTCCAGTTCCTCCGCGGCGGCATTCTCGATCTTGCCGTCTTGCACCATCTTGGGAATTTCTTCGATGGGCACCATCTGGCCATCGAGGACGGGAAAAATTTCGGGCAGCGCGACGGCGCCGACCTGCATGCGGCCAAGCGCGAACTGCTCGCGGGCGATGCGACGAGTGAAATCGTCCATCAATTCCTTTTCGCGTAGGGTGAATCGCTCGACAATGCGAGCCTTCTGCCGCTGGAAGGGCTCGCCTTCGAAAACCTGAGGAATTCGGCGACGCAGGAAATCAATTCCTGAATCGACCTCCTTCTTGAAAGCGTTGGCCTGCCCACGAGGAAGGGTGAGCAGCCGGGGATAATCGGTGCTTTTGAAATTGTTCACGTAGCAGCGGTCGGGGGCGAGTTCGGCCTCCGGATGAAGCTCCTCAATCATTCTCACGACCATGCCGCCGCGGCTGGTTCCCGAGAGCCCGCAGACGAAGAGGTTATAGCCGGAAGCGTTGAGTTCCACTCCCATGCGCAAGGCGCGCAGAGCGCGTTCCTGGCCGAGGTCGTGCGCGATTGGCTCAACCGATGCCGTGGTATCGAAAGGAATGGAAGCAGGATCGCAGCGCCACCGGAGCTTTTCCGGCGGCAGGCTGCCACTGAGTGCGTTCGGGTGTTTGGCCATAGGCTGCGGATTTCCGAAAGGCGCTACTCTAGCACGGCGCCGGTGGGATTCGCACCGGGAGGCGGCACAGTGTGCCCAGGACGTCCACGGCGGGGGGAGTAAAGGTTGAGCAGATCAGCGGCGAGGCCAACCACGATTGGCCCGAGCACAATTCCCAGTGCGCCGAACAGGCTGATTCCCCCGAGCACGCCGATGAATACCAGCAATTCTCCGATTTGTGCGCGCCCGCTGATGAACCAGGGGCGCAGAACGTAATCAACCAGCACGACGAGGGACGCGCAGATGAGCGCGAGCGCTATTCCTTTGCCGACGTGTCCGCTGACCGCCAGCCCGATCGCGGCAGGCACCCAGATGAGCGCCGAGCCGACAACCGGAATCAAAGAAAAAAATCCCATGATTACGCCCCAGAACAGAGAGGCGCGGATGCCGAACACAAGAAACGCGAGCCCGAGCAAAGTTCCGTGAGCCGCGGCGGCCAGAAAGGTAGCAAAAACCGTGGCGAAGATGATGTCCCGCAAATCGTCCAACACGCGCTCGCGTTCGAAGGATTGCAGGGGCAACAGGCGACGAATCTCGGTAGCGAAACCTCTCCCGTCGCGAAACATGTAAAACATGGCGAACACAGTGATGAACAAATCGAACAGAAATTCGGCCGTGTGCCGGACGGCGGTGCCGAGCCGCGCGGCGAGAAATTGGGCGGCCGCTTCGCCGTAATGACGCATTTCGGCGGTTACCTCGGCAGAATTAAGTTCAGGATAGCGAGTTTGCAGATGGGTCCAAATTTTATTGAAAAAGGGAACGTTGCCGCCGCTGGTGGTCAAATGGAGCGATTGAATCGCCTGCGGGCCTTGCGCAAGAAAAACAACAAGTATCAGAACGGCAGGAGCGATCAGAATCACCGTCACGCCAAATGTGCTGGTCAGAGCCGCCACGGAGGGCCTCATCCGCTGTGCCAGCCATTCGTAGGCGCGGTAAGAAACCACGACGAGCACGCCCGCCCACGCTAGCGCCACGAAAAACGGCTCGAAAATGCGGAACGCCAAATAAACGATCAGTGCGATCAAGCCGTAGGAAAGGACGGTTCCCATCCATCTCCGGCTGGCCATTTCGGGGTTGGTCAAGGGAGCCTCATGCGAGGGGGCATCCAACTAGAGATAGTGTCAGCACAGCGATTTGTCAACCGCAAGGCCAGGCAATAACTTACGCGATTCCCGCAGCCATCATCTTAGGGTAAATCCCGCAGCATGTGAAATCAGCCCGCGCGGGTCGTGCTCCGATCCACCTTGCGATGAATGACGAGGCGGCGTTGCGTGATGCGCTGGTGCGATGTAACCTACGCACTCATTTTCCTTTCCGTTGCGATGGGACAATATTTGCACCGGAGCGAGTCCAGACAATGCCGATCAATAAGTTCGCTTTAGGCGCCGCTGCGGCACTCTTGCTTGCAAGCACTTCCTATGCAAAAGGAACGACAAGAATGAACGCGAAAAACGCGGACTCACGATCGGCGGAACGGGCCGAGCGGGCGGGAGATGCTCAGGCAGTGACGGAGAATCCATTTTTCGAAGAGAGCCCGCTGCCATTCCATGCCCCCCGGTTCAATCTGATCAAAGACAGCGATTTTGAACCGGCCATCGATGAAGGCATGAAGCGGCAACTGGCTGAGATCGAGAAGATCGCCGATAATCCCGCGCCGCCCACCTTCGAAAACACCGTCGTAGCCATGGAGAAATCCGGGCAGATGCTCAACCGCGTGGAACAAGTTTTTCAGGCGCTTAATTCCGCGGACACGAATCCCATGCTGCAAAACATCGACAAGGTTGAGGCGCCGCGCCTGGCAGCGCATCAGGACGCCATTTATCTGAACGAAAAGCTTTTCCGGCGAGTTGAAGCGGTGTACGGCCAACGCAAAAAACTCTCTTTGAGCCCCGAAGCTCTCATGTTGCTAAAGGTTTACCACCATGACTTTATACAGGCGGGCGCGAATCTGCCGGAGGCGAAGAAAACACGCTTGCGCGATATTAATAAGCAGCTTTCCTCGCTGATGAGCGATTTCAACGTCAAGCTACTGGCCGGAACGAAGGCAGGCGCCCTGGTGGTGGATGACAGGTCGAAACTAGACGGACTGAGCGCGGGCGCAATCGAAGCGGCGGCGCAGGCGGCGGATGGCCGCGGCCTCAAGGGCAAGTGGCTGATTCCGCTGCAGAATACGACTCAACAGCCCTCTCTCACGTTTTTGGAAGATCGCTCAGTGCGCGAGCAATTGTTCGAAAACTCGTGGACCCGCACCGAGAAGGGTGATGCGAACGATACGCGCGACACGATCGCGACGATCGCAAAATTGCGCGCCGAAAAAGCCGCTCTACTTGGATATCCGAATTACGCCGCGTACGTGTTGGACGATCAGATGGCGAAGAATACGGCGACGGTGGAAACGTTCCTGAATAAGCTGGTCCCGCCCGCGACCGCCAAAGCGAACCAGGAAGCAGAAACGATTCAGCAGGTGATCTACAAGGACGGTCAGCATTTTCAGCTGGAACCGTGGGATTGGAACTTCTACACCGAGCAAGTACGCAAAGCGAAATACGATCTCGATGACAGCGAAACCCGCCCGTATTTCGAGCTGAACAACGTGCTGGAAAAAGGCATTTTCTACGCAGCGCACCAGCTGTACGGACTGACATTCAAAGAGCGGAAAGACCTGCCCGTTTATCAGCCGGACGTCCGTGTATTTGAAGTATTCGATAAGGATGGATCGCCGCTCGGACTGGTCTATTTCGACTATTTCAAGCGCGACAACAAGGCAGGCGGCGCGTGGATGGACGTTTTCGTAGGGCAGTCCAAACTGCTGGGCGACAAGCCGGTGATTTACAACGTGGCGAATTTTACGAAGCCCGCTCCCGGTCAGCCGGCGCTGCTCTCGTTTGACGACGTGACCACAATGTTTCACGAGTTCGGCCACGCATTGCACGAACTGTTCGGCGACGAAGAGTACCCAACGCTGGCCGGAACGAACGTGGCGCGAGATTTCGTGGAATTTCCTTCGCAGTTCAACGAGCATTGGGCGCTTTATCCCGCCGTGCTGGAGCACTACGCGATCGATTACAAGACCGGGAAGCCGATGCCGCAGGAGCTAGTCGATAAGATCAAGAAAGCGGCGACATTCAATCAGGGATACGCGCTAACTGAATTGCTTGCGGCGGCGCAGCTCGATATGCAGTGGCATACTCTGCCTGCCAGCGCGCCGAAGCAGAACGTGGATCAATTCGAAGTGGAGGCGCTGAAGAAAACTCATCTTGATCTGCACGACGTGCCACCTCGATATTGTTCCAGCTACTTTTTGCACATCTGGACGAACGGGTACGCCGCCGGCTATTACGCCTACCTATGGACTGAGATGCTGGATGACGACGCCTATCAGTGGTTCATGGACCACGGTGGCATGACGCGAGCGAATGGACAGCGTCTGCGGGATCTGATCTTGTCGCGCGGCCACACCGAAGGTTACGGCGCAATGTTCCGCGGCTTTTACGGCAAAGACCCTGAGATTGGCCCGATGTTGCAAGACCGGGGGATCAAGTAGCGTCCACGACGGCCATGAATTGGCGCTGAATCCACCATTGGCGCCGCATATTTGAAGCGGCCACGATGGGGTGATAGGCTGGCAGCAGCAAGCCGCACTGCGCTCGTCCGCCGTCCGGTGTTTCGCCGGAACGTGGCGGAGACCCTCCGATATGAATGCAGCGGGGACACAAACCGGCCGCATAGAAGCGCTCCAGTCACAAGCCGTGGCAGCCGTGCGCCAACTCCTAAACGAACTCGGCGCCACACGCGCGCTTGAGGAATTAGCTGCGCGGGGAACGAAGGCGCATCTCGAACGCGAGCTGGGGCTCGGCAGCCTGGAACGCGTAGAGCTAATGCTGCGGGTAAACGCCGCTTGCGGCGTCCGGCTGCCGGAACAGGTGATGGCGGAAGCGAATACCGTCGATGATGTGATCGAGGCTATTCGCCGCGAGCAATCGGCTCAAACCTGCGGGGAATCATCTGGTCCGCCAAGCGCTCCGGAACAGAAATCCGCGGCAGCAGCGGCGACGGTTGCAACGGCCGAAACGCCCAGCCAGCAAGACTCCGAATTCGAGCGCCGCGTCCGCACCAGCGAGACGCTCACCGAGATCATCCGCCTACGCGCTTTTGGCGAGCCGGGGCGAGCGCACATTCATCTCTACGATGACCGTGAGCAAGTCCACACGATCACTTTCGGCGAACTCTACGATCGCGCCCTGCGAATTGCCGGAGAATTACGGCGGCGCGGGCTTCAGCCGGGCGAAACGGCAGCTATCATGCTGCCCACGTGCGCCGAGTTCTACTATACGTTCGCAGGAATTCTGCTGGCGGGCGGCATTCCGGTGCCGATTTATCCGCCCTTTCGCGCTGATCGCATCGCGGAGTACGCCGCGCGGCAGGCCAATATTCTTTCAAATGCCGAATGCACGTATCTGATCACCTTCCGGCAAGCGGAGAGCCTTGCAAACCTGCTCAGGCCGCGAGTCGCATCGCTGCGCGACGTATTGAACGCGCAAAATTTGGAGCGGGCCGCTCTGCCTTGGGAGGATTTGCCGCCAACAGAGCGGCGCGCTGCGGACGACTTGGCGCATCAGCCGCGCGCAGAAGATATCGTGTTCCTGCAATACACGTCCGGATCGACGGGTGCGCCGAAGGGCGTCACCCTAACGCACAAGAATTTGCTGGCGAACATTCGCTCGATGATCGCTGGAGCGGAGGTACGATCGGGCGATTTCATGGTGAGCTGGCTGCCTCTGTACCACGATATGGGCCTGATCGGCGCATGGATGGCACCCCTTTTTTGCGGCGTGCCGGTGGCCGTCATGTCACCGCTTGCATTCTTGAGCCAGCCGGCGCGCTGGCTCCAGACGATCGACCGCCATCGGGCTACGCTCAGCCCGGCGCCAAATTTCGCATATGAGCTTTGCGTAAAAAAGATCACCGATGCGGAACTCGCCGGAGCCGATTTGAGCTGCTGGCGCGCGGCGCTTAACGGAGCAGAGCCCGTGCGCGCCGACACGCTTGAAAAGTTCGCGGCGAGATTTGCCGCACATGGATTTCGCCGCGAAGCGCTGTTGCCTGTGTACGGACTCGCCGAAGCGACTCTGGCTATTTCGATCCCCAAGAGCGGCAGCGGTCCTCGAGTGGACAGCATCGATCGCGACACGTTCGAGTCACAGGGACGCGCGGTACTGGCAGCAAAAGGCCAACCCTCCCTCGAATTCGTGGGAGCCGGAAAACCACTGAAAGATGTCCAAGTACGAATCGTGGCGAATGACGGAAGCGACGCGCCGGAGCGTGTCGAAGGACAACTCTGGTTTCGCGGACCTGCTTCGACCAGCGGCTATTACCGCAATGCAGAGGCGACGCAGCAACTGATGCGCGGAGAAGGATGGCTCGATTCCGGCGATCTGGCATATCGGGCCGAAGCCGAATTGTTCATTACCGGGCGCGTGAAGGACGTCATCATCAAGGGCGGCCGAAAGCTATATCCGCACGAGATTGAAGATGTCTCAGGGCGCATTGCGGGGGTGCGGACCGGTTGTGTCGTCGCATTCGGCGCGCCAGATGCGCGGAGTGGGACGGAGCGGTTGGTAGTCGCGGCCGAGCTACGGCGCGGCGAAGCGGCGAACGCAAGTCGCATCACGGCCGAAATCACACAAGCGGTTAACGAAGCGATGGGCGTGCCACCGGATATCATCGAATTGCTTCCGCCGCAATCGATTCCTAAGACCTCTAGCGGGAAATTAAGGCGCAGCGAAACGCGGCGACTGTACCTTGAGGGTAAGCTCGGAAAAAAACTGGCTCCGGCTTGGGCGCAGATCGCGATGCTGGCAATCCGTTCGGCAGCGCCCCGCGCGATTAGAGGCATCAAGCACGCTGCGCGGCAAACGATTGAAGTTGTATACGGCGCGTACGTGCTGGCAGCGGTCGGCTGCGGCATCGTCGTGTCTTGGGTGGGAGTGCTTCTAACGAACGACGAAAAAAAAGCAGCCGAGCGCATCCGAACCGCATCGAGGATCATGCTGCGGCTCGCGGGCATTCCTGTCAGAGAAGTGGGCGCCGAAATATTGTCACAGGTGAACGGCGCGGGCGGGTGGATCTTCGCGCCCAATCATTCCAGTTACCTCGACATCTTGATTATGGTCGGGCACCTGCCGGCGAGCGCGCATTTCGTCGCTAAAGGCGAAGCGCGGTCGATGCCGTTCGTTGGCACGATGCTAAGACGCGCCGGCCATTTTGCTTTCAATCGCAGCGATCCGCAGTCCAGAATTCATCAGACGGAAGAAGTAAACGCCACGCTCAATCACGGTGAATCCGTGGTGATCTATCCAGAAGGGACGTTCACTCCAATCACCGGAATTCGGCCGTTTCAGCTCGGAGCCTTCAAAGCGGCTGTAGATACCCAGCGGCCGATCTGCCCAGTGGCCGTTCGCGGCGCTCGGCAAGTCCTGAGGGATCAGACCCTGCTGCCGCGTCCGGGACGAATTACCGTGACGTATGGCCCGTTGGTTGTTCCGAAGAAAAACGCGGGTGACGACTGGCGGGAGATCGTGCGGCTACGCGACGAGACGCGCCAAATCATCGCGCGTGGCGCGGGCGAACCACTTCTGTGAGGATTTCTCGGCGCTTCCTTTCAGGGCTGGTTCGGTTCGCACAGGTTAGGCGAGGATTTCTTCGGCCATTTTTTCCACCAACTCAGCGATCGCCGGCGCTGACGTAAGTCCAGGCGATTCGATACCGATCAACTGCACGACCTGCGGAAATTCAGGATCGCGCTGGATAATGAAATCGCTTATTGCGTTGGCGGAGGCCGAGCTAACCCCTAGGCCAGGCGGTGGTGCCAGCTTGGGACGAATACCTGTATAGGATTGAACCAGGTCAGCAAGCGTCAATTCGGGCAGAAGCTGCTTCGCTGCCTCCGCAAAATCCTGAACCGGCTCGCGGTTGCGCTCGTAGTTGTTCTTGTCGTCGATGTAGTGCGCGGTCGGCCCCAGCAGAACATTGCCCCAGACGGTTTTCACCAAGTGGACACCCAAACTCATTCGAAGGTGGTGAGGAACGGGATAGATGAGACCGCGTACCCAATCCTGCCGCGTGCGGACGAGCTCGCAATACTCTCCGCGAACGGGATAAATGCGGTGCGCGGCCATTTTAGAGCCGAGCAGTCCGGCGACCTCATCGGCGAAAAGCCCCGCGCTATTGATAAGGCAGCGCGCCTCTATTTCCCCCGCGGCGCTGTGCACGCGAACGCCATCCCGGAGCGGCTCGATGCGGTCAACCTTTGCGTTGGTGACAACGTTCGCCCCGCGGTATGTCGCGATCCGGGCGTAAGCTTTCACTAGATCTTCAGACGAAAGAATTCCCGTGGACGGGACGACAAGCGCGTGGGTGGCCGCAACGTGCGGCTCGCGCCCACGGATTTCCTCCCGATCGATCAGCCGCAGGCCCTGGACGCCGTTCGCTTGCCCGTTTTGCATCAATCCGCTGAGGTCATTTGCCTCATCGGCGGATGCCGCCACCACAAGCTTCCCGCAGTTCCGGTGTGGGACGCCGTGCGCGGCACAAAATTCGTAGGTGAGACTGTTTCCCCGCACGCAGAGCTGAGCCTTGAGCGAACCTGGCGAATAGTAAATGCCGGAATGAATCACGCCGCTATTGCGCGTACTGGTGGCCATGCCGATTCTGGGCAGTGCTTCGAGCACGAAGACGTCGTTCCAGCGCGCGGAGAGAGCGCGCGCAATGGCGCAGCCGACCACTCCTCCGCCAACGATCACGATGTCAGCTTGATCCACGATTAGCCCACCGAAACGCGCTCATGCTCGCTTTGCAAAGTGAGAGAGTAATGCCGATCCGCGTTAATCCAAAAGCTCCCTGCGATAGCGATCAGTACGGCAAAGCAAATATTCTGCAGCGATATCGCGCGGTTGCCAGCGCCGGCCAACACCCATTCGAAAGCGAGCGAGGGCAGAAGGAATCCGGCCGCCACAAAATAAAGCCGCAGCATGCGGCGTACGTAAGACTTGCGCCACGCGAATCCGATCAGGCAGCCCCCTGGGAAAAAAACGATCGCATAGAAAATGTATTCGTACCCCGGCAATTCTGTGGCCTTCACGCGGCGGACGTAATGCGCGAGCGCTATTCCGGGGCCCAATTCGTAGAAATGGCCGTAATCGCGGCCATTCACAAAGAGCGAGAGCGCCGTGCCATCGAACGACAAGAGTATGTCGCGCGTCTCGTTTGGGGCGAAGACATGGCGCTCGACCCACGTCATTCGCATTCGGCTCATGGAAAGTGGATTTCGGAACCAGAACGCCAGTGACGATCCGAATTGGCTAAGCTGCATGTTCGCCGCGCCGGTGGGCGAAGAGATCGAGAAGATGCGTCCGTCAAATGACGATGCCGAAGGCTCGCAGATCACTCGCAGCGAAAATTGCCCGGTGTTTTCGATCGAGCTTACCAATGCAGGGACGGGTCGGCCCGAAATCAGCCATGAGCGGCCATCAAAAATAGCCCCGTCGGGCCACGGCGAAGAAGGAGCTTGGGAAGCCCAATCGAGATCGGGGAGAAACTGGCGCAGATCTCGAAATGGAGCAGTCCCAGAAACCCGGTACGCAGCCAGCGACTGCGGAGCCGCGGTGCCCGAAGAAGTGAGCTTGCGCGCTTCCCCCGCGGAGATCGCATGATTCCAGAGGTCAATTCGCGACACGCGCCCCTTCCAGCCCGGCCTGGGGCGCAGGGATGCTGAGTCGCCCACGGCGAGAAACGAATCCGGGGTCCAATTGACGAGCTTGGTCTGCCTCTGAAGCGGGCGGACGACAACGCACCAAAAACCAATATATAAGGCAACGAGCACTCCGATTTTGGGCAACGTCAGACTCGCTTCCAGCTTTCGTTCACGCGTGCTGAACCACGCGATAATTCCTGCACCGAAAGACACGAACATCCATGCCCCGACCGCCGACCCGGCCGAGTTGGTAATCACGTCGTCCCATCCGGAGTCGCGATAGGGAATGTAGATTTGCAGGAATTCCACGAAATAGGAGAGAAAAGCGCCGCAGACGTAGGCCACCAGAATGGCGGTATATTTCGATTTGTCCCATTCGCGCAGCTTCTCCGCCAGTCCAAAGCCAAACGGAACAAAGAGCAAAACATTCAGGATTCCATCAAGGACGCTTCCTCCCTTGCCCCAGCCGTTCAGAGAAAATGGGAAGAGGAAGCGAGACGATTCCGCATGGTCGAATCGGAAGGGGTAGAGCGTTAGAAAGAAAATTCCGGCTAGCGCCAGGAGTAAAACGCGGTTCGACCACGAGATCCCTGCAGGCGTCGCACGCCACGACAAATTAGCATCGGTAGGCACCATCAAGAGTCAAACATCCGCTGGTCACTTCAAGTCTAACATGGGTACAGGTTGCACCCGTCCTGCGAGTACAGTAGCGAAAAACGTCGACAAATCGCGCTCATGCCCCGGAAATGTTTGTTTTTCCCAGGCTTGCGTCGCCCATCGCCGCTTCAAATTTCACTGAAGCATCCATGACGGGCAGCCTTTCAACGGACCTTTGGTACAGGCGAAAGAGCCTGTACTTTCTTTAGTCTTCTGGCCAGTAGAGTCCCGTCGCATTCGCTCCCTAGACTGTGCGCGCCATGAAAATGCCCGCACAGGAAATCGCAGAAAAACGTACCGGAGCAAATTTCCGGCCGCCCAGCGGCTCCTCGCAGCTTCCCGCCGCTCTGGCGCTCTTTGCGATAGTCGCCGCGCTTGCAATCGCTATGGGACTCTCCAGTTGTGCTGGGTATACCACCAATGCCGCATCCACCGGGTCGCAGAGCGGTTCAGCCGCGAGCGTTCTTTCTGCCAGTAGTACCAGCGTTGATTTCGGCACTGTGCCCGTGGGCAGCAGCGCCACACAGAACCTTACGCTGACGGACTCAGGAACGGATTCGGTGACGATCTCCAGCGTTAGCGTCTCCGGCACGGGATTTTCCGTCGTTGGCGGCGGTTTTTCTGGCAGCGTCGCGGCGAGCCAAAGCGTAAATGTACAACTGGAATTTGCGCCACAGGCAGCCGGCAG
Organism: Candidatus Acidiferrales bacterium; assembly: GCA_030038275.1. Taxonomy (GTDB): domain Bacteria; phylum Acidobacteriota; class Terriglobia; order Acidiferrales; family UBA7541; genus Palsa-295. The sequence goes on along the minus strand of JASHPG010000139.1, from coordinate 14,757 downwards.
CAACAGCGGCACGGTCACCGTCGCTAGCGACGCATCGAGTTCCAATTTCAGAATTTCACTTCATGGGAACGCGACTCAGGCTCACCTATCTATGTCGCCGTCGTCCGTGACCTTCAACGATGTCTCAGTCGGCCAATCCAGCACACAATCAGTAGCCTTGACGAACAACGGCACCGCGAACCTACAGATAGCGAGCGCAACTGTCACGGGTGCCGGTTTTTCTATTGCGGGCCTCACCTTCCCGGAAACGATTCCCTCCGGTCAGGGAATTTCCTTTACGGTCCAATACGCGCCGCCCTCCGCCGGATCAGCGAGCGGCAGCATCTCTTTCTCGGACAACGCTCCCGCGTCTCCCCAAAGTTTGCGATTGACGGGCACTGCTGTGGCCGCCGCTGGCACTCTTTCGGCCAACCCGGGCAGCTATAACTTCAACGATGTTGCAGTGGGGAGCAGCAGCAAAGAAGCGATCACTCTCACAAATTCGGGCGCGACTACGGTTAGGATCAATCAGGTCGCCGCCTCAGGGTCAGGCTTCAGCGTTACCGGAATCAGCGCGGGACAAACCATTGCCGCAGGGACTCAGGCGTCCTTCACTGCCACATTCGCGCCCACAGCCTCGGGAGACGCATCCGGGAGCATCACGCTATCGACGAACGCCTCGAACCCAAGTCTTTCCATCCCCCTGACTGGCACCGGGACGCAAGGGGCGCTCTCAGTGAATCCGGCGAGCGTCAATTTCGGCAGCGTCGCCGTGGGGAACAGTGGTTCATCGAGTGTCACGCTCAGAAACTCCGGAACGGCGCCCGTTTCCGTCTCCGCCGCGTCCGCCTCGGGTACAGGATTTACGGTCAGCGGCTTTACGGCCGGAACGCTAAACCCTGGCTCGACAACTTCATTCACGGTTAACTTCACTCCGGCAGCGGAGGGTAGCGCAACAGGAAGCGTCTCCATCACGAATAACGCAAGCGGATCGCCAACCACGATCGCGCTGAACGGCACGGGTCTACAAGCTCTTGGATCAGCTAGTCCGGGAAGCGTCGCGTTTGGAAGCGTTGTCGTCGGCAACAGTGACTCTAGCGTTGTCACGCTGAAGAATACCGGCAACGCGACACTCTCGTTTTCGCAGGTGAGCGTCAGAGGGTCGGGCTTCAGCATCTCAGGGCTAACTACGTCTAGCACCGTTCCCGCCGGAGGATCGCTGAACTTCGACGCGATTTACGATCCCACGTCCGCCACGCCTTCCAGCGGATCAATCGCACTCGCCACCAACGGCTCACCGGCCCAAATTTCCATCTCTCTGACCGGCAGCGGCGCTGCTGCCACGGAGTCGTTGAGCCTCTCGCCTTCGACTCTGAATTTCGGCAACGTGCAGGTAGGCAGCAGCAACTCGCTTACTACCACGGTGAAAAACACCGGCAATTCAAACTTGTCGATCTCCGGCGTCACCGTAAGCGCTGGCTATACCGCGAGCGGCGTCACTTCTGGCATGACTTTGACCCCGAATCAGAGCGTTACCTTGACCGTCGTTTTCACGCCAACCGGACTGGGCAGCGATCCGGGAACCGTCAGCATCGCCAGCAACGCCACGGGTTCTCCAACAACGATTTCGCTCAATGGCGAATCGCACACCGTGCTCCTGAGCTGGACGGCGAGCACTTCATCCGGGGTGACAGGCTATTACGTCTATCGCGCCACGCAAACGGGCCAGTACGCGAAGATCAATCCCTCGTCGCCTGCTTCGGGCACCCAATTCACGGATACGGGCGTGGCAGCCGGAACCACTTACAACTACGTAGTCACGGCTGTGGACTCAAGCGGAACCGAAAGCCCGTATTCGAGCCCGGCAACTGTGAGCGTGCCATAGCGCGCGCCTGGGCGCAAAAAACGAGCTCGCTGTAACGCGACGATAGGCTCACTGCCAGACTGGGCCAGCCGCGCACCTGGACCACAGTGAAACTCCGGGCCAGTTGAGGACTGTCCCAGAGTACAGGTGTAACTGCCTGTACCAAAACTGGACTTCGGTACAGTAGTCCCCGAACGCACCCCCGTTCAAAAATACCCGCGAATTACCATGAGAGTTAAAGGCGCGGGAGATAGCGTTCGTAGAAATGGGTTTGATCGTACGAGCGAAAGATTGGCTTTCGCCCTGCGCCTGGCAACTCTCGGGATTGCGCTCGCCGCGTCTTTTGGCGTGGTGGGTTGCGTCGGCTTAGCCGGAACCCCGCCTGGAGCCGGCACTGCCGGCGGCACGGGGGGCTCGGGCGCCGCGCAAAAATCTCAGCTTTCTCCTAGCGCCTCCGATGTTACTTTTGGCAATGTAAACGTGGGCGCTTCGACCTCAGAGCTTTTGACGCTAACTGTGGCTGGGGGCAAAGACGTAACCGTATCGAACGTAACCGCTTCGGGTGCAGGTTTTGTGGTCAGCCCGCATTCCAACGTCGTTCTCGCTCCGAACCAGTCGCTTACGATTTCGATTAGCTTTGAGCCGAAGTCCGCTGGAACCGCGGCCGGACAACTCCTGGTTACGAGCGACGCTTCGAACTCCAGCTTGCAGATATCACTTTCCGGCGATGGCGTCACCGCTCAGAACCAGAGCCATTCCGTGGCACTCAATTGGCAGCCGAGCAGGTCGATGGTAACGGGCTATTTCGTGTTTCGGGGACCAAGTGTTAACAGCCTCTCTGAGCTCAATACGGAGCCGCTGCCAACGACGAGTTATACAGATACGACCGTGGCGAACGGGCAGACGTACGTTTATGCTGTTAAATCCATCGATTCCACCAACGTCTTGAGCGATTTTTCGAATATCGTGACGGTGAAAATCCCATCGGACTGAGCTTCACGCTGCCACCTGCTTCGCCCCGCGGATTGCCTCGCACCGTTGGCGTTCGGCCTATTGCATCAGCAATTTACGATTTTCTCCCGGTGCTCTTTCACCCTCCGCGTCGCATTGCGCGAATCGACCACCAACTTGGCGTCGCGGGCGATGGCCTCGTAATCGTAGGCTGAGTGGTCCGTGGCGATCAGCACGCAGTCGTAGCTTGAGATGTTCTTTGGCGTAAGCTCCACCGAGCGCTTATTCGAAAAGTCGTAGTGCCGCATTTTGTGGAGAGCTGGGAAATAGGGATCGTTGTAGTCGAGCACCGCGCCCCTCTCGGCAAGCAGCTCCAGCAGCTTGAGTGAAGGAGACTCGCGCAGATCGTCCACGTCTTTCTTGTATGCCACGCCCAACAGCAACACTTTTGAGCCCTTGATGCTCTTCTGGCACTGGTTCAGCGCCGCGGCCACGGCGTTCACCACGTGGTACGGCATCTCCGTGTTGATTTCGCCGGCCAACTCGATGAACCGCGTAGCGAAATCATACTCGCGCGCTTTCCAGGACAAATAATATGGATCGACGGGGATGCAATGGCCGCCCAGTCCCGGGCCTGGATAGAACGGCATGAAGCCAAACGGCTTGCTGGCCGCGCTGTCGATCACTTCCCAAATGTCCAGTCCCATGCGCAGACACAACTGCTTCAGCTCGTTCACCAGAGCGATGTTCACGCAGCGGAAGATATTTTCGAGCAGCTTCACCATCTCGGCCGCGCGCGTGGAGCTTACCGGGACCACCCGCGATACGATCTGCGCGTACAATCCGGCGGCCGCGCGTCCGCTAGCCGGGTTTATGCCGCCCACCACCTTGGGAATCTGCGCAAGGCCGAACTGCTTGTTGCCGGGGTCCTCGCGCTCGGGAGAAAAGGCCAGGTAGAAGTCGGTCGACACATCCTTGGCGCCCGCGTCAGTTGCGATGGAGCACCTTAGCCCACTCGCCTCCAAAATCGGCAGCACGAGTTCTTCGGTCGTGCCCGGGTATGTCGTGCTCTCCAGCACGATCAGTTGTTTCTTCTGCAGGTGAGGCGCGATTGCTCTGGCGGTTTGCTCCACGTAGGTGAGGTCTGGCTCGCGGCGCTCATCGAGCGGCGTTGGAACGCAAATCAGCACGGCGTCCATGTCGCGCAGCCGCGGGAAATCGGTTGTGGCATCAAAGCGCTTCGCTTGAACGTGCTCGCGGATTTTTTCCGCCGGAATGTGCTGAATGTACGTTTGCCCTGCATTTAACTTCTCGATCTTCGACTGGTCGAGGTCGAACCCGGTGACTCGCTGCCCCACGTCGCAGAATCGCAGGGCGAGTGGCAATCCCACGTATCCGCAACCGATAATCCCGATCTTGATGCCTTTCCCGGCAAAAAATTCCGGAGTACGCTCGGCGCTCATTCAATGTCCTTTCCGAATTCAGATGAAATTGAACCACAAACCAGCTCGATGGCCGCATCGCGCGCAGCGATTGCCGGCAGTCCTGAAACTCAAGGACTGCAGAAATTGCAGAAACATGCTCTGAGTTGCGACGGCACGAATCCGGCCGAAGCCATGTGCTACTCGGATTCCTCTTGGCTCAGCGCCGTCTCAAGTTGGATGCGCCAATCAGGCAATTTGACGCCGAACGTCCGCTGTAGGCGCTCATTTGAAAACACGGAATACGCCGGCCTTCGCGCTGGAGTCGGGTAGTCTTTCGTCGCGATTGGCACCACTCGTTGCACCTTTAAGGGTCGTTCAGTGATTGTCTTGCGTAGCCACCCAGCACCATTCTGGTAGCGGCGCGCTGTCTTTATGATATCGCTCGTAAACCCGAACCAACTGGTTTGTCCCGCTGCCGTCATGTGATAGATACCTACCCGTCCCTGGAATGATTGGGCGCCGACGCGATGCCATTCCTTCGAGATCACCTGCGCCGTTGCTTTTGCGATTTCCCGGCTCCACGTAGGCGCGCCTATCTGGTCGTCAACGATGCGAAGCTCTTCTCGCTCGCTCCCAAGGCGCAGAATCGTCAGAAGGAAATTCTTGCCCCTTGTCGCATACACCCACTCGGTGCGGAATATGACGTAACGTTCGCCGGCCTGCAGGATCGCTTTTTCGCCCGCGAGCTTGGTTCTGCCATACGCGCCTAAGGGATTGGGCGCGTCATCTTCGGTGTAGGGCTGCTTTTTTGTTCCGTCGAAAACGTAGTCCGTCGAGTAATGAATCAGCGCCGCGCCAATGGTTTTGGCCTCATCCGCCATTACCGCCGGAGCTTCCGCGTTGATCGCGCGTGCCAATGGCTCTTCGCTTTCAGCCTTATCAACGGCTGTGTAAGCCGCCGCATTCAGCACGACGTGCGGCTTAAACGCGCGAATCGCCTCGCGAATCTGGCTAGGCTGCGTTAAGTCCAATTCTTGACGACCCAATGCTTTCAGTTCCGACGTCTTGGCAAGCACGCGCTCTAGCTCGCGGCCCACTTGGCCGTCCCTGCCGGTCAGAAGGATACGCGGTATCATGGATCGAGGCGTTCCTTCTCATGATTCACGAAACGAATTGTCACGACGCTGGAATGCCGCTCCCGATGGACCGCGGTTTGGGGTTCATCCAGCCGCGCAGTCATGGATGGAATGTAATGGGAGATTGTGATGCTCACGCTAGGATTTTAGGCTGAGCTCAAGTCAATGCCGGCGGGATTTTTGCCGCCTGAAACCGAAATAGCAAGCCCACGGACAGTCACACATCGACTCGATCAACGTTGTTAGTTCAGCCTGTTGGTCACTGTCTGCGGGCTATTCAACGGTGATTCGCGATCCGTGCTGCGCCGATCCAGAAAGCCGCTCGATGCGCTGATCGATCACCGCTCTTATCGCCTTCAGAAACTCGACGCGCGAATTCATCAGGTGCTGCTTGACCGCTGGAGAAACTTCGAAGCACTTCGCAATCTGATCCACGAACTCGTGGCAGACGCAGCGATCCGCGTGCGGCTCGCTCGCGCTTTGCGCCGTTCCTTGCTCGTTCGTCATTGTGCCTCCTTCATCTCGATCGTCAGGATCCGCTCCTGCAATTTTGCCCGCGACGGCTGCAGCCCCGCCATCGCGCGCGGCAGGCCGATGTGGCGGCGAAGCGTCCCAATTTCCACCACCAGGTCGTCGCCCTTTTTGAAGAGTCCGATCTCGCCTTTGGCCGCGAACGGAAGCCGCATTTGAATCTCGTAGATTCCATTGGACTTCGCGAACGTGTAGGGCCGTTCCGTGCGCGTCACCGCCGACGGATCTTCGGTGCCATGATACAGCGCCCGCGCCAGTTCTTGCAGCCGCTGTTTCCCAAGCACCTCCCGCGCGAACAGCGGCACTCGCTGCACCGGCACCGGTGCAAAATACTCCTCCACTTCCCGCAATGCCTTCCGCTGCGACGTGTGCCACTCGCCGAACCATGCGTCTTTCACTTCCTCCGGCAGCATGCGATTAACGATCACCGCGTCCACCGTCATTCCGTGCAGCGAGAAATAGACGAAAGCGCGTTCGGTCTCGCGTAGCACCATTTTCTCGGGGTTGGTCACCAGGCGCACGCTGGTGACGTTCGGGTCTTGCATCAAATCGTCCACGCCGTCTAGTTTTTCGAACAGATCGCGGATGTTGGCGAAATAGCTGTCCGTGGGTAGCTCGAAAGGCGCGACGCGGTTGGCGATCGGCCGGACCGCTTTTATGAGGTTACGCTGAAAAGGAAAAATGTGCTTCATGTACCAATCGAGCGTCGTCGGCATACTAATGAAGCGCATGGACTCCGCCGTGGGCGCGGCATCCAGCACGATCACGTGGTAGCGCTGCTCGCGCCGGTACTGGTTGATGTACATCATCGCGCTCAGCTCTTCCATACCCGGCAGGATGGCCAGTTCCTCGGCTTCCACGCCGCTCAAACCCGTCGCCCGCAGCACTGAGCTTACGTACGCGGAAATCTGCTGCCAGTGCCGCTTTATCTCCTTTTGAATGTTCAGCTCGAAAATCGAAAGCCGGTCGTCAATCGGGAAGGGATCCGACGTGGCTTCATCGAAAAGATGCAGGCCCAGATCGAACGAATCCGCCAGGCTATGCGCCGGGTCGATGCTCATCACCAGCGTGCGATAGCCGAGTTCAGCCAGGCGAACGCCCGTGGCGGCGGCCAAGCTTGTTTTGCCCACGCCGCCTTTTCCGCTAAACAGCAAAATCCGCATGAGCCATTATAACCACCGGCAGTATTTGAAAGCAGAGGCTCAAGGACTTCGATGCAGTATGCCTGAGGTTCGTTGGCGCGCTGCGCTCACCAGCGCGAATCTGATCCAGAGCGCGAAAAAAAGGGCGCTCCCGAAAATCGAGAACACCCTTTTTGAAAATTCAGCGAATTTTCAGCCGCTTGTCAGCTGCAGCCAGACGTGCTGCCGCAGTTCGAGCATTTGTAGCAGCTTCCGTTGGGGGTCATCAGCATGCCGCACTCGGAGCAATACGGTGCATCGTCGATCGCCTCGCGCGGTCGGGTGGCCGTTTCGGCTTCCGGCGCTATTCTGGGGAAGGCTGGAGCAGCTTTTTCCTGCGCTGGGGCCTCCGTAACAGCTGCTGAACCCTCGTGATCAAGATAATCCGGCGAAATGAATTTCCCGCCGAGCCATCGCCCGATGTAATCCACCACCGACTTCGCGTAGCGGATTTGCGGATTGCCCGTATAGCCGGAAGGCTCGAAGCGCGAGTTGCAGAATTTATCCACCAGCGCGCGCAAGGGCACTCCGTATTGCAGCGCGATCGAGACGGACAGCGCGAACGCGTCCATAATGCCCGAAAGCGTGGAGCCTTCCTTGGCCATCTTGATGAAGATCTCGCCGGGCGTGCCGTCTTCATATTTGCCGACGGTCAAATAGCCTTCGTGCCCGCCCACCGAAAACTTGTGCGTGATCGAGGTACGCTCGTTGGGCAGCTTGCGGCGACGAGCGTGCCGCGCGAAAAGTTCCTGCTGCTCCGGCGAAGCGCCGCCGGCAGCCACAGGAGCAGCAGTTCCCGCCGGAACCACGGCCGCTGCTGGCGCCAGAGCCGGCACCGCTGCCTTCGCCTCTTCCTTCTTGCCCGCCGCTGAAAGCGGCTGCGAGCGCTTCGAATTGTCTCGGTAAATTGCCACGGCCTTTAATCCCAGTTTCCAGGAATCGACGTACGCCTCCATGATGTCCTCGACCGTCGATTCCTCCGGCATGTTGATCGTCTTGCTGATCGCGCCTGAAAGAAACGGCTGCGCCGCTGCCATCATGTTCAGGTGCCCGCGCCAGGAAATCGAGCGCCCGCCGCCCATCGGCGCCAGCGAGCAATCGAACACCGCCAAGTGTTCCGGCTTGATTCCCGGCGCGCCTTCTATTTTCCCGTTCGCGTCGATGTAATCCACGATCTTCGCCACCGGCTCCGGCCCGTAGCCGAGCCGCATCAGCGCCTGTGGGACGGTGTTGTTCACAATTTTGATCACGCCGCCGCCCACAAGCCTCTTCTGCTTCACCAGCGCCAGATCGGGCTCGATGCCCGTCGTGTCGCAATCCATCATGAAGCCGATCGTGCCGGTTGGCGCCAGCACGGAAACCTGCGAGTTCTTGTATCCGTATTTTTCGCCCAGCTCCAGCGCTGTATCCCACGATTCCCGCGCCACGCGAACCAGCGAAGGCTGCACGTTCTCTTCCTTGATCGGTCGCAACGAGTCGCGGTGCATGCGAATCACGTCGAGCATCGAGTCGCGGTTCGGCAGATACCCGCCGAACGCGCCCATTCGTTCCGCGATGCGCGCCGACTGCGCGTACGCCTCACCGGTCATCAGAGCCGTCACCGCTCCGCAGTAATCGCGCCCCGCGTCCGAATCGTACGGCAGCGCCAGTGACATCAGCAGCGCGCCGAGATTCGCGTAACCGAGTCCGAGCGGGCGGTAATCATGCGAATTCTGCGCGATGCGCGGCGTGGGATAGCTCGCGTTATCGACCAGGATTTCCTGAGCCGTGATGGTCACGTCCACCGCATGTTTGAAGCCGTCCGTATCGAACTGGCCCTGCGGCCCCAGAAATTTCAGCAGGTTCAGCGACGCCAAATTGCAGGCTGTATCGTCGAGAAACATGTACTCCGAGCACGGATTCGACGCGTTGATCCGGCCCGTAGCCTTGCAGGTGTGCCAGCGATTGATCGTCGTGTCGTACTGCATGCCGGGATCGCCGCACTTCCATGCCGATTCCGCCATGCTCCGCAGCAATCCCTTTGCGGCGTACTTATCGGCCGGCTTGCTGTCGGCCACATTGTGCGTCCACCAGTCGCGATCTTCTTCCACCGCGTGCATGTAATCGTCCGTCACGCGCACGGAGTGATTCGCATTCTGGAAGAACACTGACGAATACGCCTCGCCATCGATCGACGAGTCGTAGCCCTGCTCGATCAGCACGTGCGCCTTGCGCTCTTCCTTGGTCTTGGACTCGATGAACTCCACGATGTCCGGATGATCCACGTTGAGGATCACCATCTTGGCCGCGCGCCGCGTTTTTCCGCCGCTCTTGATCACGCCGGCGAACGCGTCGAAGCCCTTCATGAAGCTCACCGGCCCGGAAGCAATCCCACCACCCGAAAGAGTTTCCTTGCTGCCGCGCAGCGCCGAGAAATTGGTGCCCGTTCCCGAGCCCCACTTGAAAAGCATGCCTTCGGTCTTGGCCAGGTCCATGATCGATTCCATCTTGTCCTGGACCGAATTGATGAAGCACGCCGAGCACTGCGGCTTCGCCTGCACACCCACGTTGAACCATACCGGGGAATTGAACGCCACCTTCTGCTCGACCAGCAGGTGTGTTAATTCGTCCTGGAACGCCGATTTCGATTCAGCATTGGCAAAATAGCCGCCCTCCTCGCCCCAGCGCACGATCGTATCCACCACGCGTCCAATCAATTGCCGCACAGACGTCTCGCGCGCCGGCGTATTCGGCTTTCCGTGGAAATATTTCGAGGCGACGATGTTCGTCGCCGTCATCGACCACGGCTTGGGAACTTCCACATTCTCCTGGCGGAAAATCACCTGCCCTTTATCGTTGCCTATGATTGCGGTTCGCCGCTCCCATTCGACTTTGTCGAATGGCGACACTTTCCCGTCCGTAAACTTCCGCTGGAATTCCAGTCCGGTGGTGCGCTGCGACGTCTGTTCCGTCTGAACCTTTGAAGTCAAAGCCGTTCTCGTTTCCGCCATTTTCTGCCTCCGCGCTGGCAGCACTCGTCCGCCGAATGGTTGGCCGGGATGCCAGGCGGGAGGGTCGCTTACTCAATTTTACCTCCAACCGGCCCCAGGGTCTTGTTGCGTGTATCGCTGATACACGGAAACGGTGACAAATTTCCAGAAGATCGGCTTCCAACCTCCCGTTGGCTGCCGTCCAGAACCAAAAAAGAGAAAAGCGCTGCCACCCCTCGCCACACGGTGGTGGCGCGGTCAGCGGACTCGTTCTCTATTAGTTGAGCTCGCTCTGGCCTTCACGCGGCTGCCATCGGCGCTGGGAGGACGACAAACTCGCCGCGTTTTCACCCTGAGCCTGGGTGCGCAGTATCGTGTCTCGCGAAAAGCTTGTCAAGGGGAATTCGCAACACCACCACAAAATATTCGGCCGGTAGTGTCCAAAGCGCACTATCCATAGTGGTACACCCGCCCGCTACCACAACGTCGTCGGAAACCCGGCGCCGCCGCACATTCGCTCGCACAGCGATTCCCAGCTTTCCCTGCATCTTAACTCTTGTGCTCTCATAAGCAACAACGCCGGAATTGACATCCGTCCCTCGCTGCCCAAAAATCGTTATACACACGTTTATGGCTTCGCAGATTCCAGCCATCGAAATCACCGGGCTCACGAAAGATTACAGCGTGGGCTTTTGGCGCAAACGCATGCGCCGCTCGCTTGATCATCTCTCGCTACGCGTGGAAGAGGGCGAAATTTTCGGCTTCCTCGGTCCCAATGGCGCCGGCAAGACCACCACTCTCAAACTTTTGATGGGCCTGATTTTCCCAACTGACGGCACGGCGAACATCCTCGGCCGCCCGATCGACGACATCTCGATGCATCGCGACATTGGATACTTGCCCGAGCATCCGTACTTCTACGATTACCTCACCGCTCGCGAACTGCTCGACTACTACGCGCGATTTTCCCACTACCCGGCTGAAGAGCGCCGCGTCCGCGTAGCGCGCGTGCTGGAGCGAGTCGGCCTCGCATCCGCTGCGGACGTGCAACTGCGCAAATTCTCGAAAGGCATGCTGCAGCGCGCCGGAATCGCCCAGGCGATCATTCACGATCCGCGATTAGTCTTCCTGGACGAGCCGATGTCCGGCCTCGATCCCATCGGCCGCCACGAAGTGCGCGACATTATTCTCGACTTAAAGACCCAGGGCCGCACGGTGTTCTTCTCCACGCACATTCTTTCCGACGCGGAAATGCTCTGCGACCGCGTGGCCGTGCTGCATGAAGGCAAGCTGCGCGGCATTGGTTCGCCGGGGAAAATCGTCTCGCTCGAAGTCCAAGCCATGGAGATTCTTTTCGAGCCGGTCGAGAATCAGCCTCTTCCGTCCAACCTGGCGCAGCACGCCACTCCAGTTGGCGGGCGCTATCGCATGGAAGTGCCGGAAGCCGAACTTTATCGCACGATCAATGACTTGCGCTCTTGCAGCGCCCGGATCTTATCCGTTTCGCCGGTTCGCCCGACCTTGGAGGATTATTTCCTCGGCCTCGTCGAGCGCAAGCCCAACGCGCCAGTGGAGGCTCACGCCCAATGAGCGCCATGCCCGGAGTCGTGGCAATCAATACTTTTCGCGAGGCGGTGCGCGACCGCGTGCTCTACAACCTGGTATTTTTCGCGCTGCTGATGATTGGCGCCGCGATCATCGTGGGCCAAATCTCCATCGGTATCGAACGGCTGGTGATTGTAAACCTCGGCCTGACGGCGATCTCCATTTTCGGCCTGGTCATGGCGATCTTCATTGGCGTCGGCCTGGTGTACAAGGAGATCGAAAAGCGGACGCTCTACAGCCTGCTCTCCAAGCCCATTCGCCGATGGGAATTTCTGGTCGGCAAGTACGCGGGCCTCATTTTGACGCTCGTCATCAACACGGCTTTTATGACGGCAGGGCTGGCGGTCGCGTTATTCTACGTCGGGCGCCCGTTCGTCCGTTCGGACGCTTCGATCCTCATCGCCATCTATTTTATTTTGCTGGCCCTGGCGCTGGTCACCGCGATTGCACTGTTCTTTTCCTGCTTTTCCAGTCCGATGCTTTCCACCTTGTTCACGCTGGCGATTTACGTTACCGGATTGTTTGCCGCGGATATCCGCGATTTCGGCGCGCTGACGCACAGCTCTTTCATCAAGACGGCCACCTCCGTCTTGTATTACCTGGTTCCCAATTTCCACGATTTCAACTCGATCGCCGTGGCTGCCCACGGAGAATCCATTCCGTTCGCGCTCGTCTGGCAGAACACGCTTTACGCTCTGATGTACATTGCCCTGCTCCTGGTGGCGTCCTCGGCGATTTTCTCGCGGCGCAACCTGAAGTGAGCAACGCCGGCCAAAAGCGTTCGTTGTGGCTCGCATTGGCGGCCATTCCTTTGCTGTTCGCCGCGCTCTTTTTTCTGCAAGCGCGCATCGACGCGCGCACTCGCACCGAAGCTCAGGCGAAAGAAGAGCTTCTGCTCCGTTCTCCCGCCGCAATCGAGAAAATGAGCCTCGGTTATAACTCGCTCCTCGCGGACATCTATTGGACTCGCGCGGTGCAGTACTACGGCGGCAAATTAGCGGATGAAAATGTTCATTTCCCGCTGTTGTGGCCGCTGCTCGATATTTCCACCACCCTGGATCCCAAGCTTCTGGCCGCCTATCACTTTGGCGCGATGTTTCTTTCCGAGCCGCGCGTCGGCGCGAATCGTCCCGATCTAGCGGTCAAACTGATAAAGCGCGGAATCGCCGCGAATCCGGGCAATTGGCGGCTCGATGCTGATCTCGGCTTCCTCTATTACTGGTACCTCCGGGATTACGGCGACGCTGCGGCCGCTTATCTAGCCGGCTCCAACACTCCGCAAGGACCGGCGTGGATGAAATTCATGGCCGCGCGGCTCGACCAAAAGGGCGGATCGCTCGAAACTTCGCGAATGATTTGGACGCAGGTTTACGAATCCAACTCCGATCCCAAAATCCGCAAGCTCGCGCTCAATACCTTGAAGGGCTTAAAAGCCGAACAAGACGAACGAGAACTCGACACCGCCGCAAGCGAATATCGCCAGCGGTTCGGCCATTATCCGGCATCGGTCGCCGAAATGCGCGGCGCCGCTTTGCTCCATGGCGTTCCGGTCGATCCTGACGGATACCCTTACGTGCTCGGGCCCGATGGGCAATTCGAGCTAAATCCGCACAGCTCAGTTGCCATTCCCCAAGAGCCCAAAACTCCTCCGCGTCCGGCTGCGAAATAAAGGGTTACCTGCGAGATGAGTTGCTCGCGAGTCCGTGCCAAACGCGAGTAAAATAGCAGCCACGATTCAAAGCAACCGTTGCTGCAACGGAGTTCGTCTGAGTTATATGCCCCGCATCCCTACAAGCGCGCTCCTGCTTTCTTTTCTGTTGGCTGGCGTTTGTCTTATGGGCCCGTCCGTGCGCGCGCAATCGACCCAGGCAGCCGAGCCGCAGCTCGATGCTACAGCGCAGCCGCCCACGGAAGCTGAGGTGCGCGAGCGCCGCGAAAAATTGATTGCCAACCAGCATGTCGATGACGACGCCCTGAATCTTTACGAGCGCGTCGAGCGATACGTCGACCGTTCGGGCGGCTCCCCTCCCCGCGTACTCGACGACCGCACCTATCGCGTGGTGCCCACCGGCGGCGGGACGATGAAAATCCTGTTGCGAAATGACGGCGCCCTGGTTAGTGGCGACGATTATCGCCACCAACTCGAAGCCTGGAGAGACGTTCTCCAAATGATGTCAACGCCCGGCGATTCCAAGGGAGAAGCCGCTCGCGCCAAATACGAGAAACGCGAACGCCAGCGCTCCGATTTCGTCAATGCCGCCAAGGATGCGTTTCTGCCCAAATGGCTCGGGCGCGAATCGTACGGGGGCCATTCTTGCGACATCTACGAGCTGTATCCCAATCCGAAGTTTCATCCCGCGTCAATTTTTGAAAGTGCGTTGGCCCACGTCACAGCCAAAATCTGGCTGGACCGTGACAGCAATCAACTCGTTCGCGGGGAAGCCTGGGTTACAAGCGACATCTCCTTCGTGGCGGGAATTGCGGGGAAGGTGTATCGAGGCAGCCGCGTAGAAATCGATCAGGGGGAAGTGGCGCCGGGCGTGTGGCTACCCACGCATTATGAATACGACTTTGCCGGGCGCAAATTCCTCTTCCGCTTCGCGGAGCACCAAACAATCCAGGTGACCCGCTACCAGCGTGTAGGAACTGTTCCTGAAGCGCTTGCCGACGTCCAAAGCGAACTCGCCAGCGGCAAAGGCCCGATTCCGGTTCAGGACCCGTAACTAATCGTCACGTGGTAGTGGCGCGCGCCAGCTTTCCTCATTACTGCTGGCGCGGCGTCACAAACTAACCTAGCGGGTCAGTCTGAATTTTTTTAACGTGACACAAGCAGTCAAAATTCAAACTGACCCACTACTCAAATAAACGTGCTTACCGAGCGGCGGCCGCCATGTCCTTCTCAATCGGCGCTCCGACCAAGTTGCCCCACTCGGTCCACGAACCATCGTAGTTCTTCACGTTGTTGTAGCCGAGCAGGTACTTGAGGGCAAACCACGTGTGCGAGCTGCGCTCGCCGATGCGGCAGTAGGCGATCACTTCGCCTTCTCCCGTCACGCCCTTGCCTTGATACAGCTGCTTCAGTTCCTCCACGGACTTGAACGTTCCGTCCTCGCGAGC
>JASHPG010000138.1 GCA_030038275.1 Candidatus Acidiferrales bacterium | reverse complement strand
GCCAAAGCCCAGCCCTCTCCAAACTTCGCGAAGTACAACATACTAGAATGAAGCTCATTCTCCAGACATACAGCGGTCAACGCTTCCGAAGCCTTGCGCAGAACCTCTTCCTCTCGAAAGTGCTTGAAGCCAAGGATCGCGCAGAGCAGCGACACACCTTGCGCAATGGGATTCCGTGTCCTTCGGCCTAGCTCGATCGACTCCTGCAGATAGGTTTTCCCTTGCTCAGGAAAACCCATTTGCGCCAGTACGAGGCCAAGCTCGCCCCGGGCGTGCACGCCTGGATCCGAACCGATCATTCGAACGTAAAGAGCCGCGTTCGACGGATCGTAATGAGCCCAAGCCGCCTGCAAGCGTTCGCAGGATTCGCATAGGTGGCCCTGATGCGTCGCGATATCGCCCAGCACTAGAAGCGCCGCGGCTGTCAAAGCGGAATTCTTCGACCGTTCGGCAATCTGGAGGCACTGATTTGCCTGTTCGATCGCCTTTGAAAACTCCTGGTGAGTGTGGTATGACCAAGCCAGACCGTAATGCACGGAAAAGAGCGTCGGTTCGTCGTTCAATTGCTGTGCGAGTTCCAGCACCCTTTTCAGCGTGGCGCCCACTTCATGTCCCGAGTGCGATTGCAGGTTACGCAGCGCGGCGGCAAGCGCCTTCCGCAGCGCCAATTCCCTTCTGGATCGAGCTTCACTTTCCGGCAGTGACTCGATCATCTGCAAACCACGACGGGCGAGCGCTTCTGCTTCGTGATTGGCAAACAGCAGCAGCGCGTTCTGGGCAGCCGTCTGATAATGATCGGCTGCCCTATCAAAATCCCTGGCGGATTCGAACAAGAACGCCAATTGCGCGGCCATTTTGCCGGCTTGCTCGCCATGAAAATCGAGCAAAGCCTCGGCAACCAGCTTGCTCAAGGAAGTACGGCGGGCGGGGCGCAGGGCCGCGTAAAACGCGTCCTGGTATAGCGCATGCACGAAGCGATACCGCGGAGTTAGAGCGTGATTGGGATACTCATGCTCCTCGACGAAAATTACGAAATCACTCTTTCGCTCCAGAAGGGCGAGGGCCTCTTCAATATCCGCTGGATCGGCCTCTAAAGCTCCGGCAACGACGGCCGCTTCGAAGTCAGTGCCTTGCACGCTCGCTGCCATCAGCAGCCTGCGCTCATCTTCACCAAGCTGTTCAATTTTCCTCTGCAGCATGCTGCGAATCGTTTCCGGCAAGCCGCTCAAAGTTTCCGTGAGCGAGCCGGATAAGATCCACACGCCATTCTGCAAGACGATGCCTTTCCGTTCCCGGAGATAGTGGATTAGATCGACGACGAAAAGCGGATTGCCTTCAGTGCGTTCGTGAATCGCTTGAGCGAATTCTGCGGGAAAGCCGTTGCTTGCATATTCCAGTTGGATGAGCTCGCTAATCTCACTGGCCGAAAAGAAATCAGGCGCCAATTCGCGGCAAAGCCCTTGCGATTGCAAGTTCCATTGGAGCTTCAGAAACGCGGGGTTGTTTGTGCGCAACTCCGGCGCGCGATAGCTCGCGACGATCAGAAGCCGCATACGATCGAGTTTTGTACCTAGGTAAGCGAGCAAATCCACCGTCGAGATGTCAGCCCAGTGCACGTCGTCGAGAAAAATCACCACCGGTCGCTGTCTCGAAAGCTCGACGAGCAATGCCGCCAACTCACGCTTCAGCTTTTCTTGGGAAGGAGTTGCAGGTTGCTCTGCCACTGCGGTAGGGGCGACCAGCGCGTACCATGCCGGCGCAAGGCTCTTCATGGTCGCCGCGACGACCTCTCTTTCCTGCCCGTTCAACAGACTGTCGAGCGTCTCCAAAATTGGAAGATACGCTTCCGCGCCAGCCAGGCGCTCTGAGCAGCGCCCGCGTCCGATAACGGCTTCCATTGCCGTTAATCCGGTCAGAAATTCTTCCACGAGCAAAGTTTTCCCTTGTCCCGGTTCTCCGGATATGCAAGTCAGATGTCCACGGCCAGCGGCGGCGTTCTGAAAAGCTGCTCGCAGTTCCGACAGCTCCTGTTTTCTACCCACCACGTGCTGTCTCGCGAGCCTGGTCTCGTGCGCGGAGCCATTGGCGACTAAGTCAGAGGAGGTGCTGAACGCCGATAGAACCTCTTTGGCGGTTGGGCGCTTGTCA
Source organism: Candidatus Acidiferrales bacterium (assembly GCA_030038275.1). Taxonomy (GTDB): domain Bacteria; phylum Acidobacteriota; class Terriglobia; order Acidiferrales; family UBA7541; genus Palsa-295. The sequence goes on along the minus strand of JASHPG010000138.1, from coordinate 7,136 downwards.
GCTTGTTTCTCCAACATGCGCATAGCAATGTTTTCGAATGACGCAGGAACGTCTGGAACTAGCCGCGACGGCAGTAGCGGTTCGCGGTACGCAATCGAGTACAGGACGCCCACGGTCGAATCCGACTCGAATGGATGCCGGCCAGTAATCAGCTGATAGGAAACAATCCCAAGGGAGAATAAATCTGAAGCGGTGGTGAGCCGTTCTCCGCGTGCCTGCTCGGGCGACATATAGGCCGGCGTACCGAGAACGATTTCGGGGCTGGTATATAGAGCGGTCGTCAGGGTTTTGTCGCCATCAGCCTGGATTTCTTTGGCTAAACCGAAATCCAGCACCTTTATGCGGCCATCGTCAGTGACCATCACGTTGGACGGCTTCAAATCGCGATGGATGATGCCTCTTTCGTGTGCCACCGCCAGAGCCTCAGCAATAGACATGACGATTTCGCGAACATGGTCGAACTTGATTCCACCCTTCAGAATCAGGTGGTCCAGCGATTCCCCTCCGACCAGTTCCATTGTCAAGAAATGGATGCCGTCGGCCTCTTCAACGGAATACAAGGTTACGATGTGAGGGTGATTCAGCGCTGCGAGCGAGCGCGCTTCGCGCCGAAAGCGCTCCCGGCGATCCGGATCGCGTGCCATCGCCGCAGGCAAGATCTTCAGGGCCACAAGACGCCCCAGCTTGCCATCCATAGCCGAGTACACGACGCCCATTCCACCTGCGCCGAGGCGGCAGACAATTGTGTACCGTCCGAGCTGTGCGCCCGCCTGTATCGTCTCAGCCGAGCCGTCGGATTGGTGGACGATATCGGTCTGCGTTAATTGGTTCGCGGCAAGGAGCGACTCTACTTCTCTACGTACTGACACATCGGAACATGCCTGATCCAGGTAGGCCTTCCGCTCTTCCGGCTTGCGTTCGAGCGCGGCAGCGACCAGAGCTTTTACTTGTTGCTGCCGTTCCGAACTCATGAGCGATGGTCCTTCTCCGCCTCGCGCTGAAACTGACGCACGATTCGTCAGCTGCCTACCTTCGGGGAGTTCACCCCTATTTGTTCAGTGATAATATAGCGCCGCGCGCGCCGCGAAGTCGATGACGGGAGGAAGAGACAACTGATGGCTGGAATCGCCGGTCGCACGGTATTCATCATTTCGGACCTCCATCTAGGAGGCGAGTACAGCAAGACCGCAACGGGCCGCGGATTCCGCATCAACACGCACGTGAACGAGCTGACCGATTTCGTCGAAGCCTTGATCCGCGCGGCAGATGTGCGAGGAGCAAAACTAGAGCTAGTGATCAACGGCGACATGGTTGATTTTTTGGCCGAGAAAAGGCACGACGCGGAAACTCAAGAAGACGGTTTCGCGAGCGATTGGACACCCTTTACATACCAACAAGAGGCTGCCTGCGCCAAATTGGAGGCCATTGCTGTACGTGATATGCAATTTTTCAAAGCTCTTGGCAAGTTTCTTGATAACAGCCATCGCCTCACGATCCTAACCGGCAATCATGACATTGAACTCAGCCTGCATCCGGTGCGGCGAAAACTCCGAGAGATCATCGGCGTCAAGCCAGGGCACGACTACGAACTCATCTCGACCGGCGAGGCGTATGTGGTGGGCGATGCGTTAATCGAGCATGGCAATCGTTATGATAATTGGAATGCCGTCGAGTACGACAGGCTGTTGCGCCTGTCATCGTTTATGTCCCGAAAGCAAATTGCGCGCAATGAATCAATATCCGTATTTGATCCCCCCGCTGGAAGCAAACTGGTCTCCTGGGTAATTAATCCGATCAAGGAGCAGTACAAGTTTGTTGATCTTCTCAAACCGGAAACTGACGTGGCGGTTCCGCTGCTGTTGGCGCTGGAGCCAGGCTATCGGCGAATCTTAGCGACGGTCGCGCGGTTGGCCCTGAAAGCCCGCGGCTGGCGCAAGCAGAACGCCGTATCTCGTTTCGGAGGCGATATTCACGCGGGCACCGGTGCGGTGCCTGGTGTCTTCGGTTCAGACATGGCAGCGTTCTCCGGCGAAAACATCATCGAAAGCTCTCAAGACGACGGAGAAGCTGCGCTCGAAACTGTCCTCCATGATCGGTTGGCGGGCGATACTCAGCGGTTCTTGGATTCACTTCCTTCACCGGAAACCGGACCTACGGGAATGGTCGGCGGCGACATTTCGAGCGCTAAATTTGTCGATAGAGCGCTCGGTCTCGCCAAGCTGTTGCTCAGCCACGACAACGCGGATGTAGGGCGACGTCTGCCAGCCCTGCTTACGGCGCTCCAGGCGTTGCAGCCTGATCGAAGTTTTGACCAAGACTGCGAGGCTGCTTCGGAGTACATCGATGCGGCCAGCGAATTACTCGATGCCGGCTTTCGGTTTGTCGTCTTTGGACACACGCACTTCGCAAAAAAAGTCGAACTGCGGCCCGCTAGCTGGTACTTGAACAGCGGCACCTGGTCCGACATGATCCGGTTGCCGTCGGACATTATTACCGCCCATCCCGATGAAGCTGCCAGGAAGCTGGAGTTGTTTGTGCAGGACATGGCCACGGGATTTCTGAAGCGCTGGATCGTGTTCCGGCCAACGTATCTGCGGCTAGATTTGGATTCCAGTGATCGTGTGATGAATGCGGACCTCGTGCAGTACGAACCCGCGGCCATAACCCTCTGACGCCAGCTCGTGGAAACCCAAGTGGACTCTTGCCACCCGGCTCGAAGATGTGCGGATTTTCTCGAAGGAATACGACGAAACCCTTTACTCGCTCTTATCAACAGCTAAGAATTTCGGTTCGAATTTGAGGGCATCCAAGAGGTCGCGTTCATTCTTTTGCATATTGCACCTCCGTGGCTTCAATGTCCTCCCCCGCCGAAATCGCCGCCGTGATCCAGATCACGCGTCGATGTGTGTACTGTCACAGGCGAGCCTGCGCCGAGAGGAATAGCAATGAAAGCTGGCGGAGCGCGATGAAAAAGCCTCCTCAGGGGGGACAGCTGTGGCCTATCGGCTGCTGGTGATACGCAGGAAAAAGCGGCGTATAATTTCGGAGATTCCACCCATGAAAACGCCTTATGGATTAGAGATTATTGAGAGCTGCTTGTCTTGCCCCGTCGTGAAAGAGAGGTTGTTTTGCAACCTGCCAAGACGAGCACTGGAAGGCCTCGACGCAATTTCGTCCGCGGCAACGTATCCAAAGGGTGCAGTCCTATTCATTGAGGGACAAGATCCACGAGGGGTATTCATCATTTGCAATGGCCGCGTGAAGCTCTCTGCAAGCTCCGCTGATGGGAAATCGTTGATTCTGCGCATCGCTGACCCCGGAGAGATGGTGGGCCTGCCGGGCACCATATCGGGAAAACCATACGGATTGACGGCGGAAGCGCTTGAACCGATCCAAGCGAATTTCATTCCAAGAGACCTATTCCTAAAGTTCTTAGGGGAGCACGGGGAGGCAGCCCTTCGCGTGGCCCAGATGCTGGCGGATATCTACCACGCGACGTACCAGGAGGTCCGCTATCTCGGACTAGCGAGTTCAGCAGCCGAGAAACTAGCTCTCTTCGTACTCGATCATGCCGCCGAACATGGAAACGCAAATCCCACAAAGGAAAAACCGGTCCGAGCGATCTTAACACTCACACATGCCGAGATCGCGGAGAGGATTGGCTCCTCCCGGGAGACGGTCACGCGACTGTTTTCGGACTTTAAGCGCAAGCATCTCCTCGAAGTCCGTGGCTCCACATTGATAATCACAGATCAGGCCGGCCTGGAAAAGATATCGCAAGGGTAAGTACGACCTCGCTTGTCCGCTTTGTTCCTTCCTTCTGCAAGTAGTTTCTTGCAGCACTGTGGCGTGCGTCCGGGATTGCACCCACACAGCTACTTGAATGTGAAATTTGCGGCAGTGATCCTGCCGGGTTGGATGACGACTTCTTGAGACGATGCGCAATTCCTGCTCAACCATTACACCGAAGAGCAGTTGATCCGACGCTCCGCATACGCCAGTTGTGATGTAGATCACCCGGAGAGGTGATTGAAGTCACTGCCAAGTGCGGCGGGCCAGCGTATTTATCACGGAGGGGGGCGCCACGCGAAACGAACGCCATATTGAGGAGACCGGGATGAGCATGCATACGGTCCACACCACCGAAATCGAGGAGCAGATTCCGGGGACGTACATCTTCGACGGAGAAGCGGCCATGAAGGGCTACGCGCTGAACAAGATGTGCTACTCGTTCAACAACGCAGAGAACCGTGCGGAATTTCTGAAGGATGAAGACGCCTACTGCCGGAAGTACGGACTCACGGACGAGCAACGCAAGGCGATTTGCGAGCGCAATGTACTGGCCATGATCCACGCGGGCGGATGCATCTACTACCTGGCGAAATTCGCTGGGATTTTCGGCCTGAACGTGCAGGATGTGGGAGCTCAGCAGCGGGGCATCACCGTGGACGCATTTAAGAAGCTGATTAAGTCACAAGGAGAATGACATGGCGCGAATTGTAGGCGGTCTCACGACCTCGCATATCCCAGCCATCGGCAACGCGGTGCCGCGCGAAAAAGAGCTGGCGCACGATCCGTACTGGGAAGAATTCTTTGCCGCGTATCCACCGGCGCGCGAATGGCTTGATCGAGTAAAGCCGGACGTAGCCATCTTGTTCTACAACGACCACGGTCTGAACTTCTTTTTGAATTCGATGCCGACATTTGCGATCGGAGCGGCGCCGGAGTACAGAAATGCGGACGAAGGCTGGGGCATTCCGACGGTGCCGCCGTTCAAAGGTGACCCGAAGCTTTCATGGCACATCATCAATTCAGTGGCGCGCGAGAATTTCGACCTGACGACGTGCCAGGAGATGCTGGTGGACCACGGATTTTCCGTCCCGATGCAGCTTTTCTGGCCGAATCATTCGTACGGTAATGTGCGAACGATTCCGGTGGAGATCAATACGGTGCAGCACCCGTTGCCTTCGCCGGCGCGCTGCTTTGCGCTGGGGCAGGCGATCGGGCGGGCGATTGAGTCATATCCCGAGAATGTGAAAGTGGTGGTGCTTGGGACCGGCGGACTATCGCACCAGCTGGATGGCGAGCGCGCCGGGTTCATCAACAAGAAGTTTGACCTGCTGTGCATGGACAAGATCGTGAACGAGCCGGAAGTCCTCACACGCTACTCGATTCACGACCTAGTCCGTGACGCCGGCGCCCAGGGAGCGGAATTCATTCTCTGGCTAGCCATGCGCGGAGTCCTTTCGCACAAGGTGCGGAAGATACACAGCAGCTACCACGTGGCGATTTCGAACACTGCGACTGGCCTTCTGGTGCTCGAAAACGCAGCGTGACCCCAAGTGGACAGCAGCCATGACCGGTCCGTGAGGGCTTTAGCGGCTCATTGCAACGTGAAATAGAACATGAGGTCTGCTATTTCGTTCGCACCGTCCCCCTCGTCCCATTCGGTCCATGTGGTGCCGTCATTAGTCGAGAACTGCGCTTGAGCGTTGGTCGCGCTCCAGACCGTGTCTGCTGAGAAAGGCTCGCCGTTGTGGCTCCCGTTTTCCAGCGCTTGCGCTGAATAAGTGCTAGTAGCCGTCAGAACCAACTGATAGGTTTGGCCAGACTGGAGTGTGACCGGCGAGCTGAATTTGTAGGTCCTCCAGAACGAGAAGGGACTCGCATTTGGTGTTGCTTGTCCCTTAGCCAAAGTAGTTCCGGAGCTGTTTTGTAAAGCCGTGTACAGCCCTTCCGATCCGGAGACGAGGTTCACAAACACCGACACAGCTGTAACAGTTTTACTCGACCCGCCCACGGTGAATAGCTCCCTGACAATATCGTTGGGGCCGCCGACCGTGGCGCTGAAATCGCCAATATAGGTGTAACCGTTGCCTTGGTGAAAACCGTTTGAATATCCAAGATCAAGAATTGGAGTGTTGCAGGTGTTGCCGGACCCGGGACCCCAAGTATTGCCGCCGTCGCTACTTCTCAGCAAGCCCAACTGGCTTGGAGCAAACGTAGGCTGCGCAGGACTATTCACATTGGGGCAGCTTAAAGAGGATTGGCTCCAACTGACATCGATGGACGAAAAATTGACCGACGGATTGCTGGCGATGTTCTGAAATACGATGTGGTATTCCGTGCCTGCGACCACGGGAACGGGTTGCGCAAAACTCAGCTGGCGAAAGCTGTTCGAGAGCGTTCGGCACGCTTCCGTGATTGCCCCGCCGCCGCACACCCAGAAAGGAGTGACGCTTCCAACCGGTTTAGCTCCCATATCCGGCTTGCCGGAGCCGTTGTCCGGGAAAACTCTTATTTCCAACTCGGCGCCATTGCCGCCGCCGTAAAGCCCGGGTCCCGTCGTACACGGGTTACTTGTTTCCGTTTTGCAATCGACGAAATACGGCATCATCGTGTCGATGCTTCCCGTTTGCTGGGCCGTAAACGTGTAGTCCACGTATTCGCCTGCGCTATCCAAGGAGAAGTTACTCAGCGAGATCATGTTTATTCCGGGGCCGTAGTAGAGGCTCCCTCCCGTGGAGGCTGGCACGACGCTGCTAGCGACATCAAGCGCGAGCGTCACCTGCGCCGTCTGCGGAGTCTGCTCGGAGTCTTTCACGTCAATGGCGATCACGGACTGGCCCGCAGCCGTAGGAGTTCCCGAGATAACGCCCGCTGAGCTCATAACGATCCCGGCCGGCAGCGTTCCTGAAGCGGACCACACATAGGGAGCCGTGCCTCCAGTCGCAGCCAACTGAGCGCTATAGGGAGAATTACTATTCGCATCCGGAAGTTGAGTGGTCGTGATTTCGAGCTGTGGGGTCGGCCCGCTGGAATTGCCGGGGGTCGATGGATCAGTGGGGCTGGACGGATTGGATGGATTCGTGGCGCTACTGTGGGCCGCAGTGGTTGCTCCGCAGCCTATAGAAAAGCACGCCAAAGCAAAAATAGACGCGAGTGTCGCGAAACGGTTCTTCATCCACAACTCTCCTTGAGCTCTGTTTGCCCGCGGAGAGAACTGCTGGACCCTAGAGCGGAAGAGCGGTGGACGTGAATTCGTACGCCCCGCGGACGTAAGGTCTATACCGCATTTTTAGGCAGGAAAACACCTGGTCTGAGGTACAGGTGAAGTACAGGGGGCGCACCTGTAC
>JASHPG010000010.1 GCA_030038275.1 Candidatus Acidiferrales bacterium | reverse complement strand
ATTCCTAGCTCGGCCTGTGCCTGAAGCACACGCGTTGCGGCGATTTGCACGTCATAATTCTGCTGCAAAGCCGTGCGAATTAAGTGTTGCAGTACCGGATCCTGAAAAACCTGCCACCACTTGTCGTTTCCCAAAGAAGCGGTCGAGGACTGCGCGGCTGAAATCGGAGTCTGACCGCGATATGCAGTGGGAGCGTTGATGTTCGGCCGGTGGTAATTTGGCCCGACTGTACATCCTGCCGAGAAAAGGGACACCAATCCCAAGTAGAACCAGAAACTCCTCATCTCTCGCCCTCTGCCGGCGCTTCTTGCGGCGGCGTTGCGAGGGCACGCGCTTTCCCCGCTCCTGAAAGCTTTTCCACAACACAAAAGATGGCCGGAACAAAGAAGATGGCAATGAGGCTCGCGCCAGCCATACCGCCTATCACCGTCGTGCCCATGATTTGCCGCGACACGGCTCCCGCTCCGGAAGCCACCCAAAGAGGCGCCACGCCAAAAATGAACGCAAACGAGGTCATTAGAATCGGCCGCAGACGAAGGCGCGCGCCGTCAAGTGCCGCTTCCACCAGGGGGCGGCCTTTTTCATACTCGTCTTTGGCAAAGGCTACGATCAAGATGGCGTTCTTGGCAGCCAGACCGATTAACATCACCAGTCCGATTTGCGCATACACATCGTTTTGGAGTTGAACCATGTAATGTGGCAATAGAGCGAGATCGACCGTGCGGCGTAACAGCAGCACGCCGAAGGCTCCAAAGACCGCAATGGGCGTTGAGAGCAGCACGCTGAAAGGTAGCGACCAGCTTTCATAAAGCGCCGCGAGGATCAGGAATACAAACAGGAGAGAAATCCCGAAAATCATCGTAGCCGATATGCCCTGCTGAGCCTTCATCTCCTGGAACGACATGCCCATCCAGTCGTAACCCATATCGCGCGGCATCGTTTGCGTGAAGACTTGCTCCAGAGCAGCCATTGCTTGCGTGGAGCTATAACCAGGCGCCGCGCTTCCGTTGATCTGTGCACCATCGTATTCGTCATAGTGCATGATAAATTCTGGACCAAAATGCCGCTCGAAGCTGGCTAGGGCGGACAACGGAAGCATTTGCCCATGGTTGTTTCGAACGTAGTATTGGCTCAAGTCCTGAGTCGTGGTTCGGTAAGGGCCTGCTCCCTGCACATAAACCTGCCACTCTCGTCCAAAGTCGTTGAAGTAGTTGACGAAATCGCCTCCCATGAATGTGCCAAGGGTCTGGTAAATGTCGGCAATCGGAACACCGAGCTTCAGCGCCTTGTCGCGGTCCACATTGACGAATTCCTGCGGCACGCTGGGCAAGAACGACGAGCTGATGCTTGCGATTTCCGAGCGCTTACTAGCCGCCGTGATGAACTTGTCCACGTTAGCGGCCAGGTAAGGGACGCCGTGGCCGCCTCGGTCCTCAAGTACAAACGTGAAGCCGCCGGACGTACCCACGCCGGGAATGGCAGGCGGCGAAAAACTGAAGGCGGTCCCTGAAGGGAGGCGGCTCAGCTCCTGATTCAAATGTTGCACGATGGCTTGGTATTGCTCGTTTCTCTGCGTGCGATCGCTCCACGGCTTTTCAACGACAAAGAAGAAGGCGTTGTAAGTAGTCTGCACGTAACTGAGCAGGCTGAAGCCAACGACGGTGGTCACGTACTGGATCCCCGGGGTTTTCAGTAGAATTCCTTCGACCTCTGTTGCCGCTGCGGCTGTCCTTTGAATTGAAGATGCTGGGGGGAGCTGCAGGTTGACGTAAAGATAGCCTTGGTCTTCATCGGGAAGGAAACCCGACGGAAGTTTCTCTCCAAAAAAAACACCCGCGGCGGCAAACAAAGCCAGTATGACCATTGCTATGGCGCTCTTGTGAATCAGCCCAGCGCAAGCGCGTACGTAGCCGTGAGTAGCACGCGTAAAGGAGCGGTTAAACCAGTCGAAGAATTTTCCGAGTGGTCCGCGATTCGCACTCTTCGGCCGGAGCAGCATCGCGGCGAGAGCAGGGCTCAAACTGAGCGCATTGAACGCGGAAAGGATCACCGAAATGGCGATGGTCACGGCAAACTGCTGGTAAAGCCGGCCCGTTATGCCAGGAACGAACGCAGTGGGCACAAAGACGGAAGAGAGAACCAGCGCTATGCCAATCACCGGCCCGGAAATCTCCTCCATCGCTTTTAAGGCGGCATCTTTCGGAGCCAATCCTTCCTCGATGTGCCGCTCGACGGCCTCGACTACGACGATTGCGTCATCTACCACCAAGCCGATAGCGAGCACTAAGCCGAACATCGAAAGTGTATTTATAGAGAAACCGAACAACGGAAAGACCGCGAACGTTCCGATGATCGCCACCGGAACCGCCAGCAAGGGAATCAGGGTGGCGCGCCAGCCCTGCAAAAAGATGTACACCACCAATATGACCAGAGCCAAAGCGATGACGAGCGTGATCAGAATTTCTTTGATTCCTTCGGTAACTGCTTGTGTCTGGTCGAGAGACACTGCGTAGGTCATATCGTGAGGAAACCGGCTCTTGAGCTGGCTCATCAGCTTTTTGACGCCTGCTGCGGTGTCGACCGCGTTGGAGCCTGGCAGTTGATAGATGGAGATGATGGCACTCGACTTTCCGTTCAATCGGCCCATCAAGTTGTAGTACTGCACGCCCAGCTCGACTTTCGCCACGTCTTTCACTCGTACGACACCGCCATCCGGATTTTCGCGGACTACGATGTTGCCGAACTGCGCTGGCGTAACCAGACGCCCCTGGGCCAGCACGGAATAGGTGAACTGTTGACCGGCAGGCACTGGTTCGCCTCCGATCTGCCCAGCTGGGTTTACCGTGTTCTGCGATTCGACCGCGTTGATGACATCCGATGCGGTGATGCCGAGCCTTGCCAACGCGTCGGGATCGATCCAAATCCTCATCGCGTACTGGCCTGCGCCGAAAATGTTGATTTGGGCGACGCCTGGCACACGCGTGATGGGATCGTCCAGATTGATGTACGCATAGTTTGCAAGAAAATTGGCGTCGTAGGTCCCGTGAGGCGAGTACAAAGCGACCAGCATCAATGGCGCGGAGGTCGATTTCTGCACCGTCACGCCGTACTGCGCAACCTGCGCCGGCAACTGCGCGGCCGCTTGGGTCTCGCGCATCTGGGTGAGAATGAGGTCGGTGTCGGGGTTCGTTCCGACGGCAAAGTCGACCATCATCCTCATCTGGCCATTCGACGTGGCATTTTCCGAATACATGTAGTCCATGTTGTCGACACCGCTCATCTGCTCTTCGATCGGTGTGGCGACGGATTGCGCCAAGGTTTCCCCATCAGCCCCTACAAATGTTGCCTGGATCCTCATTTCGGGCGGAACGATATCGGGAAACTGTGCGATCGGAAGGGTGAAGATGGTTATCCCGCCAACGATCACGGTCAGGATGGCAATCACCATCGCGACGATTGGGCGATTGATGAAGAATTTGGACATGGATTAGTTTTCCCCAGCAGACGAAACGTAAGGTTGTGGGGCAACAACCATACCGTCCCGGACCGTTTGAGTTCCCTCGGCCACGACACGCTCGCCCAGTTTGATCCCCTGATTGATGATCCACAGAGTCCCTGTTTGCTCACCCACCTGAACATTGCGGACGTTGATCTTATTTCCCGGCCCGAGCACCGCCACCTGATAGCCACTCTGCAGCTGCGTCACTGCGGACTGTGGAACGAGAAGTGCGCCTTTCTCCAGTTCTGTAACCGCACGAATGCGGACAGTTTCACCGGGCCGGAGCATCTTTTCGGAGTTCGGGAAAGAGCCCACAATTTGGATGGTTCCCGTTTGCGAATCCATCTGTCGATTGGCGAAAAGAATTTTTCCTTTGTAGTTATAGGTCTTGCCGTTTGCCAGAATGAGCTGAAGCGGAATTGTGGTCGCGCCGGAATGGAGCTTCAAAGTGCCCGGGTTAATCTGGCCGGCAATTCGCAGATACTCGGTTCCGCTAATCGGGAAGTAGGCTTTGATCGGATTGACCTGCGAAACAGCCGTTAGCACCGTCGAGGGTGTAACGAGGTTGCCGACTTGGACTTGTGCAATGCCGGCAATTCCGTCAATGAGCGAACGGACCTTCGTATAGCCCAGATTTAGCTGGGCTTGTTCGATAGCAGCTTGGCCTGCCTCGACAGCGGCTTTCGCCGCCAGTTTCGCTTGGGTATCATTATCTAATTGGCTTTGCGGGATTGCCTGCGCCTGAGCTTCGGGGATGTCGCGCTTCACATTGAGAGCTGCGGCTCCGAGCTGCGCTTCCGCCTGCGCGACCTGGGCCTTAGCTTGATCGAGAACGGCTTGAAATGGGCGCGGATCGATCTCAAACAGCACGTCACCTTTATGGACGATGGAGCCTTCGCGATAGTCCTGTTTGATCAGATAGCCTGTAACCTGCGGCTGTATTTGTGCATTGACGTATCCGTCCAGCGTACCAACCCATTGGCTGTAAATTGGAACGTCTCGTTGAACTACGCTGGTGACTTCAACTGTGGGCGGACGAGATGGTTGGCCCGTCGACGCCTTTTGGCCGCATCCCACGCATAAAAGGACTACAAGGAAACCGCCCGCAGAAACGGCCAATCGCGTGCTGTTCAACCTGGTCACCTCGCCGCGCTGACGTTGCGGCCATCCCAATGTTCTGGTGGTCGAGGGTACAAATCCTCAAGACTTCAGTTTGGGAACCAAATATCCTCTCAAAACTGCCTTGAATTCTTCTAGGATTGCGATCCTCTCGTTGGCTGCCGCTTGCGCATAAAGCGTGAACAATCCCCTGCTGATTTGCTGAACTACGGATGCGGTGCGCAATGCCGTGACCTTGGGCATTCGCGGCTTGTGTGCAAGCAGCACCGTAACAATCCTCGCGCGAATCAGCTCGCGCCGCTTGTATGAAGCCGGAGGAACTCCCAGGAGGGCAAGCAGCACAGGATGAGTCTTTATGATGCCAATCTGCAGCTCTATAAGCCTGCCAGTAAGGGCCTCAGCGCTGCGACTGGCCGCCTCGCGGCCGAGAACGGTCCACGATTGCTCGATATCCTTGACGTACTGATCGCGTAGGGCCTCAGCCAGTGCCAGCTTATTGGGAAAAAATTGATACAGCGACCCGATCGACGAATGGGAACGCTCGGCGATCTCGCACATTGTCGCGCGCTCGTATCCCACCTCGGTAATCACCGCTGCAGCGGCCCGCAGAAAGCTATCGACGCGGCGCTGGCTGCGCTTCTGTTGTGGTATCCGCCGGGGCGTCATAGATGAATGTGAGGTCATATTCACATTTAATGCTGATGTGACGCAGCGAGAATACCTCTGGTTTCAA
>JASHPG010000137.1 GCA_030038275.1 Candidatus Acidiferrales bacterium | reverse complement strand
TGCAATCGCTTCTGGGCCACTCCACGCCGGAAATCACGCGCGAGATTTATTTGCACGCGGTCCCGGAAGAGCAGCGTCGCGCAGTAGAGAGCGTTGAGAGACTTGTATTTGGACCCAAATGGACCCAAGTTCAGGCTCCGGCGCAACCGGTATCGACAAGATTGAATTGAAAAATCAAGAGTTAGTGGTCGGGGCGTGGAGATTTGAACTCCAGACCTCCTGCGCCCAAGGCAGGCGCGCTACCAGGCTGCGCTACGCCCCGACTGTGTTCTTCGATTATACGGTAATTTCCGCACCCCTCAATCGACGGGCGACTTTGTGACCGAGGTCACTGCTTCCGCCATTCTTCCGCAGTAGCATGTGCCGTATAAGGATGGTCCCGCAACGCGAAGCGGACCGCCCTCAGCGATGGACGAAGGATGCGCTGGCTCGAATCGGGGATAATCGAGACTGGCGGAGGCTTGCATGATTCCGTTCGACGCTGCACATAGGGCCGTTCATTATCCGCAAGACCGAAGATTTCGCATCTGGATCAGGCCGTCGATCCTGATTGGAATCGGCATTGCAATCGTCGCAATACTGGCCGGAGCATGGATCGAAACGCTGATCGCTGGATTGCCGCCGGTTCCGGCAGTCCCGCAAATCTACCCCAATAATTTCGCCGGGCCGCACGGATTCCCGGTGTGGGTCCGCTACTGCCATTTTTTCAATTTTCTGTTCGTAATGATGCTGATTCGCAGCGGGCTTTCCATTCTCGTGGATCATCCGCGGCTCTACTTCAATGACGGCTGCACGCCGGGTAGCGAATGGATCCGGGTTACGCCGCTGAAAGTGCCGCGCGATCGCATCTGGACCGCCAAAGACGATGCCCGTTACATTTCGCCCTTGGTCGGCACTCCCGGCTATCGCCACACAATCGGCGTTGCGCGCGTTTGGCACTTTATCGACGTCCACGGATTCATCGCCACCGGGATCATTTTTATCGCGATGCTTTTCAGCACCGATCAATGGAAGCGTATCGTGCCGACTTCTCCGCTCGTGCTCCTGCAGGCGTGGAATACTTTCGTACACTACGCCACGTTTCACCTGCCGCCCGAACCAAACGGATTTTACGGATACAACGCGCTGCAGCAGATCGCATATTTCACGGTTGTCTTCGTATTTGGCCCGCTGGCGATTCTTTCGGGCATTGCCATGTCGCCGGCAGTGGTGAACCGCTTTCCCTGGTACGCGCGGCTCTTCGGCGGGCGGCAATCAGCGCGATCCGTACATTTTCTGACGATGCTCAGCTTTTTCGCCTTTCTTGTAGTTCACGTAACGCTGATCGTGATCACTGGATTCGCGCGCAATATGAACCACATCGTGATGGGCACGGACGACTTGAATCCGATCGGAATGTACCTGGGTTTCGTCGGCATCGCGGTGGTGATTCTTTCGTGGATCGTAGCGCACTACATCTCTTGGTATCACCCGCGCGAGCTGCAGCAGGCGTTGAAGTCGGTTACCTATCCGATGCAATTGCTCACGCTCAACCGCCTGATGCCGCAGCAGAAATATTCGGAGGACAAGATTTCGCCCTACTTCTGGCCCAACGGGAAAATGCCGGTTCGCGACGACTGGAAGCGAATGGCCGCGAGCGGCTTCAAGGATTTTCGGCTTCGCGTGGGAGGACTCGTCGACAATCCCGTCGAACTCTCGCTGGCCGATCTGGAGCGCCTCGGCGAGGTGGACCACATCACCATGCACCATTGCATCCAGGGCTGGAGCGGGATCGCTAAATGGGGCGGCGTTCCGATGAAAAAGCTGATCGAATTGGTTCACCCGAAGCCGCAAGCGAAGACGATCGCTTTCTTTTCATTTGGCGAAGCTCTCTACGGCGGCGAATACTACGATACGCAGAGCATCGAAAACGTGCTGAAGCCGCAGTGCCTACTGGCGACTCACATGAACGGCGCACGCTTGCCGGAAGTCTATGGTGCGCCATTGCGGTTGCGCGTTGAGAATCAACTTGGGTACAAGATGGTGAAGTGGATCGAACGCATCGAGTTCATCGAGTCCGAAAAACTTCTCGGTCAGGGAGAAGGCGGCAAAAATGAGGATGATGAATATTTCGATCTGCTGCCAAACATCTGATGCCCAACTCTGAAGCGGGCGGCCATCGCGGCGGGCCCGACCACATCCTTTCGCTGCTCAGGCGCCTCAGGCTGGATTGGCTGCTGCGCCATTTTCCGCCGCGGCTCGTCCGCTCCGTTTACGTGTTCGTCAACGGATTCGTTACCATCGCGCTGCTGGCGTTGCTTGCGCTGGTGAGTCAGAACCCATTTGTTTTCCCCTCACTCGGGCCGACGGCGTTTTTGCTGTTCTTTTCACCGCTCGCGAAAACATCCAGTCCGCGGAACACGGTGTTCGGTCACGCCATTGGGATCCTCTGCGGTTACGGAGCCTACGTGGTGACTGGCGCCGGAGCAACGCCGTTCGGCTTGCATCCTGGAATTTTCTGGCCGCGGATTCTGGCAGCCGCGCTTTCTCTATCGCTTACCGACGGGCTTATGGTGCTGTTCGGCGTCAGCCATCCTCCAGCTGGCGCCACCACGCTGATCATCTCGCTGGGAATCATTTCGAAGCCACGCGAGCTGGTGATTATCGAAGTAGCCGTGTTCTTGCTGGTTGCGCAGGCGCTGGCGATCAACCGTCTCGCTGGATTGCCCTACCCCTTATGGAACAGAGCGCCATCAACCGGCCTGACGAACGAGTCTTCCGAATAGCTCACGCCGTTCCGCGTCTGGGCACTCCCTACACAAAGCTGGTGACGTACGAAAGTTGTATGGCTGCGTCGGCCTGCTGCTTGGGCGCGCAGTGGCGTGGAAACTCTAGCGGAGAATACACCATATCCCGGATGGTACGTGCGGCGCGAGTGGACCACGCTGAATCGAGCGACAGAACGTATTCGCGCTAAGTTTAGGGGCTGCGCCAAGTTCGCAGCAAATCGTCTGCTGATCCTGGTCCTCAGAAGACCCGAGAAACTCCTGAAACGCCGGCTGACGAGATGCGGTCCCGGAAAGTTCCCGCGGCGTCGCGCCGAAAACTCACAGCACCAGAGCACATCCTAGGGAGAAATCAAATGACTGCAGCCGACGTGATGATCGAGACGCTGATTAATTGGGGAGTGGAAGTAATCTTCGGATTTCCTGGCGATGGCATCAACGGCGTTTTCGAGTCGATTCGCACGCGCGCGGACAAAATCGATTTCGTGCAGGTGCGGCACGAAGAGGCCGCGGCATTCATGGCCGCTGGCTACGCGAAGTTCACGGGAAAGCTCGGCGTATGCGTCGCAACGTCCGGGCCTGGCGGCATTCATCTGCTGAATGGCCTTTACGACGCAAAGATGGATGGCCAGCCCGTGCTCGCCATCACCGGCATGGCGTTTCACGACTTGATCGGCACGCATGGCCAGCAGGACGTCGAAA
>JASHPG010000136.1 GCA_030038275.1 Candidatus Acidiferrales bacterium | reverse complement strand
AATCATCGAGCAATTCCCCGCCCGCAAAATTTCCATTCGCAAGCTGGAGGAAGCTTCGCGGTCGATTCGCCGCCGCAGCCACGACGAAACTCGCGCCGCCGCCTCGCAGTTCGCCGAAGACCTGATGCGCCTGCGCCGCGACCGCCGCAATTACCATCACGTCGCGTCGTGGATGGAACGCATCAACCTGGTCCGCTCCGAACGCGCCCGCGAGCTTTCGCGCGCCAATAAAAGCCTGTACGAATTTCTGCATCCCGATGAAGGCCGCCCCGCCGACGATCCCATCATCAATCACGTGGTCATCAAGGCCGACGTGCGCGGCTCGACCGGCATCACCAAGGATTTGCTCGCGCGCGGCATGAATCCCGCGTCGCACTTCAGCATGGCTCTGCATGAACCAGTGAAAAAAATGCTGGAGCGCTACGGCGCCGCCAAGGTTTTCATCGAAGGCGACGCCATCATCCTCGCCATCTACGAAACGGAAGCGACGCGCGCGACGCAGCGCGCCGTGGCCCGCGCCTGCGTGCTGTCGCGCGAAATTCTCGCGGTCACTGGCGCCTACAACGTCCGCGCGCAATCGAGCGACCTGCCACCGCTGGAGCTTGGCGTCGGCGTCGCCTTCCAGGATTCCGCGCCATCCCTTTGGATGGACGCCGACTCGAAAATCATGATTTCGCGCGCGCTCAATCTTTCCGACCGCCTTTCGAGTTGCGCGAAAATGGCCAAGCGCCTGTTCAAGGACAATCCCTCACCGTTCAACGTCTATCTACTGCAATCGCTGATGGACGATGCCGTTGCCGATGAAGGCGAAGAGCTGCTCGTCCGCTACAATCTGAACGGCATCGAGCTCAACGACGAAGGCTTTCAGAAACTCAGCACCGAAATTTCGCTCGCGCCCATGGCCGGTAATTTTCCGCTGCCCTGGGGCAAGCAACGCGTCCAGCTCTATTTCGGCGAAGTTCCCATTGGCGAGTCCATCGAGCCGATTGTGATTCGCAAGGGATTCGTCCGCCAGCTTCTGCCCGGAGGCAAAATCGGCGAGCCCGGCAATCGCCCGTATTACGAGGTCTGTACCGACGCGAAACTCCTCGACCTCGCCCGCAAAAAAGTCGCCCAGGCCTCCCCAGGTTCGTGACGGCTTGCGCGCCGAGTCTATTCGCGGCTCCGCTTGCGACCCTGCTATAATCCGCCCGGAGGCGAAAGGGGTCCGGTGACCTTCGTGGCCTTCAAAGCCATTGATTCTGCTCTTAGCGGGCAGAATGGTCGGTTCGACTCCGACACGCTTCCGCCAATCCTTTGCATTTCGAGGTTCGCTAGCGGCAATGCCGAGCCATAGGAAAAAATCGAAATTCAAGGTCGCCAAGGAAGCCAAACGCCGCGCCCGCCTCGGCATCGGCCTGCCGCCTCCCGAGCGCGTGATCGTCGAAAAGCGCCACAAGCCTCCCAAACACAAGGAAACCTTCGGCGACCTCGTTTCGAACGAAGATTAAGTAGTCCGGTGGCGCTTTTCGATGCCTGCGTGAACTCAGGCAAAAGCGCAGATGAACGAGCAATCAAATGGCTTCCCAACGTGTGAACTATCCGCGTATCGAGCATCCTCGAATCGCAAAAAATTACGCTCCTAAGCGAAGATCGGCACCTCTCCTCTGTGTCTACATTAGCGATTCCGGTGCCTATCACAGAGCAGCGCACGTTGGAATCAATAAAT
Source organism: Candidatus Acidiferrales bacterium (assembly GCA_030038275.1). Classification (GTDB taxonomy): domain Bacteria; phylum Acidobacteriota; class Terriglobia; order Acidiferrales; family UBA7541; genus Palsa-295. The sequence continues at coordinate 4,066 of JASHPG010000136.1, read as the reverse complement.
CTGAGGGCGTGAAGTTAGGCTTGCAGTGCGGCCAGTCATTTGGCCCGGCCCATCGGCGGGGCCCGTTTGAAGGCGGCCACCTCGAAAACTGCGTTCGTCCGGGCAGAGGCTACAGTGGCTGCGACAACGGCGAGGCCCGTTACGATCGATTTACATATAAGCGTCCCTTTTAATTTTCGTCGCCGGATTACTGCCATCCTCGTTCAGCGCTGGGTCATGAAAAATCTCTTCGATGCGCAGACCGAAGAGCCGGGCGGCCCGGAAGGCCAGCGGCAGGCTGGGATCGAACTTGCCCGTCTCGATGGCGTTGATGGTCTGCCGGGATACGTCGAGAGCGTCCGCCAGTTGGGCCTGCGTCCAGTTGCGCTCGGCACGCAGCACTTTGAGCCGATTCCTCATCGGTAGCGCCTCGTGCCGTACAGGAAGGACACAAAAAACGTCAGGCCCATCAGAATCACCAGGTACCCGATGTCCGCCTTGAAGGGAATCACGTGGTACATGTCCATCACCGAAAACGGAATGCCGGCGATCACGGCGACTCCCACCGTGACCCCCAAGGCGTTGAAATAAACCTTCCGCTGGAGTTCATCCAATTCCATAACGTACATTTTGGTGGCCAGGATCATGCCGACGCCCACCGCGACGTCCAGAGCAACCGCCAGTAGCGTGAACAACAAGGCCTTGCTCCAAAGAAATTTCGGCCCGAATGCCATCAGCGCGGTAAAGACCACCCACGCGCCCTGCCAACAGACGAGCCGTGTAGCGCTCGCCCGGATCCGCGACCGATAGCCACTCCCCGAGGTGGTTAGTTCGCTCATATGTCTTCCTTCTCCGTCTTTATGTAAACTATACTTTACAAAAGCAGTGTAGGCCAAGCCGCGCGGATGTCAAGTAATATTTAAAAAAAGACTAATATTATTGACAAACGAGGGACAGCGGTGAGGCCGAACAAAGCTTCCTTTACTCTTTCGATTAGTCGCGTAATCGGATATTTCAAACAATACTTTCCGGCCTGAGGCAGCAACTCGACCAGCACTTTCCCCTTCGGAACTCGCACCGTGTAAATCTTTCCTATTGAAATCTGTTTGCCAACGTGCTGAGGTGCCTGATTTTTTTTTGCCCGCAGCGCGCCGACGAAGACGTTCTGCATGCTGGTGTAGTAGTAGGAGCTCATCGTGCGCTGAAGATCCCATCCGCGCCACGCGGGAGGGCTTTTCAAGACGGCGCGGAGGAAGACGTTGCCGAGAACCAACACAAACGGCAGAGCGATCCCGATAATTCCGAGCCACTGCCGCAATTGAAGGAAGGCGTCGGCGCGGCGCGCGGCGGGAGGCGCTTCCGTTCCGTGTTCCTTGGGCGATTGCGGCGACTCCGGCTGCGGCGACCGGGACATAACGCCTCCCGGTTCAGTGTAGCAGGAAGGCACGCGGAGCTTTTCGCCGCGGCAATTGAAAAACAAAAGGAGATTCCTCACACCAGTCGCGAAATGCGCGCGACCGGGTTAGGAATGACAACACTTCTTTTGCAGATTCCTCGGTTCACATCACCGGGTTCTGGTTTCGGGCTCGGACTGCAAAGACCGGCGAGACGCCGACGCTACGGGCGGGAATTTCCGGTAAAATGACGGGCCATGTCCAACTTAATGAGCGGCAAGACGGCAATCGTGCTGGGAGTGTGGAACAAGTGGAGCATCGCGTACGCGATCGCGGCGGCGTTCGCGCGCGAAGGCGCCACGCTGCTGCTGACGTATCAAAACGACCGCGCGAAACCGGCGGTCGAAGAGCTTGGGCGCGAGCTCGGCTGCGCGGGGTTTTATTCCTGCGACGTGACGCGGCCGGAGGATATCGGGCAATTGGCGCAGTCGATCAAGGCGGAGGGGCGGCAACTCGACGTGGTGGTGCACAGCCTGGCCGCCGCGAAACACGAGGAGCTGAATCAGCCGTTCATCGACACGTCGCGCGAGGGATTTCAGTTTGCGCTGGAGGTGAGCGCGTATTCGCTGGTGGCGGTGGCGAAGGCGCTCGGGCCGTCGATGAGCAATGGCGGCGCGATTATGACGCTGACGTATCTCGGCTCGACGCGCGTGGTACCCAACTACAACGTGATGGGCGTGGCGAAAGCGGCGCTCGAAGCGGAGATGCGTTATCTGGCGAGCGAACTGGGGCCGAGCAAGATTCGCGTCAACGCAATTTCGGCGGGGCCCATCAAGACGATTTCCGCGCGCGGCGTGAAGGATTTGTCGAAGATGCTCGATCTGGTGGCGCAGCACGCGCCGCTGCGTCGCAACACAGACACGGCGGAAGTGGCCGACGTGGCCGTGTTCCTCGGCAGCGATTTGGGACGCGGCGTGACCGGCAACGTGATTTACGTCGATGCCGGATTTCAGATTATGGGGATGTAGCATCCGATATGCGTAACGCGACTTCGTTCCTGATCGTTCTGGGCGTTCTCGTGTGCGGCTGTAAGAGCCCTATTCAAGACCAACAAACGATATGGACGGCAGAATCTCGATCGTCGGACGGAACTTCGATAGCCACCGCGAGCAGGGTGGATATCGATGGACCAGGTATAAATGATCTGTCGACGACGGTAGACCTGAAACGGACGATTTATGGGAACCCTCCCGAAACCGTCGCCACGTTCGATCAGGATCAAGTTGGGCTGCCTGACGCAGCAAAGCTGAACCTTGCGATGAATTGGGTGACCCCATCGCGCTTGGATATTACGTATAACGGGCGGGCTGGGACTCTCATCTACCAAGTTTCACTGTATCTTGGTATCAACATCACCGTGCACGACACTTCGAGTGGCTCGCGGTAGTTCTATGCCATGAGTTCCTACGCGGAGACACAGAGCAAGGCTTCGCCTCGGAAGCGGTCGCGGCGGAAGCTTTCTATCCGATCAGTACTGCGATGGGTTGCGATTGGGTTGGTGGCGCTGTGGGCGCTGTTTGCGCTGATGCTGACGGCGATGCGCTGGATTAATCCGCCGACTACGGCGGTACACGCGGAACGCGATTTGCAGGCTTGGATTCACCACAAGCCGTATCACGAGCGATACGAATTTGTGCCGCTGAGCCAGATTTCTCCCAACCTCCAACATGCGGTGATCGCCGCGGAGGACGCGCGCTTCTACCAGCATCATGGATTCGATTGGCATGCCATCGAAATCGCCGCGGAACACGACATGGACGGCGGCCGCATTCGCGGAGGATCGACCATCGATCAGCAACTGATAAAAAACCTGTTCTTTGGGACCGACCGTTCGTTTCTGCGCAAGGGTGCCGAGGCCTCACTTGTTCCTGTGGCCGAGGTGGTTCTTGGCAAGCGGCGCATTCTGGAACTTTATTTGAATGTCGTCGAATGGGGACCGGATGTTTATGGCGCGCAGGCGGCGTGCCGCTATTGGTATCGAATACCGGCGCGAGACATTGACCGGGAGCGTTCGGCGGAACTTGCAGCAATTCTGCCGTTGCCTCGGAAGAGGCGGCCCGAGCGCATGAAGCATTACAGCGCGCTGATCCTGGAGCGAATGCGGCAGATGGGTTGGTAGGATTGAGTCCGTCGCGTGCTTTATGCGCACGATGGAGATCTCGTCCGGTTAGCCGACGAATCGGATGTTAGCCGGCGAACCCGGGCTCGGCTATCACAGTGGGTGGTGACCGATCCCGAAGAGATGTGCCAGGAGAGCGGTGACGCCCATTATGCCAAGCAGAATTCCTGGCGTGAGTGTCAACAGAATGGAAAAAATTAAACCGGCTGAGAGGCTTGACGTGGCGAACGCGTCCGCTTCGCTTGGCCATAACCTGCGGACCGCAAGCTCTACCAGCCAGCCCCCGGTGAAACAAACGTTCGCTGCAATGGCGTAAAGAACGATGCAAAAAACCGCAAGGAGAGGAGGCGGAACGTCAATATCCCCGATACCCGAGACGTAGCTCCCGAGTACGGCGACACCGGCTAGAAAACAAGAGACGATCCCAGCCGCGCCAACGATTAGATTGAATGGAATTCTTCTTGTCTCCCACCAACCAATCGCGTCCCTAGCAGTACCAATCGGCACTTCCCTG
>JASHPG010000135.1 GCA_030038275.1 Candidatus Acidiferrales bacterium | reverse complement strand
CAGTATCTCCTAAGGCGCATCCGGCACGATTGCCAGATACGCGGTTTTGATGGGCTTTCGGCCCGCTGAAGTCGTGGCCTGCACCACGACCTGGTAAATCGTGCCCAGTACCCCGCCTACTACTTCTATCTGCGCAACCGCCGCGAGCCCTGTCGCGTTGTTGATGATCGTCGGGGCGCCGACAGCGGCGCTCGGGTTCGCGTCGTTTCCACTCCACACTGTGCAGGTCGCAGTAGCGCTCGAAACCGTCTCACCCGAGGCAAGCTCGTCGGTGAAGTCGGCATAGCGGAGAACCTGTTCTCCGAACGAGACCGCCTGCCATTCCACCCGCTCGCTCACTTGCGCTTAGCCTTCTTGGCCTCGCCGGCATAGCTCTTACCACCCTTAAAGCACAGGTTGATGTAGCGGCCTCCAGAGAGCTTCTTCCGCCGCACGCGGCCACCAGAGCGAACACAGTTCATAAATGCTTTAGGCATTAGGATCTCCTCGCGAGCACGTGTCGTAGGCTCCCTCGTCCGCAGTGCTATCTTGCAACAGCCAGTTCATTCCTCCGTTCGTACCGTTCGTGAAGACATTGTCTTCAATCGTATAATCTGTCAGCGCGTACCAGGGATTCGTCCCACTTTGATTGCGCGCGCTCCCATTTCGCGTGGAGAGCGAACTACTGAGTGCGCACTTGGCTTTTATCGGCATGAAACACAGCGAGTCGCCCGATTTTCACCATTAGAAATCCAGAGTTGAGTCCGACAGGGCCGCTGGCAGGCTTAAACGCCATGGTGATCACGGCTAAGCCATCTCCCGACGTCACGCCAGTCATGGCCGCATTTTGTGCGGAGATGGAAGCGCCAGCAAGGTAGCCACTCCCCATGCTGCGCGCCGCGGCGGTGTGCTCAAGCGCCGTCCAGCCGGAGGTGCTCGGTGAAATCGTGAAGGCGGTCCCAGAGCCGCTATACCCGTTCGCAACGATGAGATCATTGGCCACGGTGGGCGTCACCGAAACATTCGTCGTCCCTGTCGTTCCATACCCCGCTGCCACGACGTCGATACCGGTTGTATTCGTCACCTCCATGCATTCGATGATATACAGCCCTCCCGCGGCCGTTACGCTGAACGTACGACTGGTACTGCCGTTGTTGCAGTTCGCCGTACACGTGTAGATACAGAGATCAGTATCGCTTGCGGCCTCCTCGATGCAGTTACTCCCAGTGCCGACCCCGCCACTGAAAGCGAGAGCGCCATACGTTGCGCCCTGAGAATCGCTGACCGACTGTGCGCTGTCACCACTGCTAGAAAGGAGTACGGCGTAATCACTTCCGCTTGGATTGGTCGTGATCGCCGAGCTGGTGTAACTACCGGCGCCCCCCTGATTGGAGCTGATGACGTGGCCGCCTACAGCAGGATTCGACGCCCATACCGGAGACATCAGCGCGAGCAAGAGCGTCAGCCACCACTTCATGTCGTCGGTACCTCCACAGCGATCACATCCGTATAGCCGCTATAGGTCCCTAGATTTGAGTTAATGAGAACGAGGAGCCCATCCGGCGATGCGTTCGCATACGGGTTGTGATAATAGTTTGCTTGGGTGTCCTGCGGCTCCGTGTACTGCCAGCAGAGGATGCGAATTTGCGAGCCGTCCTGTTTGTAGTAGGCGATGCGTGAGGTCTGAAGCGCGTTGGAGCAGATAATCACGGCGCCCGCGGGGCTTCCGCCCGCCGGCATCCACACATAGAGCGTCGTGCCGTTCCAGTAGTAAGTGCCCGGGGTCATCCCGGCTAGCGATTCCGCAGCCGTGAGATTGCCGGTGATCTGCGAGCCCTGACCTACGACACCGTTCCACAGGAGCACCCCGACGACGCCCCGAGCCGCCCAGTCGGAATCGGCGAAGGTGACGGTGCCTTCGTAGATGCTGTCGGAATATACGGACCAACTGGCGACGCTGTTGCCGTTGTAGAGCTCGTCTGTCGAATTACGGAGTGCCCACTCATTTGCACCCGCGCCTTGCTGAGCCCATGAGGTATTCCAATGGCCACCATTTGTACCCGTTCCGTCATCGGGCTCCGTCGCGGAACTTGTGCCCCAGTAATTTGTTTGAACTCCGTTCCAGGCGCCACCATCTGTAGCGGGGGCTGTTCCTGGGGTGAACTCGTTGAGCACCCGATAGGCGCCATTGGGATTTAGGGTGTAAAGATTGCTGTCGCCGCAATCGCTATGGCCCCCATACTGGCCGCCCGCACCATCATTCCAGCCGACCGCGGCAGCGCACACACCGCTTGCGGGGAACCACGCGTGCGGCATACTGCCGGTGGCCGTGCTGTCCTCGAGAAACACCACATCATGACTTGAGCCCTTCATCATGTGGGGCTCATTGAGATTGTAGAGGCTGTAATGATCCCCTGCGGAAGGAGCCTCCGTGAAAGCGGGCGAGAAGTTCACACTGTCGGCGGTGCTCGACATCACCGTGGAGCTTTGGCCGTTCGCCACTCCGCTCGTCATCACGATTGTGGCGCCATTCCACTGCCCGTTCGTGATCTCGGTATTCCAGGTGCGCGAGGTATCGGTCAGCGTCGTCGTGGTAGCCGCAGTGCAGGTCGCACCCGTCAGCATGATGTCCGAGGTGCTAGATCCTGTGTAACTCTGCAGCGTCCCAGTTGAGGGGTTTAATTGAAAAACCGCGGTGGGGCCGTTGTAGGGAGCCTGAAAGACGATGCGTGTGCCATCCCAGGAGATCTGCATCCAGCCGGGGGCCATCACCCCGCAGTTGATCGAGGCGTTCGGACCACTGAACACGCTGTTGCTCGCGTAGGCCGCAAGCGAGCAGTCGTAGCGATGAATGGTAGTGCTGCTGATATTGGCGAGATAGAGGATGTTCTCCTCGCCCGGCAGCATCGAGAAAGCCGCGCCGAGATTGCCGCCCGTGATCGCTGGGAGCGCGGTGACCGACCCCGAAACGATGCCGCTACCCAGTTTATATTTTGCAAAGTAGCCGCTCTTGGAACTGCTGGTCCCGGCGAGAAAAGTGAACCAATATTCCCCGTTCCCCAGCGCCTGACTGATGCGCGGACCACCCTCGGAATACTCCATGCAGCACAGATCCGTGCTGCCAACGGTCGAGCGGTTGGTGAGCCGTCGCAAAGTTGCGCCGTTCGGGTCACTATATGGTGCATTGACCCCCCAGCCTGAATAGCCGCCGGTCGCGGTTAAAAATACTGACCACGGAGCGACTGCACTCGCGGCCTCCGGCAACGCAGCGATATTCGGGACAAGCGCTCGAGCATTGCCGCCCAGTGGCCACACCGCACGCGCTCTCGGCGCAAGCGCCACCATTACGGCTCCCGAAATACCACCGAGAACCTGTCTTCTCGTCACCATTAGAATCCCTGATTGATCGCTGTGATATCCTGCTTTTGCAGGACTAGGTCCCAGAAATCCAAATAGAGATCTTTGGCACCCGCAGCAGTTCCACCGCTCGGCAGGGCTGCGGTCGATGAGGCGTGGTAGCATGTGCTCCAGGTGTAGGTATTCGCAGAGCCATAGTAATTGACGATCACAATGACCTGCTTGTGCCAGGGGGGCGGATTGAAACTCGGGCAATTGATTGTGAATGCGCCGGAAGCACTCGCCGTCTCGCTCACGAAATCAAACGACGGGTCTGGCGTCATCGATGTGCCGGAGGCGAGCATATCGAGCGAAGGGTAGGAATTATTGATTGTCCCGACGCTCCAACAATCGCCGCCAGTGGTGTAGAAGAGATAGACATAGCCCTGCGGCATGAGGACGGAATTGCCGGCGCCGCAGAGGAGATTCGCCACGGTGGATTCGGAGGAGGAATCCACGGACAACTTGATCCACGCGTTGTACGTGGCGGGGGGAGAGCCGGACGTGCCGCTCGTGGTCGTGATGGTGTACGTCAGCGTACTGCCGCCGCTCACGGTGTAGTAGACGCTCTCACCTCCCGCGGAGGTGCCGAGATAGACCCTATAGCCGGTCGCGCCCGGCACAGCCTGCGCGATATTGCCCGTGATCGTGCTCGTCGAGCCGGTCGTCGTCTCGCTCTCTTCATTGCTTCTCAGTGTCTCGCCGTTCGCGAAGGTCGCCGTCCACACCAGATAGTATGTGCCTGCGGCAACGGTGCCTCCCGTCGTCGCCGTGGACGCGGCGGTCTGCGTCGGAGGACCTACGGGGGCATTGTCTTTGAGCCAGATCTGCTGCTTGTCGGAGCCGGCGAGAATGCCATCCAGCGTCGAGCCCCCCGAGCCTGGGATCGCCGACACATAGCCGACATTGGTAATCCCAGCACTCGACAGCGTGCACGCAGTCCCGCCACTTGTCGGGTCGAAATCGTTCGTCGCGCCGGCCGCAAGCGTCGGCGTGCAGGTCGTCGCGTTCGCGGCGTTCAGTGCCCCTTGCAGCGCAGGCAATGTCGTGTTACAGGCAGGGACGCCCGAGGAGCCCGAGACGTTCGCGCAAACGGTCGCATTCGCCTGCGAGGCGAGGGAAATCTGCACATTGCCAGCGGAAGGGTTGGTGACGGCGATATTACCGCTAGAGTCGTTCTCTATATTGAGGGCGGTCTGGCTAGTGTTGTTCGTGCCGTTGGTCTGGAGAGTGATGCCGCTGCCACTCGGCGTGGCGCAATTATTCGAGCCTGAGGATAGGCCCTGTGAGAACTCACCACCCGAACACAGTGTGGGATAGCTCGTAAGCCCCGCCGCCGTACCCGTCGTTGTTTGGTTCAGGGTTGGAAAGGCGGTCGTTGGGTAGGAGGAAAGTGCGTGATAGCCAGGCGCGCCGCTTGAGGAGCCCGTATTGCCCCACACTCCGTAGCCCACACCCGTGTTGCTGAGAGTTGCGGTGACCGCGCCGGTTGAGGCAGAGTTTGTGATAAGCGTTCCATCGCCAGTGAAGGAGCTAACTCCACCACCACTCCCGCACGTCACCCAACTCAGCACCGAGCCGTTGTTGCCAAGACAGTCGCCGCTGACCAGCGAAGGAAATGCGAGGCCAAGGACCTCATTCGCATTCACCACGCCCGTGCTGGTATACCCGAGGCTCGCCCCTGCCCCCACCAGCAT
>JASHPG010000134.1 GCA_030038275.1 Candidatus Acidiferrales bacterium | reverse complement strand
TGCCCCGAGGGAGCCGAACGGGGCTTCGCTGTTCGCGTTCCAGCCGACGTGTGTTCGGCAATCCCGGCGCCTGAGATGGGTCGTGTAGCGCCGGGCCTTGGCCCGGCAGGTGTTGGGCTGATTCCCACTGCGCCGCGGCTGATGCGTTCCGCCAGCGTCGGCCCCTCGACCAACTCCATCACCAGCGCGCGTACGCTCCCCGAATCCTCGAATCCGTAAATCGCGGCGATGTTCGGATGATTCAGCGACGCCAGCACCTTCGCCTCGCGCTCGAACCGCGCCATGCGCTCCGCATCGCGCGCAAACACCTCGGGCAAAACCTTAATCGCCACGTCGCGCCCCAGCTTCGTGTCCCGCGCGCGATAGACCTCTCCCATCCCACCAGCGCCAATCGCGCCAGTGATCTCGTACGCCCCGATGCGCGTGCCCGGTGTGAGGGTCATTGCGATTGCTTCGTTTCCGCGGACCAATTCGTAACCAGCGTGAGCGGAGATGCGTTCGTAGAGCCTGAGCCTTCATCGATCAGGAAGCGTTTCCCGTCCGGCATCACGGCATAGCCGGTGTTGGCGAACATAGCAGTCACAGTCATCATTTGGTCCTGGAACAGTTCGCGCGCAGCTCCGATTTCAACCGCTGAGCCATTTTCCTTGATGCTCGCTTCCATCATCTTGCCTCCGGGCGCCACGTAATACAGAGCGCTGCCGTCGCGGCTCCATTGCGGTCCCGTCCCGCCGCCCTGCGAAACCTGCCATTTGCTGCCGCCGCCCGGAAATGGCGATACATACACTTCATTGTTTCCGGACTCGTCCGATACGTATGCGGCCCAGCGTCCATCGGGAGAAAACGTTCCCTCCCTCACGTCGAATTGCGATTGAAGGTAGGGAAATGGCTTGCGATCTCCGAACAGGGGCATCGCCCAAATTACCGCCTTGCTGGACCTCGATACCGCTTCAAATAGAATATAGCGGCCATCCCGGGACCAGTCGGTGGGCAACTGAGGGTTTCCAGCATCGGAGCGAAGCAGCTCCGGGCTGCCCGCCCCCGAGGAATTCTTCACAAAAAGCGACACCGAACCGTTGCCTACGGATGCTGCTGCATACACGATTTGTGAACCGTCCGGCGACCATACCGGAGCGATGCCGATTGGGCCGAACGTGAAGCGGGTTTGCACGTCCCGCTCCAAGTCCTCGATCCAGATGTCCCCGGTTAGCGCAGAAATATTCACCAACGAATACGCCAGGAGCTTTCCATCTGGTGAAAAGCTCGGGTAGGAAACCCCTGGAGGTCCCACCGTTCCTAGCCGTTTCCCAGTGGCGTCGAACCAGACGAGTTGCCCGCCGCCAGATTCAGGCGTGGTGCCGTAGATCAGCAGCCCCGTTTGCGAAACGCTGAACAGGCCAAGCCCGAAATTCGCAGGCGAGCCGACATTCTCGGCAACGGGAAAAGCACTCCCCTGGAGTTGCCGGTCCGCGGCGTTGAACCGCTGTGCCATTAGCGTGTTTCCGCGGAGAAAGAGCAGATAGCCGGGCGCGGCATAGAGGGCGTCCGAATCAGCCTGAACGAGAAACTTCACCTCATTCGATCCAAGTTCGCCGATGTAGATACCAAGCTGCGCGGTTCCCGTAAGGCCTAAGTAGAGGAAGTGCCGTCCGTCGGGAAGAAACACGGGCCACCGCCTACTGAAGTTGCCGATCGATTGTTTATGGCTGACGATGGCGTTCGGCGTTCCTCCTGCTGCCGAGACTTGGAGGAATGCGGACGTATAGCGTGCAGGTGCAAAAATGATGACGCCGTTGCGGTTCCATGTTCCGCCACGTCCGCTTTGGGCATCGCAGATGGTTACCGGCGGCCCGCCGGTCACGTCGATTTTCTTGAGTTTTCCATCCTGGAAGAATCCGACTTGACGGCTGTCCGGGGCCCAGAATGGAAAAGTTGCGCCGTCCGTCCCTTGCAGTTGCTGTGCATCAAAGGAATCGAGCGGCCGAACCCAAAGCGACTCTTTGCCGTCGGCGCTCCGGCTTGGAAACACGAGCCGCGAGCCATCGGGCGAAAGGAGCGGCGTACCGTAAGGTTGTGGCGAGAACGCGAAAGATACTTTCGGCGGGGGTGAAATTAACGAGCGAGTCGGATGCATCTGAATCGAACTTGCCCGCAAGTACGCGAGAACAAACACTGCGGTGATGATCGCCAGTACGATCGTCGTAGCCCACGGCAGCGCGCGTCGCCAGACGGGCGCAGAAGTCGTCGCAGCGGCAGCGACAGAGGAAGATATGAATTCTGAAGCACCGGCGAGAACTTCGTCAATCGTGATGCGTGCCTCGCCGATGGCTTGCAACCGCTGCTTGGGATCTTTTTGCAGGCAGCGCTGCAAAAGCACGCGAATTCGCGCTGGCGTGTTCGCTGGAAGCAGCGACCAGTCGGGATCTTTCATCACCACCGCTGCCAATGTGTCCGTGACGGTCTCGCCGTGAAAAGCCATTTTTCCGGTGAGCATCTCGTACAGCACGCAGCCGAACGCCCAAATATCCGCGCGCCGGTCCACCGGCTTTGCTTTCGCCTGCTC
>JASHPG010000133.1 GCA_030038275.1 Candidatus Acidiferrales bacterium | reverse complement strand
TGGGCGTGGGTTCTGACAATCCCGGGAGCGGGCATAATGGGCGCCGTTTTCCATTTTCTCTTCGTGGCGCTGAAGCGGTAAGTGGCCGGGCTTCGGGTAGTGGGGCTGTTTGAGTTTTGACTGCTTGTGTCACGATAAACAGAATTCAAACCAACTGACTGAGGTCTCTGCAACAGGTGATCGATTTCCGCGCGAATTGGTGTACCTTATGCGGGCTTGGTGGCGGATGATGACTGGCGCAAATAACGATCGGCGAAACGGGAGGCGTTTGATGAGCCGGATGATTTGGAAGTGGATTTTGGTGTCGGCCATGGTGCTGGCGCCGGCGGCGACGTTCGCGCAGGTTTCCTGCACGCGGAACGGGCTGCAGTACGCTACGAATCTCTATCTGAAGGCGCAGACGAAGGGCGATACGTCCGGGTTGCCGCTGGCGAAGGGGCTGGCGTACATCGAGAACATGCAGGAAGTGGATATTCAGAAGGGCTTGATTCAAAAGCCGCTGAAGTTCGATTTTCATCGCACGCTGATCGACCCGGTGACGTGCCAGACGTTTACCGAAGCCATCGACGCGGACCAGACCGATCCGTACGTGCTCGGGGTGCGGCTACGCGTGAATTACGACAAGATCGCGGAAATCGAACTGATAATCACGCATAAGGGCGACTGGCTGTTCAACGCGGACAATTATTTGAAGTACTCGAAGGCGGAGAAATGGGGCGAAATTCCCGCGAGCCAGCGCGACACCCGCGCCACCCTGGTCGCCGCGGCGAACGCTTACCTCGATGCGTTTCTGGAGAAGAGGACGAGCATGGTGCCGTGGGGATACCCATGCGAGCGGACCGAAGGCGGAGCGCGAACCGGCAAAGGTCTGCCGACGGATACTTGCGCGGTCGGCGTGCCGGCGGGCGTAAACATCGTAAACAGGCGATTTATCGTGGACCCGACGATCGGAGCTGTGCAGGCGTTTTGCAGGTTTAGCGTGAACGGAGTGCCGGATTCGCACCTGTTTCGCGTGCAGCATGGGAAGCTGCGTTATGTTCACACGCTGACGCACCTGCCGCCGGGATTCAAGCTGTCCCGTCCACCGCAAGGGCCTCCGCCAAACGCCGGCGGAAACGGTGGCGCGGGCCAGAACTGACGGGGCGCACGCACGGTAGTTTGTGACTGGCGCGCGCCAAAGCTGGCGCGGTACAACCAATAGCGTTCTTTGCCTTTTATAGCGCGGTATAAACTTGTCTCGAGGTTTGCACGCATGAATTGCCTTAGTTGCGGCACGGAAATGACGACCAACGATGTAACCACCCGGCATGCTCTCATAAGGAGAGACCACATCAGCTACAACATGTGCGAAAAATGCGGGAGCCTTTGGCTCGATGCGGGCGAATTGGACAAGATGGCTTTTAAGGTTGATGGGAGCATCGAGTACTGCGAGCAGGACAAGAAATCGGTACGGGAACCCAAGACGCTGAAATGCCCGCGATGCGATGACGCCATGCTGGAGAAGGTAAAATTCCTGGAAAGCGACGACATCTTCCTGCACTACTGCCGAGATTGCGGAGGGTTTTGGCTCGACGGCGGAGAGCTTAATTTGATCGACAAGGAACTCGTGCGAATCATGCCTGTGCGCGGCCACGGGTTTTCGGATTTCGTGAACAACGTGCATGTGCCCTATTGGTTCAAGCGAGTCAAGACAAAGAGCAGTGAAACGGACTATCGCGTCGAAGTGCCTCCAATTCAAGGCGCTAGCTTGGAGAAGGAGACGACTGATTCGTGTCCCGCTTGCGGTAACACGCTGAACGAGTACAAGGTATTTTCGATGTCCTTTGAGGGTTGCCCGAAATGTAAGGGGATTTGGCTCATCAAGGACGAACTCCGGAAGCTCAAGAACAAGGTCGAGGATGGATCATTGCGGTGGCTCAATGCCGAAGTCGAGGATATTGAAAAGACGAGTGCGATCTCCACGAAGCGCGTGTGCGTCCGCTGCAAGACGTCAAAATTGGTTTCTGTACACTTCGGGAAATCCTCGGTTTTTATCGACTGGTGCCCCAAATGCCATGGAATGTGGCTTGACCGAGATGAATTTCAAGCTATCACCGATTATCTGAAGAAAGAGTTATTGAGAGAGCATTCCAAGGAGATAGAGAAACAAGCGGAAACCGACTTGAAGCGCGCCTGGACCGGCGGACCAGAGAGTAGGATTGACGAGGCCCTCGACGCGAAGGCGGCTCTTTCCGCCTTACTCAACGCGACTATATTTGAGCATCCTAGACTCTTCTCGTTTCTCACGGGAACTCCTCAGTGATCTACTGTGAAAGCTATCAGGGTTGGTTTGCATCAAAGCGGTGGCGCGGGCCAGAACTGACGGCTCGTAGCTAGGGCTTGGCGGATTCGGGGCCCATAACTTTGGCGGCCATTTTGGCGACGAAGGAGCGCGGGGCGAAGCGTTCGCCGAAAACCATCCAGCGGTTGCGCCCGCCGGAAATGACACTGCTCTTCCCTGCCGCCAAGCCTTCTAGGCCGACGCGCGCGACTTTGCCGGCGGCTTCGGCGAAGCGGAAAGCGCGGTCGGGCTGATGCGCTACTTGTTGAAATTCGGTGTTGGTAGAGCCGGGGCATAGGGCGCAAACGCGGACGCCTAAGCCTCGGACTTCTTCCGCAAGGCCCTCGGCGAAAATTAGGTCGAAAGCTTTGGTGGCGGCATAGGCCGCAATGAACGGGACCGGCTGGAAAGCAGCCGTCGAGGCGACGATGAGGATGTCTCCGCTGCGGCGCTCGACCATGCGCGGCAGGTAAAGACGCGTGAGGCGCACGACGGCGGCGCAATTGACCTCGACCATGTCGAGCAGGCGCGACTCGTCGATTTCGTGGGTGTAGCCGAACGTGCCGAAGCCAGCGTTGTTGACGAGCAACGAAATTTCGAGGCGCTTGCCTTCGGTGAACGCGTGAATAGCGGCGGGGGCTTCGGGACGGGTCAGATCCGCGGCGAAGACTTCGGTCTGGATGCCGTGGCGGGCGGTGAGTTCAGCGGCGAGTTTTTCAAGGCGATCCACGCGTCGGGCGCTAAGCACCAGATTCGCGCCGCCAGCCGCAAGCTGTTCGGCGAGCGCCCAGCCAATTCCAGCGCTGGCGCCGGTCACCAAGGCCCATTTCCCCTTCCAACGGTCAATTGAAGGCGTAATGGAAGTACTGTTTGAACTCTTAGAGCCGTTGGCCACGGGCTTCCCTCCGGGATGGCGAGCCAGCTTGAACTTTGCCGCCTTGTGGCACGATCAAGAAAACTAAAATTGACCCAGGCGGATAAGCGAGACGCAGCAGCTTGGCGCCGCGCGAAGCAATCAGAGCATAATTTTGGGTTGGCCGGAACTGGAAAGGTGCGGAACGGCGAGAAAGACGGTCAGGCGCGGTTGACGCCGGCGTCGTGCGTGGGCGCGTGATCGGCCGAAGGAAAAACGGCGTGGCGAATGCGTTCGCCTTCGCGCTTGAGACGATCGAGCAAGCGGCGAGCCCAGACGAATTCCGCCGCAAGGACGGCGAGAGCCAGTAAAATCGTGAGCCAACCGGGGCCGGGAGTGGCGATCATGGCGATTCCCGCTACGAGCAAAGTGAACCCGAAGAGGATTCGAAGGAACCGCTTGGCCTGATGAAGAGTCCTGATAAACACGCTGGCTCGATTCTGTGCCGCCCCGCAGAGCCGTATCCGGCTCGTTACTCCTGCTGCCTATGTAGCTAGCAGCTTCGATGCGCCACGTGCGGCGCTCGATTCAGAGATATTGGAGCACGCGGCGTGCCAATGCGGCTTTCGCCAGCGCTTCGCCTCCAAGGCCAGTTTGGCGGGACTTTTCGCGCGTCGTGTGGAATGACGTAATTTGGCTGTTTCCAATTGTGGGAAACTTTTACAAAAGAGGGATGAAAAAATGGAGCTGCTCAGCGTACGCATGCAGATTCCCGACGGCGCGAACTTGATTCTCGGGCAAGCGCACTTCATTAAAACAGCTGAAGATTTGTACGAGGCGGTGGTGAACACGGTGCCGGGCGCGAAATTCGCAGTGGCGTTCAACGAGGCATCCGGGCCTTGCCTGGTGCGCATCGAATCGAATGACGAGGAACTTCGCCGCGCCGCCGCTGCGAACGCGCAGGCGCTTGGCGCAGGCCACTCGTTCGTGCTGCTGATCCGTGACGCTTACCCGGTTAATTTGCTTGGACGAGTGCGCGACTGCTTCGAAGTGTGCTCGATTTTCTGCGCGACGGCAAATCCCGTGGAGGTGATTCTGGCGCAGACGGAACAGGGGCACGCGATCCTGGGCGTGGTGGATGGCTCATCGCCGAAGGGCGTGGAGACGGCGGCGGATGCGAAGCAGCGGCACGAATTCGTCCGCAAGATCGGGTACAAGCTACAGCCATGAAGGGCGGCGAATCCGGCGTTTATTCGCCGCAAAGATCGGTCAGCGCGGAGCCCTTTGATGCGTGACGCCCCGTGAAGCGAAAAGGGCGTAACACTTCTTGCGCTCTCCGGTTCCCGGTGCCATGATTGGCGACTTGGGAGGCGTTTGAGGAGTTCGCTGCGCAAATAGCAGCGCTCGCGCGTCTCGCCCAGGAACCTGCCGTATATCTTCTAATTGCCGCACCTTGCGAGGACTCGTGACTCCACGAAATGGTCTGCAAAAGCCTTCACGGAAGTTTTCCTTGTGCCTTGTGATCCTCTCAGCGTTGACAGTCGCCGCTGCTTGTTACGCCGGCTCCGGCGCTTCGAAATCGAACGCAACCGATCCTTCCCCTTCGACCAGAGTTTCGGTACTGACCTACCACAACAATAATTTCCGAACCGGGCTGAATTCCAACGAGACCGTCCTTACCCCGGCCAACGTGAATTCGAAGCAATTCGGCAAGGTCGGCACGCTTAGCGTGAAAGGCACGGTCGATGCGGAACCTCTTTACGTGAGCGGCCTCAAGGTCGACGGCAAGGCTCACGATGTGATCTTCGTCGCCACCGAGGACGACATGGTTTATGCCTTCGATGCAGGCAACGACCAGCAGATCTGGGCCACATCGGAGCTGGCGAACCTCCCGGGCGAGACGCCTAGCGACGAACATCGGTGTCCCCAGGTGGCACCGGTGATCGGCATCACCTCCACACCTGTCATCGACCTCAAAGCGGGACCGCACGGCACGATTTTCGTGGTCGCTATGTCCAAGGACACTAGCGGAAATTATCACCAGCGGTTGCACGCGCTTGATGTCGCCACGGGAGCCGAGCGCATGACTCCCCAAGAAATCCACGCGACCTATCCGGGTACGGGCACGGGCAGTTCGGGTGGCACACAGACTTTCAATCCCGGCTCCTACGAAGAACGCGCCGCATTGCTATTGTCCCGCGGCGTGATCTACACCACGTGG
>JASHPG010000132.1 GCA_030038275.1 Candidatus Acidiferrales bacterium | reverse complement strand
GATCTTGGCCGCGTGTGCGAATATGGCTCCGTGAAAGCCGAGCGGCTGATGTTCGTCGAACGCTACTCGCATGTGATGCACATCGCCTCAAGCCTCCATGGCCGCTTGCGCGAAGGCGCCGACTGCTTCGACGCTTTGATGGCTTGTTTTCCCGCAGGCACGCTTTCCGGCGCGCCAAAAGTCCGCGCCATGGAAATCATCGACGAACTGGAACCGACTCGGCGCGGAATCTACGGCGGCGCGATTTTATATCTCGATTTTTCCGGCAACCTCGATTCCTGCATCGGCCTTCGCACACTGGTGGCGAAAGGCGGCAAGGTGTACGTGCAGGCGGGCGCGGGCATCGTGGCCGATTCCGTGCCTGAAACGGAATATCAGGAGACGCTCAACAAGGCCCGGGCGCTGATTCGCGCGCTCGAAATCGCCACTGGCGCTCGCGCGCAGTAGCCAGTCTGCGTTATTCTATTAATTCCCCATGCTTCTGCTGCTTGATAACTACGATTCGTTTACCTACAACCTGGCGCAGTACCTTGGCCAAATGGGCGAAAAGCTGGAAGTACGCCGCAACGACGAAATCACGCTCGAGGATATCGAGCGCATGCGTCCCGAGCGCATCGTGATTTCTCCCGGCCCATGCACGCCGCAGGAAGCGGGCATCAGCATTCCCGCGATCGAGCGCTTCGCCGGGAAGATTCCGATTCTCGGCGTGTGCCTGGGGCATCAGGCCATCGGCGCGGCGTTCGGCGGACGCGTGGTTCGCGCGAAGAAAGTGATGCATGGAAAGACCAGCGAAATCCATCATGACGGGCGCACGATTTTTCGCGGTTTGCCGCAAAATTTCGTCGCCACGCGCTATCACTCGCTGATCGTGGAGCGCAAATCGCTGCCGCGCACCCTGGAAATTTCCGCCGAGTCCGCGGACGGCACCATCATGGGCCTCCGCCATCGCAAGATGAAGGTCGAAGGCGTGCAATTCCATCCCGAGTCGGTCCTGACCGCTTCGGGATTCAAGCTGCTTGAGAATTTCCTGAGCGTATAGCGATGCGTTCGGCGCCGTGGAGTTCGCTTGCTCTGGCCGCCGCTGTTGCAGTATCCGCTATACCCGCGATCGGTGGTTCGCGCCAAACGGTTCGCCATCCGGCGGCGCACCGCGCATATCTAGGTTGTGATTCCAATAATTATCCGGGCGACGCAGCTCTACCCGCTCTGCGGCGCAATTTTTCTTTCGTCGGCTATTGGCTCAACGAGCCGCCGGGAGGCGCGTCCGTTCCGTGGATTGGGAAACGCGCGCGGATGGTTCGCGCCGGTTTCGGATTTCTCGTGCTATTCAACGGCCGGCTAGAGCGCGAATTGCAAACTCCCGCACACGCGAAGCAAGTTGGCTCGTCCGATGCGGAGCTTGCCGTTCACACCGCAATTCGCGAAGGCTTTCACCCTGGCACGATCATTTTCTTGGATCAAGAAGAGGGCGGCGAAATGCTGCCCGATCAGTTGGCCTATCTTCTCGCGTGGATCGACGGAGTCCGCGCCGCGCATTTTCGCGCGGGAATCTATTGCTCGGGAATGCCCGCGAGCGCAGGCAAAGATGGCACTGTCGTCACGGCAGACGATATTCGCGGCCGCGCCGGAAACCGCGACGTTTCGTACTTCGTTTACGATGATGCGTGCCCGCCATCACCCGGCTGCGCGATCTCAGACCGGCCGCCCGCGCCTTCCGAAAGTGGAGTGCCTTTCACTTCGGTATGGCAATTCGCGCAATCGCCGCAGCGCCGCCAATACACCGCCGCTTGTAGCGCTACTTACAATCCGGACGGGAATTGCGATCCGCTTGGTTTCGACAGGCCATCCGCGCTAATTGATTTGGATTCCGCGAACTCGCCCGATCCGTCCAGTGGCCGCCGGTAATTTTGGTGAGATTCGCGACTAAATGACAGGTCGGCTCAGGATACGGCGTGGCCGCGCTGCGCTTCGGCGGTCGAAAATGCAACGAGCGCTTCGAGCTTGTCGCGCGCCGCGCCGGAATCGATCGATTCCGCCGCCAGTTTCACGCCAGCCAGGAAATCCGTGGCACGCCCTGCTGCGACGAGCGCCGCTGCTGCATTCGCCAGCACGATTTCGCGATGCGGTCCGTGGGCGCGATACAGCAGCGAACGTCCAAAGACTTTGTGAATAATCTCGGCGTTGTGTTTGGCGTCGCCGCCGCGAATGGAACCCAGCGGCGCGCGGTGCAGCCCGAAATCCTCCGGGGTCACGATGTAGCTCCGCACCACGGAATCGCGCAGTTCCGAGACGTACGTCTCTCCGGCGATGGAAATTTCATCCAATCCGTCCGCGCCGTGTACGACGATCGCGCGCCGGACGCCTAGCTCGCCGAGCGCTCGGGCCAGAAGTTCCGTCAGGCTCGCGTCGTAAACGCCCACCACCTGCGCCGACGCGCCCGCCGGATTCGTCAGGGGCCCAAGTAAATTGAACACGGTCCGCATCCGCAGCGCGCGCCTCGCCGGCGTCGCATGCCGCGTGGCCGAATGCATCGCCGGAGCAAACAAAAACCCGATGCCGACTTCCTCGATCGCCTCCGCCACGCGCTCCGGCGGCAAATCGATACGCACGCCGAAATGTTCCAGCACGTCCGCCGACCCGCAGCGCGAGCTGATCGAGCGGTTCCCGTGCTTCGCCACGCGCACGCCGGCGCCCGCCACTACGAAAGCCGCCGCCGTCGATACGTTGAAGGTGCAGGCGCCGTCGCCGCCCGTTCCGCAGGTATCCACCAGCGCTTCTTCGACGGGCCACGGCTTGCCTGCGACGATCAGCGGCGCATGCCGGCGCATCGCTGTGGCGAATCCGACGAGTTCGTCCACGGTTTCGCCCTTCATGCGCAGCCCCGTCAGCAAGCCCGCAATCTGCGCGTCGCTCGCGGCTCCGGCCAGGATCTGCTCCATCGCGGCTTCCGCTTCCACCCGCGAGAGATCTTCTCCCTCGACGATTTTTTCCAGCGCTTCCGGAATCATGTTCAGTTTTCGATCGAGATATTCCGCCCAGTTTGCTTGCTCCGGCCCGCGAGTTCCAAGTACACTGATTAGCTTCACGCGTCATAAATTCTAGCACTATTCGAGGGGCTCGCCGTCCAGCCGAGTAAATCCGCATGAAAATCCACGAGTACCAGGCCAAGGCCATTCTTGCGAAGTTTGGCGTGCCCGTCCCGCGCGGCGAAGCAATCTTCAATGCGAGCGATGCGCGCTCGGTTGCCGAGCGCCTGGGCACGAAAATCGTTGTTGTGAAAGCGCAGATTCACGCCGGGGGCCGCGGCAAGGCCGGTGGCGTGAAAATCGCTAAGTCTTCTGAAGAGGCAGCGTCGTTCGCCGGGAAAATGCTTGGAATGAAGCTGGTCACGGCGCAAACCGGCGAGGATGGCCGCGTCGTTCGCCGCCTGTTGATCGAGGAAGGTCTCGACATCAAGCGCGAGCTCTATCTGAGCATCCTCGTCGATCGCACGGCGGGCGCGCCAGTGATCATGGCCAGCGCCGCGGGCGGCATGGAAATCGAGGAGGTTGCCAAAGACCGACCCGAAGCTATCCTGCGCCAGCCGATTCGTCCTGAAACGGGCTTCGAGCAGTATCACGCGCGCAAGCTCGCGTTTGGACTCGGACTGAAGCGCGATCTTGTGGGCGTGGTATCGAAGTTTCTCGAATCGCTCTATCGCGCCTTCGTTGCGATGGATGCAGCTTTGCTGGAAATAAATCCCTGCGTCATCACGGGAGACGGGTGCCTCGTCGCGCTTGACGCCAAAGTGAATTTCGACGATAACGCGCTCTTCCGCCATCCCGAATACGCCGAGCTTCGCGACCTCGACGAAGAAACGCCGCTCGAAGTGGAAGCCTCGAAGTACAAGCTCAATTACATCAAGCTCGACGGAAACGTCGGCTGCATGGTGAATGGCGCGGGCCTGGCGATGGCCACGATGGACATCATCAAGCTCGCCGGCGGCAGCCCGGCGAATTTTCTTGACGTGGGCGGAGGCGCGTCCGAAGAGCAGGTGAAAAACGCCTTTCGCATTTTGCTCAGCGACCGCGCTGTCAAAGCGGTGTTCGTCAACATCTTCGGCGGAATTTTGCGCTGCGACGTGCTCGCCAGCGGCGTCGTCAATGCGGCGAAAGAGCTGCAGCTGAAAATTCCCGTGGTCGTGCGCATGGAAGGCACAAACGTCCAGAGGGGCCAGCAGATTCTGCGTGATTCCGGCTTGAATTTCACGGTGGCACAGGGAATGAAAGATGGCGCCGAAAAAGTGGTGGCGCTGGCTGGAGGCGCGCGATGAGCGTTCTGATCGATCGATCCACGCGCGTACTCGTCCAGGGCCTCACCGGCCGCGAAGGCACGTTTCACGCTCAGCAGATGCTCGATTATGGGACCAAAGTCGTCGCCGGAGTTACGCCCGGAAAAGGCGGCACGAAACATCTCGGCGTTCCGGTGTTTGATACTGTCGCCGATGCCGTTCGCGAAACGGGCGCGAATGTCTCGGTGATTTTCGTTCCCCCGCCGTACGCGGCCGACGCTATTCTCGAAGCGTTCGACGCGCAGTTGCCGCTTGTGATCTGCATCACCGAAGGCATCCCCACGCTCGATATGGTTCGCGTCGCGGCGGCGCTGAAAACGTCGCGCTCGCGCCTGATCGGGCCGAACTGTCCCGGCATCATCTCGCCCGGCAAGTGCAAGATCGGCATCATGCCTGCATCGATTCACAAGCAGGGCCACGTTGGAGTTGTCAGCCGCAGCGGCACGCTCACCTATGAGGCCGTCGATCAGCTAACGCGGCTCGGCATCGGCCAATCTACCTGCATCGGCATCGGCGGCGACCCGATTGTCGGCACTTCGTTTCTAGACGCCATCCAGCTTTTCAACGAAGACCCCGATACGCATGCGATCGTGATGATCGGCGAAATCGGCGGCAATGTCGAGGAGACCGCTGCCGCGTACATCAAGCAGAGTGTGAAAAAACCAGTCGTTGGCTTCATCGCCGGACAAACTGCGCCGCCCGGCCGCCGCATGGGCCACGCGGGCGCTATCATCAGCGGCGGCCAAGGCACCGCAGCGGATAAATATCGCGCTATGCGCGCTGCGGGCATTCACACCGTGCAAAGTCCCGCCGACATCGGCGCGACGCTCGCTCGCGCGCTCGGAAAATCGAAATCGGCGCGGAAACCAAAGGCCATCACAAAAAGATCGGCGAAAGCGAAAAAACGCGCGCGATAAGCGCCTCCCAGGAGGAAGTCCCTTTGGCAATCGAACGAACGCTCGCAATCATCAAACCCGACGCGGTGAAGCGCGGGCTCGCCGGCGAAATTCTCAGCCGCATTCACGCCGCGAAATTCCAGATCGTCGCGATTAAATCGCTGCGCCTCACGAAATCGGAAGCCGAAGGTTTCTATGCCGTGCATCGCGAGCGCCCGTTTTTCGGCGAACTTACCGACTTCATGAGCTCCGGCAAGGCCGTCGTGATGGTGCTCGAAGCCGATGGCGCCATTGCGAAATGGCGCGACACGATGGGCGCCACCGATCCCGCCAAAGCCGCGCCGGGCACCATTCGCCGCGACCTGGGCACCAGCATCCAGTACAACTGCACGCATGGATCGGACGCGCCACAAACCGCCGCCTTCGAAACCGGCTATTTCTTTTCCGGCCTGGAGCTGATCTAAATTCTGTAGCCGTTTTGCGCGTGCCGTTTGTGCTGACGCGCGCCGGAAGGGCACTTTTCGTGCTTTTCGGTAAGGTGCGGATGTGGTTTCCCTGCATTCGTCATCTATCACCCAGTAGTTCGCGAATCGTCGGAGCTAGATCAGATGCCTACATTGATCGCAAAACCCACGCGCATCGAAGCTGCCGGCAACAAGCCGAAGATCATCGACGAGCACATCGGCCGCGTGAACTCTGGCACCGTCGGCGTCAGCATCGCCCATATGACGAGCCCCGCTGGCTGGATCGAGCCGGGACAAACCCCGGAATTTGACGAGTACACGCTGGTGCTCAGCGGCGTTTTGCGCGTCTCCAGCCACGGCGGCGATATTGACGTGCGCGTGGGCCAAGCCGTGATCGTGCACGCAGGGGAATGGGTCCGCTATTCCACGCCCGAAGGCGCCGATTACATCTCCGTCTGCATTCCCGGATTCTCGCCGGCCACGGTGCACCGCGATTCCGCGTAGCGGATTGCGCGACCCAGCATCCGCGGATCACGGATTTGCGCGACGCGAGAGCGGCGGTAAAATGAGTCCAAACTGACATGCCAACCGAGCCTTTTCGCGAACTTGGCAAAATGTTGCTGGTGATCGGCGTGGTCCTGGTCGTCGTCGGCGCCCTACTCGTTTCCGGAATGAAGATGCCATTCCGCCTCGGCCATCTTCCAGGAGACGTCGCTTACCAGGGACGGCGCGGCAGCTTCTATTTTCCAATCGTCACCTGCATTATCGTGAGCGTCGCTTTAACTTTGATTTTTTGGGTCATCAGTTCGTTTCGCCGCTAACAAATGCCGATGGACCAGCCTTCTCTTTTCGATATCGCGCCCGAGCGCCGCATCTGGAAAGTCAGCGAGATCACCGAATGCATCGGCGAACTTCTCGAACGGGCCTTTCGCGACGCGTGGATCGAGGGCGAAGTCTCGAACTTTCGCCCCGCGCAATCCGGCCATCTTTACTTCACGCTGAAAGACGCCAACGCGCAGATTCGTTGTGTCTGCTTCCGCGACCAGGCGCGCACGCTGAAATTCCGCCCAGAAGACGGCCTGCACGTCACCGTACGCGGCTCGCTCGGCGTTTACCAGGTCCGCGGCGAATACCAGATTTACGTCAGCTATATCGAGCCGGTCGGCGCGGGCGCGCTGCAACTTGCCTTCGAGCAGCTAAAGAAGAAGCTCCAGGCCGAGGGCCTGTTCGACGAAGCTCGCAAAAAACCTTTGCCCGTGATGCCGCGTTGCATCGGCGTCGTCTCATCGCCCACCGGCGCCGCGATTCGCGACATTCTGCGCGTGCTGAAGCGCCGCTTCGCCAGCGTCCACGTGCGTTTGTTTCCCGTGAAGGTGCAAGGAGAAGGCGCGGCCCGCGAAATCGCGTCCGCGCTCGCGTACTTCAACCGCGCCAAATTCGCGGACGTGATCATTCTTGCGCGCGGCGGAGGCTCGCTCGAAGATCTCTGGGCCTTCAACGAAGAGCGCGTGGCGCGCGCCATCGCCGAATCGGAAATTCCGGTGATTACGGGCGTCGGCCACGAGACGGACTTCACCATAGCCGATTTCGTCGCCGATCTGCGCGCTCCCACGCCTTCCGCCGCCGCCGAAGTCGTTGTCAGCTCGCGCCGGGAATTCGAGCGCCACATCTCCGAATATCAGCGCCGCATCGTGCAGCATATGCGTTATCTGCTTTCCGAGCGCCGCCACCGCGTACGCGATCTGGAGACGCATCGCGGCTTTCGCCAGTTGGAAATTCTGATGCGCCGTCGCCGCCAGCAGGTGGACGATCTCTCCGGGCAGCTTGCTTTCGTTCTGCGCCTGCGGCTTTCGACGGCGCACCAGCGCTTCGCCTCCGCTCAAGCCAAGGTCGTCACCTTCGACCTTCGCGGCCGCGCCGCCGCTCTTCGCGGTCGCATCCACCAGCAGCAGGGCGCGCTTCGCTCCGCGTTCGACCGCGTCTTCTCGCGCAAGCAGCGCCGGTTCGCATCCGGGCAGGTGCGCTTCGCCGCGCTCGATCTCCGCGCCCGCGTGGGGCGCTTGCGCCGCCGTCTGGATGATCGCTCCGTCGCGCTCCGCGTCGCCATGGATCGCGCGCTCATCGCCAAGCGCCGCCGCCTGGAAGCCGCCGCGCTGCAACTCGAAGAACGCAGCCCGTTCCAGCTCCTTGAGCGCGGCTACTCCATTGCCTACGACGCGTTAGGGAAAGTCTTGCGTTCGCCCGATCAGGTCGCACCCGGCGATGATATCTCCGTCCGCCTTGCCCGCGGCGCCCTCGACGCCACAGTCCGCCGCAAGCGCGAGCCCTAACTCATGCGTCGATTTTGCAACGCAGCCTATCTGTAGACGTCTCTTCTGTGGCCTACATCCAGCACCAGAACGGAGCCTGGTCGTCGATTTCGTACACAACTCGATAATCGCCCACTCGAACACGCCAGCCCGGGCGCCCGCTGAGTTACTTGCAGTTAGCGGGCTGAGGATAGCCTGTTTGATTCGTTCGCGTTCCGGCTTGCTGATGGAGCCGATTTCGCGCTGGGCGCGCGGCAGGATGAAAAGAGCGTACTTCACTTGTCCGGCGATTCAAGTTCCCGTATCGCCTCAACGAAAGGAATGGGCTTCTCGCCTGATTTCTTCGCCGCGTCGTAGGCGCGGATCGACTCCAGTTCATCAAGGTCGTCAAGCAGCTCTTCATATTGCTTGACGTTCAGCACGATACTCACCTTGCCGCCTTTTTTCGTTGCCCGGCGCTTTGCCTTTGTCGCGGTGGTTGCCTGTTGCGAGTCTAGCTTCTTGGCCATAATCCGGCGCAATACGCCGAGCTTTCCTCGGTGGCTTCGGTTTCACTCGTCGGCCGCGTCGCCTGATAGCAAACTACATCCCCAGCTACTCTTCTTCGATATCTCCGGCGACTTTCAGCACCGCGAGAAAGGCTTCCTGCGGGATGTCCACGCGGCCAACGCGCTTCATGCGCTTCTTGCCTTCTTTTTGGCGTTCCAGGAGCTTTCGTTTCCGGGTGATGTCTCCGCCGTAGCACTTGGCGAGGACGTTCTTGCGCATCGCGCTGATCGTTTCGCGCGCGATCACGCGGCTTCCGATCGCCGCCTGCACCGGCACCTCGAACATTTGCCGCGGAATCAATTTTCGCAACCGGCTGACGAGCTCGCGGCCGCGTTCGTAAGACTGCTCGCGATGGCAAATGATCGTCAGCGCATCCACCGGCTCGCCGCCCACCAGCACGTCCAGTTTCACCAGGTCCGATTCGCGATAGCCGGAAAGGTGATAATCGAGCGAGGCGTACCCGCGCGAAACGCTTTTCAGCCGGTCGTAAAAATCGAGCACGATCTCATTCAACGGCATTTCATACGTCAGCATGATCCGCGTCGGCGAAAGGTACTCGAATTTCTTCTGCGTCCCGCGCTTCTCTTCGCACAATTGCAACACGCCGCCCACGGAATCTTCCGAAGTGATGATCATCGCCGTCAAAATCGGCTCGGCGATGGACTTGATCGAAGTCGGTGGAGGGAATTTCGTCGGATTATCCACTTCGAGCGTTTCGCCCATGATCGTCGTGATGCGGTAGCGCACGCTGGGCGCGGTGGTGATCAGGTCGATGTTGAATTCGCGCTCCAGCCGCTCCTGGACGATTTCCATGTGCAGCAGTCCCAGAAAACCGCAGCGAAAGCCGAACCCGAGCGCGGCCGAATTTTCCGGTTCGTAGAAAAACGCCGCGTCGTTCAGTTGCAGCTTGCCCAGCGCGTCACGCAGCATTTCGTAATCGCTCGCGTTCACCGGGAAAAGGCCGGCGAACACCATCGGCTTGATGGCTTCGAATCCCGGCAGCGCCGGCGCCACCCGCTCCGCTTCCACGATCGTGTCGCCCACGCGCGCGTCGGCCACGCGCTTGATGTTCGCGACCACGAATCCCACGTCTCCCGCGGCCAATTCCTCGAGCCCCACGGCCTTCGGAGTGAGCACGCCCAGGCTTTCCACTTCGTAGATTTCGTTGCTGGCGCACAGCCGTATTTTCATGCGTGGCGTCATGCGCCCTTGCATCACGCGCACCAGCACCACCGCGCCGCGGTACGCGTCAAACCACGAATCGAAAATTAGCGCCTGCAGCGGCGCACCGGCCGATCCTTTCGGCGCGGGAACGCGCTCCACGATCGCTTCGAGCACCGCCTCTACTCCCAGCCCGCTTTTCGCGCTGATCGGCAGCGCGTCTTGCGCCGGGATCGCCAGCACGTTTTCGATCTGTTCCTTCACGTAATCCGGCTGCGCCGCCGGCAGGTCGATTTTGTTGATCACCGGAATAATTTCGAGATTGTGCCGCGAAGCGAGGAATGCGTTGGCCACCGTTTGCGCTTCCACGCCTTGGCTTGCGTCCACCACCAGCAGCGCGCCCTCGCAGGCCGAAAGCGCGCGGGAAACCTCATACGAGAAATCGACGTGCCCCGGAGTGTCGATCAGATTGAGGCGGTATTCGTGGCCGTCTTTGGCTTGGTAATGCAGGCGGATGCTTTTCGCTTTGATGGTAATGCCGCGCTCGCGCTCCAGATCCATCGAGTCGAGCACCTGCGCCTGCATCTCGCGCTCGCTCAACGCGCCGGTCAATTCCAGCAGCCGGTCGGCCAGCGTGGATTTGCCGTGGTCGATGTGCGCGATGATGCAAAAATTCCGGATGTACTGGGGATCCATGTTTCCTGGTTGCTTCTGCTGGTTTCGGCCGTTCAGGCGAGCGAGCGCGGCGGCCGAGTCCTGCAAGAATTCGAGTGTGCCACAGTTCCCGGCTGCGGGCCAGCGCGCGGGCTATCGCGGCAGCGCCGAACTGCCCGCCGACGCGGCCAGAATCACCTCGGACAGGAACTCGCCCAATCCCCGGCTTGCGGCGAAAAACGCGCGGTCGCGCGTGGCGCGGTCGAGCCAGCCCAGGCAGACCATCAGCACAATCTCCGACCATGCGTCGGCGGTCGAGGGGGCGAAGCCGACCTCGTGCAAAACGTCGGCGATCAGCGCCGCCTTCTTCCGCTCGATGGCCGCCACGCGCATCGCAACCCGCGAATCTCGCCGAGCCCAGGCCCGCAGGGCCACTTCGCTGCGGATGCGGTCTGGATCGGCCGTCTTGGCCACGATTTCGGCCCAGCGAGCAGGCGGCGTGGCGCCACCTTCCGCCACGATCCATGCCAGTTCCTCGCTTTCCCAACGCGAAAGCATGCGGTCGAGCAGTTCACCGCGATCCTTGAAGTGCCAATAAAAGCTGCCTTTGCTCACGCCCAGATCGCGCGCCAGCACTTCCACGCGAACCGACTCCACGCCTTGATCCGCAAACCGGCTGAGCGCCGCGGCAAGCCAGTCGGACTGGCGAAGGGACGAAGAACGGGATGAGGCAGAACTCGCCATACGCTACCGTATGTATTCAGGGTATTGCGTCAAGACGGAGCCGTCAAGCGTTCAGGTGTGGGCGCTATGAGCCTAGCCGTAGGGCATCGGCTTGGATCGCCGGATCATTGCCGAACCCAGCGAGCCAATGAACTCCAGATTCCTTGCGGAACCAGGTGAGCTGGCGCTTGGCATAGCGGCGGGTGGCCTGCTGGATTGATTCAATGGCCGCATCGACCGAGAGCCGGCCTTCAATGTGTTCGCGCAGCTCTGCGTAGCCGATGAACTGGAAAGGCTTTGCCTCGCGTGGTATGCCTTCGCCGATCAGGCGGCGGACTTCGCCAAGCCAGCCTGCGGCGAGCATGCCCTGGACTCTCGCGTGGATGCGCTCGTACAGCGCCGCGCGAGGCGGATTCAACCCGATTTTCGTAACTGCGTATCCTTCGAGACCTTTTCGTCCGGCGCCATGAATCTCTTGGACGGATTTCCCTGCTAGCATGCGCATCTCGATGGCGCGAATGATCTTCTGCGTGTCGCGCGGAGCGATGCGCTTCGCGGCCGCCGGATCGAGCCGTGTTAGCACCGCGTGCAAATAGAGAGCGCCTCTTTGGCGTGCCTTGCGCCGCAGCCGCTCGCGCAATTCCTCGGAGCGACTGGGCGCGTCCGAAAGTCCTTCGAGCAGTGCGCGCAAATAGAGGCCCGTGCCGGCCGTCATTATAGGAAGCTTGCCGCGCGCGGTTACCTCACGGAGCGTGACAGTTGCGCGCGTAGCGTATTCTCCCGCGGTGAAAACCTCATCTGGTTCCACGAGATCGATCAGATGGTGAGGAATGCCGCGCCGCTGTGCGCTCGGAACTTTCCCGGTGCCTATATCGAAGCGCCGGTACACCTGCGTGGAGTCACAGGCCAGGATTTCGCCGCCAAGTTCCTGCGCCAGGCGGATTGCCAGTTCGGATTTTCCGGAAGCCGTCGGCCCTAGAATCACCAGGAGCCGCGCCGCTGCCTCATTCATGGATCCAAAATCGCAGCAGCAGAATCACGAGCACCACGGCCGCGAGGATCACGGTACCAGCGACTTGGTTGCGGGGAAGCTTCACTGCAAGCCGGCCTGCGCGGGCGTCACGTTATAGAGAAAGATGATGCGCAGCTTCAGGTATGGGCCATGGAAAGCAGAGGGCAAAGGCTCGAAAGGATTCGAGGCATGAATGGCGGACATGGCGGCGTTATCGAGAGGCTGCTGTCCGGATGTACGTTCGAGGATCGGGTAGGGTGGCGCGACGCTGCCATCGGGATTGATCTGGAATGTGGTGTAAACCACTCCCTTGTCGCCCATCATTGCCGACTGCGGCATCACCGCATACCAATTACGTTTCAAAGTCGCCAAAAGCCGCTGGATGTAGCTGTTGAAATCTACGCCCTGTGTATCTGAAAGAATTTGGACGCCCTGACCCATCCCAGGTCCACCGACTCCGGGCGCGGCAGGCGCACCGCCATAATATCCGCCTTGTGCGTGGCCATTGCGAATGGCGTCGCGCATCTGATTTTGGATTTCCTGACCCGGCGAATCGTCCGAAAGTCCCAGATTCAAATGTTGGCGCGGCCGGGGAGCAGGGGGTTGAATCGCCTCCAGTTGCGACGGAGGCGGGTTGGACGGCTGTTGCTGTTGCTGCGGATTCTGGGGTTTCGGCTCCGGCGGCAGTTCAGCAGTTTTCGGCTGCTGGGGTGCTTCGACGGGCGGCGCGGGCGGCTGGACTACTGGCGGCGCGACGCGGCTCAGCACCTTTGGGCTGATGCGAATTTTCGGGCTCGGCGGAACGCGGGGCGCGGGCGGCGGAGTGTAAATCCACTGGAGCTGCCGCTTGGCGAGTTCGATTTGTTGGTTCGTCGGCGCATGCGCCGGGAAAATTTTCGGCGAGAGAATCAGGAACAAGATCACGGCGACGTGAAAGAGGATCGAGAGCGTCAGCTTCAACGCGTCGTCGGAAGTTTTGCGCTTTTCTTCCGGCTCGATCAGCAGGTTGGCATCGCCTGTAATGAAAATATCCGGCTGGATCACCTCGCGCAGTTCCGCCGTGACGGCGATCGGGCGCTCTTCCTGCCGCAGGTCCTCTTCGGTGACCGGATTTACTTCGGCGGGCACCACCATGCGCGAATCGAGGATGTCGAGCGGCAACGTCGAAGCCTTCTCAATTTTCTCGAACGGCTTCACCTCCATGCCGCGCGGCACCAAACTGCGCGTGACGAGCACGCCAAGCGGCAGGTGCGCGGGAATCGACGATTTGCCGTTGAGCGGCGGAGCCTTCGAAAGCTGCGAGGGCACGACGGTGCGGTCGTCGAGAAGCGTCGTAGTCCGCTGGGGCGTCTTTTGCGCCTCGTCCTTATCGACGGGGCGCACGTCAACCGGAACGAGAGTGCGGCCGATCATCTGGTTGCCTGTGGAGTAAACGCTTCTAGTTGGACGCGCCGGGCGTGCTCCAGGATGCTTGCCATTACCTGGTCGGCCAGGGCCAGCGCACGGCGACCGGCCGCGCCGTCCACCACCGGCGCCTTGCGCGTGCGGACGGAATGGGCAAAGGCGCGAAGTTCGGCCTTCAGGGGTTCTTCTGGTTGGGTGGCGATCTTTTCGAAGCCTACGCCTTGCGGGCTGCCCGGCTGCACGCGAATGCGCAGCGCGTCCTGTCGCGCGAAATCGAGCGAAATGTACTCGCGCTGCTGGAAGAAGCGCATCTTGCGGACGCGCTCGGTGGAAACGCGGCTGGCGGTCACATTGGCGACGGCGCCCGTTTCAAACTCGATGCGCGCGTGCGCGATGTCAACTTTATCGGTGATCACGGGAATGCCCACGGCGCGCAGATCGGTCACCGGCGAGCCGAGCAGCGAGAGCAGGATATCGAGATCGTGGATCATCACGTCGTACACCACGTCGATATCGAGGCTGCGCGGCGTGAAAATTCCGAGGCGGTGCACTTCGAAAAACATCGGGCGCGAAATGATCTGCTGCGCGGCGGCCACCGCCGGATTGAAGCGCTCCACGTGGCCCACCTGTAGGATTCGACCGGCACGCTTTGCCGAAGCAATCAGCCGGTCGGCTTCTTCGAGCGACGCGGCCATCGGCTTTTCCACCAGCACATCGATTCCCGCATCGAGCAATCGGCAGCCGGCGTTTGCGTGCCCTTTGGTTGGCACCGCGACGGAGACCGCGTCCAAACCGGCGGCAATCAGCGCGTCAATGTCGGGGAACACATTCGTGCCGAATTCATCCGCGATTTGGCGGGCGCGCCCTGCACTGGTATCGAGAATGCCGGCGAGTTCCACGCCTTCGAGCGCGCTCCACACACGGACGTGATTGCGCCCGAATTCTCCGACTCCGGCGACCGCTACGCGAATCTTCCGCTCGCTCACGATTTTGTCTTCGTCTCCACGCTTTCAGGTGCGAACGCCTGAATCGCAATTCCTGCGTCTGCTGCTGCGGCAACCAAAGCGTCGCGTTCAAAGAGCAGGGTGCGGCCTGCGTCGATGGCCAACGCGGTGGCATTCGCGCGCCGCATCACCTCGATCGTTTTCAAGCCGACCACCGGAACGTCGAAGCGCATGTCCTGACGCGGCTTGCTCACTTTCACGACCACCAGCCGCCGCCCGCCCGCGATTCGCGCGGCCCGCTCGATTGTCTCGTCGGTGCCCTCCATCGCCTCAACGGCGACGCAGGCGCGGTCGCGAATTACGACCGTCTGGCCTAAATCGACGCCGGCGATCTGCCGGGCGATTTCGCGTCCGTACTCCATATCCGCGATTTCGGATGCATCGGGCGCGCGCGGGGTTAGCACGCCGGTTTGCGCCAACAGCGAGCCAAGAAACTTCGTGGAATCAACCAGCTCGATGCCCTCATCTTCCAACACGCGGGCGACGCCGCCGATCAGCGCGTTGGTGTTCTTCGCCGGCAGCGAAAACAACAGTTTGGCGAGACGCCAGTCGGGACGAATGGAGCTGAAAATCTTGTTGTGCTTCACTTGCCCGGCCATCACCGCGCGCTTCACGCCTTCCTGATGGAGCAGTTCGATCCCGCGGCTCAATTCGCCCAGGCTGATCCAGTGGAGGCGTTTCGCTATTTGCGCCAGCGCCGGCGAAGCCTCTTCGCGGATCGCGATCACGGCCATGTCGATGCCGCGGCTGCGCGCTCCTTCCAGCACTAAAAAAGGAAAGGAGCCGTTTCCGGCGATCAACCCCCACGCACCCGTGTTTTCATCCTCCGCCAAGCGTCACCCCTATTTCGTCAAACCCCGCTCGGTAGTGGACTCGATGAAGCGGATCAATGATGAGACGTCCTCGGAATCGGACAGGGTTCCACGCATTTTTTCGAGCGCCTGCGAGGTGTTGAGCTTGGAACGGAGCAGGAACCGGAAGGCCTGTTCGATCTGCTTGATACGCTCCGGCGAAAAGCCGCGGCGCTCCATGCCGACGCGGTTGACGCCGTAGCAGCGTGTCTCACGCGAGCTTACGATCAACGAAAATGGCGGCACGTCCTGAGTGATGATCGTGCCCGCGCCGATGTAGGAATACGCCCCAATGCGCGTGAATTGGTGTACCAGGACGAATGAGCTGAGCGTGGCGTAATCCTCCACGCGGCTGTGGCCGGCAAGTTGCGCGCCATTGATGAGCGTGACGTTGTTTCCGATGTTGCAATCGTGGCCGATGTGCGCGTAGGCCATGATGAGGCTGTTGCTGCCCATGCGGGTAGTTCCGTCGCCCTTCAGCGTGCCTCGATGGACGGTACAAAACTCGCGGAATTCGTTTCCTTCGCCAGCTTCGAGACGCACGGGCTGGCCGGTGTAGGTGTAGTCCTGCGGATCGCCGCCAACGATACAAAACGAATGAAAATGGTTATTGCGCCCGAACGTGGAGGGACCTTTGACGACGGCATGGGGCTCGAGCACACAGCCGTCACCGAGTTCGACATCTTCTCCGACGACCGCGCAAGCGGCCACTTTAACGCACTTGCCGAGCCGCGCGGAGGGAGAAACGATCGCGCGAGGATCGATGTCGCTCATCGAGCCTTCCCCGCGGGCTCCGCGGCGGGCGCTTGCTCTGTCTCCAGGTCGACCATTTTGCACATCAGCGTGGCTTCGGCGGCCACTTCGCCCTGCACCGTAGCGCGGCCTTCGAGTTTGCAGAATCCGTTGCGCCACGCGAGGACGTTCATTTCCAGCCGCAACTGGTCGCCGGGAACAACGGGACGGCGGAAGCGTGCGTTATCGATGGCCACGAAATACAGGAGCTTCTTCTCGCGGTCCGGAACTTCCTGAAGCAGCAGCAGGCCGCCCGTTTGCGCCATGGACTCGATAATCAATACCCCTGGCATGATCGGCTTTCCCGGAAAATGGCCCTGGAAGTAGCTTTCGTTGATGGTGACGTTCTTGATTCCCACGATGCGCTTCCAGCGTTCCATTTCTTCTACGGCGTCGATGAGTAGAAACGGATAACGGTGCGGCAGAATCTTCTGAATGTCGTTGACGTCGAGGAGCATGTGTGACCTCGGTCCAGTGTGTTAATTCGCTTCTGGGGAGTCGAACAATTCTATACGAAATTGCTGATGCGTGGGCAAACCACGCCGACGCGATGTTGTTAACGGGTTTGGAGGATTGGCGGCGCGCGGCTGCTTGCAAAGCTCCGAGGATGTGCATAGGCTCAACGCCATGAAAAACGGACCAAACCACAATTCCGAGAGCGCTACCGGAATATCCGCGAAGGACCTGCTGCGCGCGCTGCGAAAGCGCGAGCCGGAAATGACGCGGCTGCTGGGCAAATTCGTCCGCTGCGAGACGCCGACACACAGCAAAGCCGCCGTGGATCGATTCGGACGGCTCGTGGCGCAGGAGTGGCGACGGCGCGGAGCGACTGTGCGCGTGGTGCGGCAGGCTGAAAATGGGAATCATTTGCGGGTGGAGATATGGTTTGGCGGGAGAAGGCCACCGAAGCAGGTCCTGATCGTCGGGCATCTCGATACCGTGTACCCGATAGGAACGCACGCGGCGACCCCTTTTCGCGTGGCCGATGGGCGAGCGTGGGGTCCGGGCACGTTTGATATGGAAGGCGGACTGGTGATCGCGCTGTTTGCCGTTG
>JASHPG010000131.1 GCA_030038275.1 Candidatus Acidiferrales bacterium | reverse complement strand
CGATGACGGCGTTGGCGTCGCCTCCATATTGGAGATTGCTCGCGCGCTAAAGTTCATGCCTGCGCCGCGCCATTCGATCGTCTTCCTGATCGACGATGGCGAGGAGGCCGGTCTGCTCGGCTCTCGCGCCTTCGTGGATTCAGATCCCTGGGCCAAACAGGTCCATGCCGACGTAAATCTCGATGATCGCGGTACTTCCGGCCCCAGTCTCATGTTCGAAACCGGCAGCGCCAATGATTGGGCGCTCGACCTTTACGCCCGCCACTCGGCGCGCCATCTCACCAGCTCGATTTTCTACACCGTTTACAAGCTGCTTCCCAACGACACCGATTTCACCGTTTTCAAGGACACCGGCTATCAGGGACTGAATTTCGCCTTCATCGGCCGTGTAGGCCTCTATCACACGCCTCTCGACAACTCCGCCAACGTCAGCGTCGCCAGCCTGCAGGACCAGGGCGCGTCCGGCCTTGCCGCCATCGTCAGCCTTGCAAACGCGAATTTCGCCGCTGGCCCCGATTCGGACGCGGTTTATTTCGACCTTTTTGGCCGCAACATCGTGCGTTGGCCGGGCCCGTGGACTCTCGCGCTGGCTATTTTCGTTGTGTTGTTACTCGCGGGCGAAATCGCTTGGCTGAACGGTAAGCAGCGCATGTCGCTCCGCCAGTTGCTCTGGGGAGTGATCACCTGGCTCGCCATCTTCATCGTTACTGGCGTCGCCGGACTGGCTCTGCGGCTGATTCTGGCTCTTGCTGGCGCCACACCCGTTGAATTCGTCGCCCATCCGCTGCCGATGGAAATCGGCTTCGCTCTGCTTGGCATCGCTATCACCATCGCGTGGGGCTCGCTTGCTGCCCGTGCGGCTGGCTTCTGGGGTCTCTGGTGCGGAGCGTGGTTCTGGAGCGCGCTGCTCTCGCTGGTCCTGGCCATCGAACTTCCGGGCGTAAGCTACGTCGTGATTGTCCCGGTGATTGTTGCCGTCCTTGCCGGCCTGCCTGCCGTGCTCGACACGCGCGAACCTGCTTGGACGCGCGATATTGCTCTCTTGCTACCGCTCGCTGCTGCCGCCATCGTGCAGATGCCGCTCATTTTGCTGTTCTACCGCGCCATGGGCGACGAATCGCTGGTGAACATCGCTCTTGCCGCGGTTCTGCTCGTAACGCCGCTATTTCCTCTATGCTCCGGACTGCGGCAGGTTCCCGGCATCGGAGGCTTCGCTCTGCGCTGGTCTCCGCTGCTCGCCGTTGCGCTTGCTGCTTTCTGCGCGACGGTCGTGCCTGCCTATTCCGCCAAATCCCCCGAGCGCGTGAATTTCGATTACGCGCTCGACGCCGATTCCGGCATAGCCCGCTGGATCGTCTATCCCGATTCCGGCCATTTGCAGGCGCCCATTCAGCTCGCCACAGGCTTTCAGCGAGCGGTCCACGGTTCATTCCCATGGGACCCTCACGCCAGCTTCGTCGCCGCCGCGCCGCACCTGGACCTTGCAGCTCCCACATTCACCATTCTCGATTCTTCTGTCGAAGGAAACCGCCGCCACTACGCCGCCTTGCTCCGTTCGGAGCGCGGCGCGCCGGAAGCCGCCGTCCTGTTTCCGCCCGGCTCCGGCGTTGCCGATGTCCGCATCCAGGGCCAGCCTGTCGCTCCGGAAGACCGGCGCGTCCGGCAGCTTCTCAACGGCTGGACCGCTTACTTCTGCCCTGGAATTCCCGCCGAGGGCGTAAACATCGCCTTCACTCTGCCCGTGGGGAAAATGGTCGAAATCACCGCCATCGACCGCTCCTACGGCCTCCCATCCGTCGGTGCGTTTCTTTCGAGCGCCCGCCCCCTCACTGCCACCCCCTCCCAGGATGGCGACCTCACGGTAGTCTCCCGCCGCGTCCAACTCTTTCCGTAGCAAGCGCGCCGCGCCTTATTTGGCGAAGCTTGTGTAGCGCCATCCTTCAGGATGGCAGGCGGCGAATCGCGCTCCTCGTACGCGCCACTGGAAGGTTCGCGGTCGAAGGTTATATACGCCCTATTCGACTAGGCTTTCGGGACATGCTTTTGGGTGGCAGCGCGAGGCTTTCGCCGCGGCAACCATCCACCTGGACAAAACTTGCGCACCCGGACCGAACCAAATGTAACTTGCAATTTGAAAGTAACTTTGGTACTTTCCCGCAAGTGCCCAGCAGGAGGAATCAAACTCGCCGTTCCGCTTGCCCCGTAAGTTTGTCGCTCGAAATCCTCGGAGACCGTTGGTCTCTGCTGATCGTGCGAGACATGATGGTGCGCGCGTTCCGCACCTTCAAGCAGTTCCAGGAATCGGGTGAGGGGATTGCGACGAACATTTTGGCTGATCGTCTGCGCAAGCTCGAGGCTGCGGGAATTATCATTGCGGAGCCTGATCCAGCTGACCGCAGGCGCGGCTCGTATCGCCTCACGGAAAAGGGAATCGACCTCGCGCCCGTTCTATTGGAATTGCTGCTCTGGGGCGCGCGGCATGAAGTGGAAGGCAAGCCCAAACAACGATGTGCGGCAATTGATGGGATGGCCCAGCACCGCGCGGCAATTATCGGCGAAGTCCGCCGCCGCTGGGCCGCGCGCGACGACCGGCCGCTCCAGGTTGACGGTCGTTGGGTCTGGCCCTAGCTTTTGGTTAACAAGGACCTGACGCCTTAAGGGCTCAACGCTGTCATTCCGAGGAGTCCGCCGCGGCGGACGACAAGGACCAGGCAAGGGCTCAGTACTGTCATTCCGAGGAGCGGAGCGACGAGGAATCTGCTTTTTATATTTGCGCAGGCGCAGTCCCGTGAAAACGCTTTGGGCTTTTTCTCGGGCTTTAGCCCTGGGGATTGAGAAAATTCTTGTAAGAGGAGAGAGACGATGAGCAACATTCGCGTTTTAGTCGGCACCCACAAGGGCGCTTTCATTTTGTCTTCCGACGGCAAGCGCAAAAACTGGACCGTCAGCGAGGCGCTCTTTCCCGGCTGGGAGATTTACCACATGAAAGGTTCTCCCGCCGATCCCAATCGCATCTACGCCTCGCAAACCAGCGGCTGGTTCGGTCAAATCATCCAGCGATCGAGCGACGGCGGCAAAACCTGGGAAACTCCCGGCGGCGAAAAAATGCCCGTTCCCGGCGAATTTCCGTCCGGCGCCAGCAACAAGTTCGTTTACGACGTGTCGCCTGAAACCGGCAAGCCCCTCACCACTCATCAGTGGTACGACGGCACCCAGCACCCCTGGGAATTCAAGCGCGTCTGGCACCTCGAACCTTCGCTCACCGATCCGGACACCGTTTACGCCGGCGTCGAAGATGCCGCGCTCTTCAAATCCACCGATGGCGCTCACTCCTGGCACGAACTCCCCGGCCTTCGCGGCCACGGCACCGGGCCGAAATGGAGTCCCGGCGCGGGCGGCATGGGCCTGCACTCGATTCTGCTCGACGCCAACAATTCCCGGCGCATGTACATCGCCATTTCCGCCGCGGGAGCATTCCGCACCGACGACGACGGCAAAACCTGGAAGCCCATCAACAAGGGCCTGAAATCGAATTACATCCCCAATGCCGAAGCCGAAGTCGGCCATTGCGTCCATCACATCGCGCTGCATAAATCCCGTCCCGATACCGTCTTCATGCAAAAGCATTGGGACGTGATGCGCACGGACAACGCCGGCGACCAGTGGACCGAAGTCAGCGGCAATCTTCCCACCGATTTCGGTTTCGTCATCGACGTTCACGCGCATGAACCCGAAACCATCTACGTCGTGCCCATCAAGAGCGACGGCCACCATTTTCCCATCGACGGCAAATTGCAGGTCTATCGCAGCCGCACTGGCGGCAACGAATGGGAGCCGCTCGCCAAGGGCCTTCCGCGGCGCGATTGCTACGTCAATGTCCTGCGCGATGCCATGGCCGTCGATTCGCTCGATTCCTGCGGCATCTATTTCGGCACCACCGGTGGCCAGGTGTACTGTTCGCCAGACGCAGGCGACACTTGGCAGCCCATCGTCGAAAATCTCCCCGCCGTATTTTCCGTGGAGGTTCAAACGCTGCAATGATCCGCGTGGTCCTTCCTCCGCATCTCCGGACGCTTGCCAAAGTCGATGGCGAAGTGCG
>JASHPG010000130.1 GCA_030038275.1 Candidatus Acidiferrales bacterium | reverse complement strand
TTTCAAAATGATCACGCGGCCCGCGCCCGGCAACCACGAGTTTTATACCGAGCACGGCGCGATCGGCATTGCCGGCTACGGCTACTTCTCCTACTTCAACGGCGCCCAGTACAATCCCGATGGAAGCATGATGATGGCGACGATCTCCGGCACGCCGGACACCGACGGTACCTTCACTCAACCCGTCCCGTATTCGGATGGACAGGCGGGGCACTTCGAGCAGTCAGGCGGACTCGGAAGCGCAATCTATGCGAACGGCCCCTCGGTCGGCACCGCGGCCCCAGACGGGGTCGGAGATGGCTGGTATTCCTACAATCTCGGCTCGTGGCACCTTATCTCACTCAATATAGAGTGCGAGACACAGCCGGGCGGCTGTTCGGACACGGGCTCTTGGTTTGCCTCCGAACTCGCATGGCTGAAAAACGATCTCGCCACGAATCATTCCGCGTGCACGCTCGCCTACTGGCACCAGCCCACGTTCAGCGCTGCCAACGGCATCAGCGAAGAGGGCATTACCGCTCAGGCCTTTTGGCAACTGCTCTATGAGTACGGAGCCGACCTGGTGCTGAACGGACACGACCACCTCTATGCCCGTTACCGCCCGCTTGACGCTTCCGGGAATTACGATCCAAAGAGAGGCATACGGGAGTTCATCGTGGGCACCGGCGGCGAGACACTCGATGCGGTCGTCACAACTCCTGTGACGAGCGGCGCAAACGAAACAAACATGGAGGATCCTAGCGGTAACCCGAGCTTCAACGCGGAGAACATCCAGGCGGCAAGCGGGTACTTTTGGGGGGTGATGGGCCTGACGCTCAATCAGAATGGCTACGCGTGGGATTTCGAGTCGGCGCTGAAGGACCCCACGCAGACGGATACGGCTACTTCTTACAGCGACAAAGGTGTCGGCACCTGCCACGGCGGCCGCGGTGAGTCCAGTTGGGGTGATAGCAACTGGGATGGCAACGGCAACTAGATCGTTTTCGCCGCATTATCTTTGACCGTTGCTTCTATATGAGAGGTCCCTCTTCGCACCCCCCGGCGAAGAGGGACCTTCTCTTGCTTCGCTATCAGTCCTGATCCATTCCCGCATGTGCACCCGCAATAGTCTTTTTTCGTCTTCATCGTGCAGCTCGAATCGTTCTGAGTCGGGCTTCCAGCCGGTTCTGTCCACGTTGTGCCACGGC
The DNA here is from genome assembly GCA_030038275.1 of Candidatus Acidiferrales bacterium. Taxonomy (GTDB): domain Bacteria; phylum Acidobacteriota; class Terriglobia; order Acidiferrales; family UBA7541; genus Palsa-295. The sequence continues at coordinate 7,424 of JASHPG010000130.1, read as the reverse complement.
TGTATCCACGCGAACGCGGTCGGCCATGACTCGTACTATCTGTGGCCCTCCCTTCCAGCGCGCTAAGCCTTTCAATGCCTTTGCGTTCATCCGTCTTGTACGCAACCGCGAACCTGGGCGGACAAATGCGGAAATCACGTCGCGGCTATGTTTACCTAAACGCTGCGCGATGCGTTGGAACGCCGGATTTTCGTCGCGCCCATGGGAGTAGTCTGGCATCCTAAATACAATGGCGAAAACAATTCATACTGGGGGAAGGCCGGTCTGGGCGGAAATTTCGCTCAAGGCCATCGCGAATAATCTGCGCGTCACGCGGCGGCATATTGGACCCAAGCCGCGAATCCTTGCCGTCGTGAAGTCGAATGGCTACGGTCTCGGCGCGGTTCCTGTGGCGAAAGCCCTTCAAAAAGCCGGTGCGGACCGTTTCGGAGTGACCTGCGCCAACGAAGGCATCGAACTGCGCGAATCGGGCATCCGCAAACCGGTACTCGTGCTTACCGGCTTCTGGCCCGGGGAAGAGAAGCGCTTCATCGATAATCGGCTGACGCCGGCCGTGACGCGACTCGATGACATCCAATCGCTGGAGCGCGCCGCAAAAGCGTCGCGCGCGAAATCGCGCCTCAAATTTCATCTGAAGATCAACACCGGGATGAACCGTCTCGGCATCTCTCCCTGTGAACTCGATGCATTCGCGGCCGCCTTTGCCGATTGCCGCCACCTGGAACTGGAGGGCACGTTCACCCATTTTGCGTCCGCCGAGGATTTCAGCGCGCGGCAGACGGACGATCAGGAAAATCTATTTCGCAAATGCCTCGCCCGGCTGCGCGAACTGGGAATCTCGCCGGGCATCGTCCACATGGCCAATAGCGGCGCCATCTGTGCGCGCCCGAGCACGTGGGCGGACATGGTCAGGCCGGGCGCGATCCTTTACGGCTACTATCAATCTTTCGATCCGCCGCAGAAGGGGCAGGAAGTCCGGCGAATGCTGCCCGTCGAGCCGTGCCTTTCGCTCCGCGCGCGGATTATTTCGCTGCGCGAGCTTCCGGCCGGCCAGCCGGTCGGCTATTCGGCGCGGTTCGTCACGGAGCGGCCATCGAAAATCGCTGTGATCAACGCCGGCTATGCCGACGGCATCTTACGCCAGCGCACCAACCGGGGCTGCGCGCTGATACGCGGCCGCCGCGTGCCCCTGGTCGGCACCATCTCGATGGACTTGACCACGCTGGACGTAACCGACTTGCCGGAAGTCGCGCTGGGCGACGTCGTCACCATTTATGGCAAGGACGGAAAAGACGAAATCCGCGTTTCCGATGTCGCGCACGAAATCAACACCGTCACTTCCGACCTGCTGTGCGCCCTCGGCCGCCGCGTCCCGCGCTATTATCTGTAGCAGGGGCATCCCCTAGCATCAGATCGGAAGCCTTTTGCAGGCATTGCCTAGCCTGGCCGCGGCTGTTGACTCCCGATTGACGTGGAATGCTATACTGCCAGCCTGTTCGCCATTAATGTCATTCTTAAATTGACATCCTAATTCCGAACATTCGGAGTTGATGCACGAAAAAAAACGGCCCGTGGTGAATCATATCCATTCATATTTTCGAATCATAAGGCGGCAATCATGGCAAGAACATCCGGTGCGCCCGGTCAAATTCCCGGCGCCGCTGTAAACGAAGTTTCCCGCGGCAAACCTGTGGTCATCTCCCGCTCGAATCACGACCGAGTCGGCACCTTTTGGGACATGCTCGTCGTCCGGTTGATTTTCGCGGTGGTATGCACGGCCGCCGGATATCACTTCCGCCCATTTAGCTTGCCGCACGTTCACGGGGCCATCGCCGGGTTCCTGTTCGCGGTTGCCATCATTCTGTTCGAAATCCGATTGCGAAAAGCCAGCTTGCGGCGGCTGATCGGCGCGGCCACGGGATCGATTCTCGGCATCCTCGGTGCGTTCTTGATTTCGCTGATCTTCACGCACACCACCATGCCGGAGGCCACCCGTTCGTTCTTCAGCCTCTCGATATTCCTGGTGATGGCTTACATCGGCCTGGTGCTCGGCGCGAACAAGGGAGACATGCTGAACCTGCAGGCGCTGGGCGGCCTTTTCGGAAGCGAGCGCAGCACGCGCCATTCCCCGAAGCTTCTCGACACCAGTGTGATCATCGACGGCCGCGTGGCGGACATTGCCGAGACGCTTTTCCTGGACGGAACCGTGGTGATTCCGCAATTCGTGCTCCGCGAGCTGCAACTTGTGGCGGATTCGTCCGATCCTCTGAAGCGGCAGCGCGGACGCCGCGGTCTCGAAGTGCTTCAGCGCATCCAGAAGATCACCGAGCTCGACGTGCAGATCGCCGAGGACGATTTTCCGCAAATCCCCGAAGTGGACCTGAAGCTGATCGAGCTGGCGAAGCGCTACGGCGCGAAGATCGTCACCAACGATTTCAACCTGAATAAAGTAGCCACGCTCCAAGGCATCGAAGTGATGAACGTGAACGAACTGGCGAACGCGCTCAAGCCGGTGGTGCTGCCCGGAGAGGCCATGCGCGTGTTCATTCTGCGCGAGGGCAAGGAATACAACCAGGGCGTCGCCTATCTGGATGACGGCACCATGGTCGTCGTGGACGGCGCGCGCCGCATGATCAACAAGACCATCGACATCACTGTGACCTCGGTTCACCAAACCACTGCGGGCAAAATGATTTTCGGGCGCTACGACGAGCGTGGCGAGCAACCGCGCCCCGCGCCCGCCGTTGCGCAGCATGAGCCCGCGGCCAATCGTCCCGCGGAAAATGGGCCCGGCGAGCGTCCGCGCCCGCTGTATCCCGAGCCGGGCCGTTCCTGAAACCACCGCTGCGCGCCGAATCTTTGCCTCCGCCCGCGCGCGAATGCGCTAGACTATCCAACCGCCAATGAGCCGTATAGCCGCTATCGTTCCAGCCGCAGGATTGGGGACGCGCATGGGCGCGGAAACGCCCAAGCAGTTTCTGGAATTGGGCGGCGTGCCGCTGATCGTCTTCACGCTGCGCCGTCTGGCAGCCTGCTCCGCCATCACTGAGTTCTTCATTTCCACCAGGGCCGATGACGTCCCCGCGCTCGAAACGATGGTCGCGAAGGCGTCGCTCGGGCGCCCGGCGCGCGTGGTTCATGGCGGCGACACCCGCCAGCAATCGGTGGCCAATGCGCTCGCGCAAGTCGATCCTTCCACCGAAATTGTGCTGGTGCACGATGCCGTGCGGCCTTTTGTTACCGTCGCGCAGATCGAGCGCGTGATCGCGGAAACGCGCGCACGCGGCGCCGCGATCCTCGGAATCCCCGCGATCGACACAGTGAAGGAAGTGAAGCGCGCGAGCCTGCCCGAAGACGTCGCGCTGATCTCCGCTACGATCCCGCGCGAACGGATCGTCCTGGCGCAAACGCCGCAAGTTTTTTCGTATGCTCTGCTCAGGGATGCTTTCAAAAAAGCGCAGCAGGATGGCGTCACAGCTTCCGATGAAGCGGCCATCGTCGAGCGCTTCGGCCACGACGTGTTCGTCGTGCTCGGCTCCGAGCGCAACCTGAAAATCACGCGCCCGGCGGACATGGAACTGGCGGCCTTTTATTTGCAACAGGAGCAGGCCGGCCGATGAGCTTCGTGCCAATTCAGCGACAGCCGGGCCGCATTTCTCCCGCGGTTCGTATTGTTCTCGTTTGCCTCGATTTGATCGCACTCGCGGTATTTCTGTGGATGCCAAATGTCGAGAAAATAGGAAAAGCGCGCTGGTTTGCGACATTCTTCGCGGCGCTCGCAGTTCTGGGGATATCGCTTGTGTACGTAGCATGGAAAGAGTTCGGCTGGCACCGACCGAGAAACAGTGATCCCCAGCATAGGCCAATTGGATGAACTATTCGGGAATTGGTTACGATCTGCACCGCCTGGAACCCGGCCGCAAGCTGATGATCGGCGGCGTCGAAATTCCGTTCGAGAAAGGTTCCGTCGGCCACTCGGATGGCGACGTGCTCTGCCACGCGCTATGCGACGCGCTGCTCGGCGCCGGCGCGCTCGGCGATATCGGGACGCATTTTCCGGATACGGATCCGAAGTGGAAGGGCGCGTCGAGCCTGCTGTTTCTGAAGCATGCGCGCAAGCTGCTTGCCGACCGCAGAATGCGCGTCATTCACGTGGATGCTGTGGTGATTTGCGAACGCCCTAAGCTGGGCCCGCATTTTCCCGCGATGCGCGCCACGCTGGCGAAGGCGCTGGAGCTAAGCTCCGAGCACATCAGCCTGAAGGCGAAAACCAACGAAGGCTGCGGCGAAATCGGACGCGGCGAAGCTATCGCTTGCCACGTTATCGCGACCGTTGGAATTCACTAGCCTCGCCATCTCCTCATGAATTGGCTCACAGGTTTTCATGCCATTGAGGAAGCGCTGAACGCGGCGCGCCCGCTGGACCGCGTTGTCATCGCGCGCGGCCGGCATGGCGACCGCGTCGAAGCCGTGGTGCGCTTGGCGAAAACGCGCGGCGTCCCGGTGCGCTTCGAAGATCGCCAGCAGCTCGACCGGCTTGCTCGAACGCGCGATCACCAGGGCATTGCCGCGCTAGTCGCCGCGAAACCGGCAGCCGAATTGGAAGATTTGCTGCGCGCCAAGGGCGAACGCGGCCTGCTCGTTGCGCTCGATGGGATCGAGGATCCGCACAATCTGGGCGCGATCGTGCGCAGCTCACTGGCGGCCGGCGCGCAGGGAGTAATAATCCCGGAAAGGCGCGCGGTGGGGTTGAGCGACACCGTGGAACGCGCATCCGCGGGCGCGCTCGCACACTTGCCCGTGGCGCGCGTAAAAAACCTGGTCCGCGCCATGCAGCAGATGAAAGATGCCGGCTATTGGCTCGTTGGCTTAGACGAGCGCGCGCAGAAGCGCCACACGGATGTGGATTTGACCGGAGCCGTGGGAATCGTGCTCGGGCGCGAAGGCGAAGGCCTGCACGACCTGACAAAAAAAACTTGCGATTTTCTGGTGTCGATTCCAACGAGCGGGCCGGTGCGTTCGCTGAACGTCTCGGTCGCTGCGGGCGTGATGCTTTTTGAAGTGGTGCGCCAGCGCCACGCGCGCGGTGTTACGTGAGCGCCCGCCGCGAAATTCGCCTGTCATTCCGAGGGCGGTTTCGGCCCGAGGAATCTGCTTTTCTCGTCTCGCGACTTAGCGAAGCTGGCCCATGTAAATGTGGCAAGTCATCGGCAGGCGCATTTTCCCGTCGCGCTGGTATTTCTCGAAATAGTTCTTTAGCGCTTCTTGCATCGCGGGAAAGCCGGGATGGTTCGGCTGAGGCGTGACGGATAGCGAAAGCGTGTGGCCCTCGAGTCCTTCGTAGGTCAATTCCTCGTAGCCGGGAAATTCGGCTTCCTGTAGAGCGCCGTCTTCGAAAAATCCCCGCACGGCCTCTTTTACGTTGTAGCGACTGTACAGCCGCGAGTAATCGATGCCGTGCTCGCGGAGAATCGTCTGGTAGTCTTTCGAGATGGGTTCTTCCCGGCGTCGCGGGCCCTGGCCGATAAGCGCCACCCATCCATTCGGACGCAGAATGCGCATGAATTCGGGGCGGCATTTTTCCTTGTCGAACCAGTGGAACGCACGACCGACGGCGATCAGATCGACGGAGCGATCGGCCAGTCCCGTGTTTTCGGCGGTTCCGTCGATGCACGTCAGCTGCGGAAATTGGCTGGTAAGTTCCTCGCACGCGGCGCGCATTTCGGCGTTGGGCTCCACGGCAAAAACCTTGTTTCCATTTTCGAGGAATAGCTCGGCGAGCATGCCGGTTCCCGCCCCGATATCGGCCACCACGGATTGCGGCGTGAGCCCGCACTTTTCTTGTAGCAGCGTAATAACTTCGCGCGGATAGCGCGAGCGATACCGCTTGTAGGCTTCCACGCGGCCCGTGAAGCGGCCGGTGGGATTTACGGGAAGTTGTCCTTGATCCGTGTCGCTTTGGGTCATGTGCCGATGGCTTTCTGGAGGGATTCGCCGGGCCGCGCCTATTGGTCGTATTTCAGCAGCGAGAAAACGTCCACGCCGGGCAGGCGCGAGCGCCCGTGCAGGAAATTCAATTCTACCGCAAACGCCGCGCCGACGACTTCGCCGCCCAGTTTCCTCACAAGCGCGGTGGCGGCGGCGGCCGTGCCGCCGGTAGCGAGCAGATCGTCGCAGATCAGGCAGTGCTGGCCGGGTGTTACGGCGTCTTCGTGGATTTCCAGCGTATCGCTGCCGTATTCCAGTTGATAGGTCTCCGCCACCGTTTTCGACGGCAGCTTTTTCGGCTTGCGCACCGGGACGAATCCCGCGCGAAGCCGGTACGCCAGCGCCGGCCCGAAGATGAAGCCGCGCGCCTCAATGCCGACCACCACGTCCACTTTTTTGCCCTCGTAGTGCGCGCAGAGCTGATCGACCAGCGAGTGAAAGCCTTCGCGGTCTTTCAGCAGCGTCGTCACGTCGTAAAACAAAATGCCCGGCTTCGGATAATTGGGAATTTCGCGAATCAACTTCTTCAGGTTGTCCATTCGTCCTCGTGTGTTCGTAGAGCCGCCGGTAAGGCGGTCAGATCGAAAGTCGCCGTGCTCCTGCTGACTTCCCGCTGTTTCCTTACGCTTGTCATTTTGAGTCCGCCGCGGCGGACGAAGAATCTCTCTTTCTTCCGGCATTTCTCCGCCGTCATGCGTCATATTCGACGGAAAATCCTTTCGCGTACTCTTCTTGGATCGTTGCTTCTTGCTCCGCCACGCCGGAAACGGAAGCCGCGCCCGGCCCGCGCTCCAGCATCGACCGAAACTCTTTCAGTTGCTCTTGCGTGCCGATGGCGTACGCTTCCACGCGCCCGTCGAATAGGTTGCGGACGTACCCCGCGACGCGCGCCTTGCGAGCCGCGCCTTCCGCGAAGTACCGAAAACCCACTCCCTGGGCGGTTCCGCTTACGAAGTACCGCTTGGCAATGATTCGGTCGTCCACGGCTGGTCCGCTCCGCGCCCCGCAAATTCGCGATTTTATCAGAGGAGGGAATCCCCGCCGGAGGGTATTTTGTGAAGCGCGGCGTGACTGCTGGTTTGTGATTTGTGACTCCCGAGGGGTGAATACTTCGCGCGGGTGAGGCAGCGCGAGCGGTAGGGGGCCTCACTGTGCCGCCGTTTCGCGAGGCTAAAAGCCCCGCGCTTCCACCTTGAAGAGTGGCGGCACAAGCGAAAGAAGGGTGAACGTTCGTGGGAAGGGAAGTGTCTCGGGTAGAGGGGTACGCGGTCGTGTGTTTTCTATCACTTACGCGCATTTCTACTCGTTCGGTGTCTCGGGTAGAACGCGCGTGAATCGTGATTCGTGGCTCGTGATTCGTGGCAGCAGATCGCGAGTGCGCCGCGCCCCATGGCGTGTTTCGGAACGGCCGAAAAACGCGACGTAAATTGCGAATT
>JASHPG010000129.1 GCA_030038275.1 Candidatus Acidiferrales bacterium | reverse complement strand
CGGGAGCAGCGGCTGCCGCGGCCCCGGTGCCGCGCGTGGCGGAGATTGGACGGGCAGAGCGCGAGGTCGTGGCGGCGGATGAGCGAGATCTCGCGCCTACAGGTCCCAGGAAGCCATTATTTTCGGAAGCTTCGGCAGAGCAGAACGAGCACGAGTCCGTGTCGTCGAGCAACAACGCGCCACACTTAGGGCAGATACGTATCACTGGTCCGTTTTGCGCTGCGGAAGTTCCAGTGAGGAACGCGAGAATCATAGCATGGGGTCAAGCGGTACCGAGGCGCGCAGCGCGAGACGTGATGTGGAAATGTGGCGTAAAGGACACCGGGCGAAGGCCCCAAACGCGAGTGGGCGGACACCTGCCCGATCCGGAGGACGTCCGCCAATCAGCGCGCTGCCGCCATGGGCCGTGGTGGGCGGTACGTGCATTGGTGAACTGAAGATGGATGGTGTAGCGTATGGCGGGACGGAACTCCGGTCAGCGACCGTCAAATGGAGCTGGTGAAATGAATACGTTCAAGAGCCGCACGCTAATGGGTGCAACCCTGGCCACCGTGCTTCTAGCGCTCGTATCGTTTGCTTCGCTCGCATTCGCGCAGGAACCCAGCGCGACAGTTTCCGCGCTGCTCTCGCGCGCACAGATCGAGGACTTGCTCGCAAACTACTACTCGCTGTTCGGAGGCACTGAGCGCGGCTTTGGGTCGTTCTACGCGGGAAATGCGGTCCTCGACGTGAACGGGATCGTCGCGCGCGGGAGAAAACCGATCGACGACCTATACAAAACGATTCCGCCGGATCACGGAAAGGTCAACGTGACCTTCGCGAATTTGAAGATTGCCGTCCATGGGAACACGGCTAGCTATCATCTCGTGTGGACAGAGTTCATCTCCGACACGGTTACGGCGGCGCCCCGAATCCTGGAGCGGGGGAGCGATCACGGCAAGCTCGTCAAGAGCGATGCTAAATGGCTGATCAGTTGCCGCGTGGTGACCAACGACGGAGGCTTGCCGCAGGATCTTTTGAAGGATTACAACAAGAGAGGCTCGATCCAGGTGTACCAATGATTTTCTTGAAGCGGCGCGGCAGAATTCAGGAAAGCCCGCGAGTCACCCGCTCGCGTTGATACCGAGCATTCGGACGATGTTCAGAGCGTTCGAGTGGGTTAGAAGGCCCGCGCGCAGCTTGTAATCGAAATGGAGCTGTCCGCCTTCGCCGGAGTCCTCGAAATAGACGTTGCGGCCGGGCAAGCCGTTGGAGGCGATTTCGGTCAGCGTCAAATCGTGCGTGGTAATCAGTCCAATCGCGCCGCGATGCACGAGCGCGGACATCACCCATTCAGCCGCGATGCGGCGGTCCTTGGAATTCGTGCCGCTCATGATCTCGTCGACGATGAAAAGGACGGGGCGCTCAGCGGCCAAGTCGATGATGCGCCGCAAACGCTGCATCTCGGCGAAAAAGTGCGACTGCCCGTCAGCGAGCGAATCCTGAAGGCGAATCGCGGCGGTGAGTTCTATCTCCGATAGCCGCAGGCTGGCGCAGCGCACCGGCGCTCCCACGCGGGCGAGGACGGCGTTCGCGCCCACGGCACGCAGAAACGTGCTCTTGCCGGACATGTTCGAACCGCTGACGATCAGGAAGCGCGAGGCAGCGTCTAAGCGCACGTCATTCCTGACACACATGCTTTCGTCGAGAAGCGGATGGCCGAGAGCCTCGGCGTCAAACAACGTTTCGCCCGCAAATTCGGGGAATACGTCGGCTTGATGTTCGAACGCGTACGTGCTGAGCGACACGAGCGCCTCGAATTCCGCGATGGCGCTGATCCACTCCAGCAAATCCGACCCATGGCGGCGATGCCACCGATCGATAGCCGTTGCGAACTGCGTGCCCCAGAGCAACAATGATAGCGGACCGAAGAAGTTGCGCCACAGGAGCAGGCGAACGAAGCGATACAGCCGGCGCACTCGGCGAGATGCGGGAGAGCCTTTGCGTTGAACACGATTAACGATGGCGACAAGCAGGGGCGATGCGAACTGCTGGCGTTCGATGATTTCGAGCAAGTCGGCGAGAATCGGCAACTCGGCCGAGGGCGCGTCCGCGGATTCCGAAATGAACTGCACGCGCTTCACGAAGGGATAAGAGAACAGGCCTTCGATCACCAACCACGCGGCGAGCAGGAACCAGACGTTGTACAGGCCGATGTATCCGAACCAATAGAGAAAAGGAATGGCTGCCAGGACGAGCACGACCGCAGGGGCCGCCGGATGTAGCCATGCGGGCAGCTTTGGCTGGGACGAGATTTCGCCGACCCAGCTCTGCATCGTACGCGGGCGAAAGGTGAAGACGGAACTCCTACCTGCGGAGGCCACTCGCTCGCGCAAATCGTGACGCGCTCGAAGCTCAGAGACAGCGGCGTGGCGTTCCAAGACTTCTTTTGGGCCCGCCAGTTTGGTCATCCACGATGCGAGCATTTCGCGGCCCGCGTGCGTTCGCGCGGAGCAGAGCATTGGAATAGCGAGGCCCGGCCAAACAGGTCCAAATCGGCTGCATAGATGTGATCGCGGTCGATGAAATCCTTGCCGTCGTCGAGCGCGTCCCAATCGCGGCGCAGGCGCGCAGCGCCCTTGTCGTAGTAATCGCGGACGCTTAGAAGCTTTAACACCTCGCACCGGTGCTTTTGGGTTTCCCGGGCCACGAAAACGATGCCCGCGATTGGGAGCGCGACGGTCCAAGCTGGGAGTTTTTTTGAAAAGATGATGCCGTAGGCTACGGCAAGCACGAGAACGGCTAGGAGCACTGACGCTGCTTGCCACGATCCGCACCGCCGGTTCGCGGCGTCGGCGGCGAGATCGATTTCTCGCGCGCGCCGGTCGTAGAATTCGGATGGATTGCGCTCATCGGGCGGCATTACGCGCAAGGTTATCACCAAGTGAACGCAGGCTGAAGGATTCGGAGCAGCATCACGGCATTGCAGGCATTTGCTTAGGTTCTTCCCCGATTCGGTTCGGATAAGCAGCGGGCGGCACATCGGGCTGCATCGGCGTTGCGGCTGCGGAGGGCGCATGTTAGGCTCGCGATTTGACGCCACGATTTTTCGAGCCTTTCTCCGAGCTTTCCCGGGCGATGCCGAACGCGACGTTCGCCAGGCACATCGCCACGCGCATCCCGGCGGGCGACCAACACGTGCTCCGGGCGCCGGGAATTTCAGCGAAGCGAAACTCTTCGGTCAGAATCCCGCGCGTATCAGCTCAATTGGCGGTGCTACTTGCGATTGCGCTGATTTTCTCTGGCGCGACTTTCGGACAAGGAAACCGCTCGGGCGGACAAGAAAATCAATCAGCCGCGCAGAAAAGCGGCAAGAAAAGCTTGCAGCAAACCGCACCGGAGCTATTGAACGGCGGCGGGGAGATGACCCTCCAGGCGGATCAGCAGCGGCTGGTGGGGAAAATCTACTATGCCGACGGCAACGTGGACGTGGTGTACCAAAACGCGCAATTGCGCGCCGATCACATGCAATACAACATCGAGACGCAGGAGATCAACGCGCGCGGGCACGTCCAACTGGATTACAAAACCCAACATGTGGAGGCAGCGGACGCCAGCTATAACCTTCGTACCGGCCAAGGCGTATTTCACAACGTGCGTGGCACGTTTTCCTTGCAGCGGCGGCCTTCGCCGACTTTGCTGGTAAGCCCGAACCCAATTTACTTCGAGGCAAAGGAAGCGGAGCGCGTGAGCGAAGACGAGTACAAATTTCACGGCGCGTGGCTGACTGTCTGCAATCCGGACCATCCGACCTGGAAGTTCTACGCTCCGGAAGCGACGGTGCGGCTGGAGAAATCGATACATTTGGAGAACGGAAACTTCCGCGTCTTCTCGGTTCCTGTGCTTTATTTGCCGTACGCGACAATTCCCGCGGAAAAGCGGCGCGATTCGGGATTTCTGGTGCCGGATATTGGCGACACGACGCAAAAGGGGAAGGTGCTAGGGGACGCATTCTATTGGGCACCGCTCGATTGGCTGGATGCGACGGTGGGAGGCGCTTATTACAGCGCGCGCGGTTGGAGCGAGCGAGGCGAATTCCGCATGAAGCCTTGGGAAAACACGTCGCTGGACGCAACGTACTTTGGAGTTATGGACCGAGGATTGGCGCAAACGGGCGCGCCGCCGCTGAAGCAGGGCGGCCATGAGGCGAAGCTGCTGTTCACGTCGGATATGCCGGATGGCTGGAGGGCGGTGGCCGATCTGGATCAACTTACATCGCTGACATTCCGGCTGGCGTGGTCGGAAACGTTCACGCAAGCGGTGAATTCGGAAGTGCGCAACAACGCGTTTTTGACGAAAAACTTCGATGGGTACAGCCTGGATTTCGCCGCGCTGAGCTACCGGAACTATCTGAGCGCGACGCCGCAAACCACGATCGCGCTGCGCGAGGCGCCGGAGGCGCGATTCAGTTCGGTTGACCGGCAGCTTTTCAACTGGCTACCGGCTTATTTTTCGTTCGACGCGTTCACGGGCGCGGTGAGCCGGCAGGACACGGTCACGCCATTTTCGACGCCGAACTTCGTGGAACGAAGCGAAGTGGCGCCGACGGTTACGCTGCCGCTCCATTTCGGCGACTGGCTCGACGCGGCGCCGAGCTTCACGTTTCGCAGCACGAGCTACGGCGGGCAGATGGAGAACGGAGCATTCGTCGATGAGGCGTTTTTCCGGAATACGGAGGAATTCCGTCTCGATTTGCGGCTGCCGGCGATCGAGCGGGTGTACGACGACGGCGACACGAAATGGAAGCACGTGATCGAGCCGGATTTCACCTATCAGTACGTGAGTGGAGTGAATGACTTCGGGCGATTCGTGCGTTTCGACGAAGACGAGACGCTGACGGACACGAACGAGATCGAATATGGAGTCACGCAGCGCCTCTATCGCAAGACGGACGCGGGCAGCGAGGATTTCCTGGATTGGACCCTGGCGCAGAAATATTTTTTCGATCCGACGTTCGGTGGTGCGCTGGTTCCGGGGCAGCCGAACGTGTTCCAGACGCTCGACGAGCTGACGCCCTTCGCGTTCGCGGACGTGCCGCGCCATTTTTCGCCGATCGTGAGCGACCTGCGCGTCGAGCCCGGAAAGCGCTACGATGCGGAATTCATCGTGAATTACGATCCCAATCGCAACCGGATGACGGCGATCGGGACGCTGCTGAAGCTGAAGCCGTACAAGGAGTCGTTCATCACGCTGGCGCATTTTTCGGTGCTGAACCTGCCGGTGAATCCGCCTTCGCCGCCCCCGAATTTCCGTCAACGGTCGAATCAGGTACGGACGCTTTTCGGCTGGGGCGACATGAACCGGCGGGGATGGAACGCGACGTTCGGCGCGAGCTACGATTTCAGCCAGGCCGTGTTCCAAAACCAGATCGCGGAACTGACTTACAACGGCAACTGCTGCGGCATCGGATTGGAGTACCGGCGGTTTTCATTTGGCACGATCCGCAACGAAAACCAATACAGCGTGGTGATTCGCATCGCGAACTTGGGATCGGTCGGAAACATGCGGAAACAGGAAAAGATTTTCTAGGCGCGGATGACGCACGCCTCTTCAGGAGGCGGCGTCGGCGTTTTTGAGTTCCGGGCGAGCCCAAGACGCGCTTTTCCTTATGATTAGCAGAGCCGTAACCGGGCGCGGTTGGCGTATCGACTTACCCTAAACCAAAATCCGCTGGCGTGCGTCTTATTGATGTGGGAAAATTCGTGTTTGTGCGGACTCCGGCAGTGCTGCCGACACCAATCAAACTGATGGAGTGAGGGGCGGTCTATGGCTGTTCTTGCGTTCTGGGTGTTTCTAGCAGGGTTGCTGTCGTTTTTGTCGCCGTGCGTTTTGCCGCTGGTGCCGGGATACGTGACGATGCTTTCCGGCATCGGGATGGATGAACTGAAGGAAGGCGAAGGATCGAGCGGCAAGCTGCTGACCTCGGCATTCTCCTTCGTGATCGGCTTCTCGGCGGTGTTCATCGCCATGGGCGCCACAGCCAGCGCGGTCGGTGGCTTCCTTTCGAGGAACCGCGAGTTGCTGGTGACGATCGCGGGCGCCTTCATCATCCTGTTCGCTCTGCATTTGATCGGCTGGCTGGCGAAGATTTCGATTCGCGTGGGCCTGATCGTTTTCGTGGTGTTGCTGGCGGCCGGATTGGCTCTCCAGTTCCACGGCGGATCGATCGGCTTCGTCATGCCGGTGCACTTCTACTCGGTCGCCGTAATCTTCCTCATCGGCCCTAAGTTGACGCGCTGGCTGAACCGCGACGTCCACATGCAGAACGTAGGCGGCAAGAAGCCAGGGGTCATCAGCGGATTTTTAATGGGT
>JASHPG010000128.1 GCA_030038275.1 Candidatus Acidiferrales bacterium | reverse complement strand
TAGCCGAGCAGCGCAAAATCGTAGCGGTCGCGCACCTCGCGCAGAATTTTCAAGAAGAGGTCGCGGCGGGGCTCGGAAGCGAAGAATGGCAGTCTGCGGTAACAGCTACAGGTGATGAAGTGCAGGTGGCCGAGGCCGTAGCGGCGTTCTAGTTTGTTCTTGCGTGAGCACGGAAGCACGCACCCTTATAACCCAAGGGTGCGGCACCCCACGCAATTTTTACTCGGTCACGTTATGCGCGACGTGTTGTGTGGTAGACGGTGCGTGGTGATAATGGAAGGATTAGAGGCTGCGCCACCCGCCCACCCGCCCCTCTGCTTCGAAGAAGTGCGGTACAAACTTCTAAGTGCCGCCGCTGGTGTCGCTTACGAGGAAACGTGTCACTTATCTCGCCCTTGAATTGGACCGACGTTGGACCGCAACTCGAAAGGGCCAAACATGCGCAGGATTTGCGGCAAACCACTCTCACGCCCATTTGAGTCGATTTCGCAGGTAATACACAACAAACAGGAGGCCGATAGACAAAATAAATCCAATGTCAAGAGCGCGCATAAAATGTACCTCCGATTTGTTCAGGTAGACAGCGGTTCCGAACGCAGCCATCTCTCTATAAACTCTTCCTGTCATCGGCTGTGGGGAGTGCGGCATGACGTCAGCAAACCAGATCTGAACGTAAATTCTCGTAATGAATGTGCATACTGCTACTCCAATCAGCAGGTAAACGGTGAGTCGCTTTGAGTCCAAGGCGTTACTGGTTGTAACCATTATGGACAGTGTTCCTTTCTACCCCCAAAGCCGAGGGGGACCACGACCGTGTCTGTCACGCCCGCGCTGACTCCCGCTCCTGCCCCCGCGCCAGCTGAAATGCCGCCACCTACCACCGGTTTCCCGTGATAAACGCCACCGAATCCACTCACTCCCACATCGGCACCGAGGCCAGCGTCTGCGGACACACTCCCAAATGGGCCACCCAGCGCGCAAACATTGGGAGCATTGGACACCGAAATGTTGGCGGGTGGCAGGCCCATTTACGTCCGTGCCTTCGCTCGCGGTGATGATACAACACAACACATTAGCTACATCTCCTTACTGAACCGGATGGGTGCCGCACGCCTTGATGTATAGGCGTGCGCTCTTGATGTTCCGTCAGCCTTTCGGGTAACTGCTTTTTATACCTCGCCGTTCTGATCCTTCGTCGAGGTTCGCCGAGCGCAATACCGATACGAATAGAATGTCGCGCGTGCCTGCACCTATTGCCCGTAAACACCGCTGACAAATCCAATCGACAGGGTGCGCCGGAGAGGGTACTATTCGGGCCGCGATCTTCGCCATTTGGGGGGGTGGGTCCCGTTGTTGCCGAATTTCTGTAATTGGCTCTCAAACACGCCGCTCAGCGTGAAAATCCAGACCATCCTGTGGATCATCCCCGCGGTGCAGACCGTTCACATTCTGTGCGTGGCGATCATCATGTCCACGATGGCGATGCTCGATTTCCGGCTGATCGGTCTCGCTGGGACCCGCCAGCCGGTTTCTGGCGCGGTGCGGCGCTGGGTGCCGTGGGTGTGGGGCACGCTGCCGGTGATGCTGCTGACCGGTTGTATCTTGATCATCGGCGAGCCCACGCGCGAGCTGATGAATCCGTATTTTCGGACGAAGATGGCGATGCTGGCGATCGTCGTCGTAATCACGGCGTTCATACAGCTGCGCAACAGAAGGGAAGCGTATTGGGAGAGCCGGGCGCTGGCAGCCAAATTCGCCGGAGCTTTTTCGCTGCTCCTTTGGGTGAGCATACTCACGGCGGGGCGCTGGATTGCCTACTACTGAAGCAGCAGGATTCCGCGCGTGCGTTGGGGATAAATTTCCGGGCCTATGATCATTCCGCAATTTTGTTCCTGGGTTGAAAACACAAAAATGGCGGCGGCCATTCGCACATCCACATGGATGTTTCCGACCATCGAGTCCATTCACGTCCTCGCGATTACGATTGTGGTCGGCTCGGCGGCTATGTTCGATTTCCGGTTGTTGGGCATCGCGTCACGCGACCGCACCGTTAGTCAAGTGCACAGGGAAGTCTTGCCGTGGACCTGGGCTGCGTTCGCTTGCGCGGTAGTTGCCGGCTTCCTGATGTTCAGCTCCGATGCGATGAAGTATTACCAGAACGGTCCGTTTCGCTGGAAGATGTTCACGCTGCTCTTGGTCGGATTGAACGCGGCGATTTTCGAGTTTGGTCCTTTCCGCGGGGTCTCGCGCTGGGATAGCGAGAAAAAGACGCCGATTTCCGCCAGGCTCGCGGGCGGAATTTCTCTTGTGCTGTGGGTTTTCGTGGTGGGCTTCGGCCGCTGGATCGGCTTCACGAAAATATAATTTTCCGCACGGCCCATCATTACACGAAACATCTGGCGCCGCGCCTGCTTGAATGATTTCAGGAAATCCAGCCCGTTTTAGATACAATTCGTTCTGCTTTCCGCGAGACCAATGATTTGAATCCCAGTCACACAGGGCAATTAGGCCCGGCGTACATTGAGGCGCGCACGGGAGAATTCTGGCGCGCCAACGTGGCGCTTTTTGCCGCGGCGTTCAGCACATTTGCGCTGCTCTACTGCGTCCAGCCGCTCCTGCCGGAGCTTGCGCGCGTGTTTCGCGTGAGCCCCACGCAAAGCAGCCTGGCGCTTTCGATTCCCACGGCGGCACTGGGCATCGCGCTTCTGTTTGGCGGAAGCCTTTCGGAAGTGTTAGGCCGCAAGTCGATCATGTGCGGCTCGCTCGTTGCGTCCGCGGCCCTAACGATATTGGCGGCGATTGCTCCGGGATGGGAATTGTTCCTGATTGCGCGGGCGCTCGCGGGATTCGCACTGAGCGGATTGCCGGCGGTCGCCATGGCATACGTCAGCGAAGAGTTTCATCCCGGCGCGAGCGGACTGGCAATGGGGCTCTACATCGGCGGCACCGGAATCGGCGGTATGACGGGACGGCTGATCGCCGGATTTCTGACCGATGCGTTTTCCTGGCGCTGGGCTTTGGGCGGCATCGGCGCGATCGCGCTTTGCCTCAGCATATTATTTTTGGCGCTTTTGCCGCGCTCGCGCCACTTCACGCCGCACGAGCCTTCCGCGCGCGACCTGCTCGCCACGGCGAAAAGCCATTTGCGCGATCGCGGATTGATTCGTCTGTACGTAATGGGTTTCGTACTGATGGGCGCAAACGTCTCGCTGTTCAATTACGTCGCGTTCCGGTTGGTCGATCCGCCGTACCGGCTGAGCCAGTCGGAAGTCGGACTGATTTATCTCGTCTATTTGTTCGGCGTGGCGAGTTCGCCGTGGGCCGGAAACCTGGCGGCGAAGCGAGGTTCGCGCACGGTGCTGTGGATACTGGTGGCGATCATGCTCGGCGGAGTAATCGTTACGCTGGCGAATCCACTGTGGCTAGTGCTGGCCGGATTTAGCGTGATCTCGTTTGGGTTTTTTGGGGCGCACACGGTGGCCAGCGCGTGGATTGGGCGCCGCGCCGAAACGGGCAAGGCGCTAGCTGCGTCGCTTTACCTATTTTTCTATTACGCGGGCGCGAGCATTTTGGGCACGGCAACAGGAAAGGCATGGTCCAGTGAAGGATGGCTTGGCGTGGCGGCGGCGATCATCGTGGTGCTGGCAATCGGCTTGGCCGTGTCCGTGCGGATGCGGCGGATGCCGGAAATGAGCGAGGCGGCTGCGCAATGATTCCGGGCGGCCCTTCCCGGGAAAAGTAGGGCATAGCGAATAATAGGCGAAACCAATAGTGCTGTAACGTGGCCATCCTTGAGGGCGACAAGTGCGCACTTTAACGCGCAGTTGCAAGCTCTAAGAGCCAGAATTTGCCGCACATTTGGCGCGATTTGGTAGTTGCGATAAGGCGCGCGAGCCTGATATCAGTGATGCCGAAAAAAAGGGTGAAATCGAGATGAAGTCCACGGCCAAGCCCGAGGTAACCCGCGTGCGCACGCACACGAAGCTGAACCGGCAGCAAATCCTGGGCTTTTGGTCGGCGTGGGCTGGCTGGACCCTCGACGGCATGGACTCTGTGATCTACGCGCTGGTGCTGGCGCCAGCGCTCACCGAGCTACTGCCGAAATCCGGCTACCGGGCGACGCCTGGAAACATTGGACTTGCGGGCTCGATTTTGTTCGCGCTGTTTCTCGTCGGCTGGGGATTGTCTTTTCTGTGGGGACCGCTGGCGGACCGCCTTGGCCGCACGAAAGTGCTGGCGGGGACGATCTTGATGTACGCCGTGTTCACCGGGGCCGCGGCGCTTTCGCAGAACATCTGGGAGCTGGCGATTTTCCGGCTGCTGGCGGGAATGGGCATCGGCGGCGAGTGGTCGCTCGCGGGCACCTACGTCGCGGAAGCGT
Organism: Candidatus Acidiferrales bacterium; assembly: GCA_030038275.1. GTDB lineage: Bacteria > Acidobacteriota > Terriglobia > Acidiferrales > UBA7541 > Palsa-295. Next base: position 17,121 of record JASHPG010000128.1, on the reverse strand, counting down.
GGCCGGAGGACCGGCGAAAAATGGGCGCCGGGTATTTGCAGACCGGCTACTATTTCGGATTTTTTATAGCGGCGGCGCTCAATTACACGATTGGCGCGCGTTGGGGATGGCGGCCGATGTTCCTGTGCGGCTTGCCGCCCGTGGTTTTGTCGCTGCTGATCGCGCGCTACCTGCACGAGCCTGACCGCTGGCAGAAGACGGCGGCGGACGAGCAAACCGCGCACGTGAAACCCCGGCCCTTGCGCGATATTTTCAAACCGGCGTACCGCGTTAAAACCATCGTCAACACGGGCTTGCTGACGGTGGCAATCATTGGGCTATGGGCGGGCTCCGTGTACGAGCCGACGGCGGTGATTGCTATCGCCAGGCGCATCGGCAGAGCCGCGGAGGGCACGAAACTCTCTTCGATCGCCACGGCATTGCTTTCCATCGGAACGATCCTGGGCTGCCTGGCGGTGCCGATCCTTTGCGAGTGGTGGGGGCGGAAAAAGGCGCTCGCTTTTTATTTTGCCGGCATGGGCCTGAGCATTTACTACACGTTCGGGCTGGCGTTTTATTGGCACAACGGTTTGGAAGCGTTTATCGCGGGGCTTTTCGTGCTGGGATTTTTCGGCGGCAATTTTGCCGTGTTCACTTTATGGCTGCCCGAGCAATACGACACATCGGTGCGGGCGACATCGTTCGCGTTTGCCACGTCGTTCGGGCGCTTCCTGGGTGCAGGGGCGAATTTCGCCGTCGGCGCGATGGTTCACTCCATGGGCACGATCGGGACGCCGGTTGCGTACACGGCGATTGCGTTTGGAGTGGGGATATTGATCGTTCCATTCGCCACGGAAACGCGCGGGCAAGCTTTGCCTCAGTAGGGAAGCACCTAGAACCTGTCTTATAGCGGAAAAACGGTTCCTCGGCGGCTCAAGCCCATTTGTTCCGAGGCTTGAATGTCGGCGCTGAAGAATTCTGTGCCGCAGCGTTGGCTGGGAGCTTCAGCGCCTAAAGGCGCCTTGGCTGTGCGGCTTTTATATCGCGGCTGAAGCCGCGGCCCACAACGATTCTTGCGTTGTCACACAGGCCCTGAAAGCTCCGACCCACAAGAACCATTCACGAACCTCTAGCCGGCTGTTCATGCATCAAAACTCGCCATCAAAAGATCGAAGGCCTGCGTTTGAAGGGAAATGCAATCGTTGCGTTGTTACTCATGGCTGCACAGGTTCCATGTGACGCGCACGTATGCGGCGATGGGGTTGCCGACGTATGCTCCTGCCGCATTCGCAGCGAGGAAGTAACGGTCGCTGGTGAAGTTGTCGACGTTCAGATCAATGCTCCATGGAGATTTCGTGTAACCGAACATGGCATTTCCGATTACGTAGTATGGAATGTGGTTCACATTGGTGATATCGCTGAACGTTCGGCCCATGTAATTCAGCCCGGCTCCGGCTCGGAACCCCGACACGCCGGCGATTGAAAAGCGATAGGTTGACCACAGGTTGGCCATGTGCGCTGGAGCGCCTTGGGGGCGATTGCCGATCGAAGTGATGCCCTGCGGATTATCGGTGATCACCGGATCTTGATAGGTCACATTCGCGGACAGGTCCCAGTGGTCTGTGACCCTTGAATCAAAGGAAGCCTCAAAGCCCCGCGTCCGCTGACTATCGAATACGACCGCCTCGACGCCATTGAGCGTGACAGGCGTGGCTACATTGTTGCGGATCACGTCAAAGACCGCGGTATCCAGAGCGACTCTGTTGTTGAACAGCGGGAATTTGATGCCGGCCTCGTATTGCAAGGCGGCTTCGGGCGCACCGATGCCATTCTGCGTATTCTCCGAATTGAAATTGGCGAGATGGCTGGTCGAGACGCCGAAATAGGGGATCACGTTGGACGATATCTTGTAGAGCGCACCGGCATTCCAGCTTACGGGCGCGTCGTTGCGCGTGTACGTGACGCCCCCGACTATTGGCTGCCCCTCGGAATCGACGCGACCCGGAACGGTGATCAGCGGAGTCAGTGACGTGCCGAACCAATCCTCGCGCATGCCGGTGCGAACTTTGAGCCGATCGGTGACGTCGATCTGGTCGGTGGCGTAAAGGCTGAAATAGTTGGCGGACAGGTGGTCATCGTCACAGGAATGCGTGGAGTCGCACAGGAACGTCAATCCGGCCAAGGAAGTCTCGGGAGGAACGGGCGCGAAGGCATCGGGAATGTTGGGGAGATCGGCGGTGTCTCTCTGCGTAGCCATCGTCTGGCGCAAATATTCGAAGCCGGTGAGCAAAGTATGGTGGACCGTTCCGGTTGAAAAATTCCAAACCGGCTCAAACTGATAATCGACACTATCGTCAGTATCGCCCTGCTGGCGAAGCTGTCTGCCGACGACTTCGCCGCCGCTGACTTTCGTGCGCGTGCTGTCGCCGTTGGCGAGCGAATCGAGCGTGCGATGCAAGAAAGAGAACCGGTTATTGATGGTCAGAAAGCCGTTCACCTTCCAAGTGTCGGTGACCGTCGGACGAACAAATCCTTCATGGGCCCAGGCGAATGGGGTGGAATATTTCGAATCGATGGGGACGTTCGTGATGGGAGCACCGTTGAAATAAATGAGGCCATAAGAATCCGGCGTTTCGTGGATCTGGCGAATATCAGTGGCGAATTCGACCGTGTGATTGCCCAAACGCCACTCCAGCGCGGGCCTCACTTCGTAATCGTGGCTCCAGAGCTCGCGAAAGCCATCGGAATGGGAAAAGGTGGCATCCACGCGATAGTCCAGGCCCTCAACACCGGTAGGACCAGTGATGTAGTCGTTGTTCGTTATCGTACCAAACGAACCGCCCTGCACGCTGCCGCCGTATTGGAATTCGGAGGAGGGAGTGTAATGCACGATGTCGATCGTTCCGCCGGGCGCGCCACTGCCGAAAAGCGCCGACCCCGGACCTTCCAGAATCTCGACCGCTTCGACGCCATTTAGCGAGTGCGAGATGCCGCCCAGTTGGTCTCCGTCAGAGAAACCGTCGCTATAGATTTGAGCGTTGAGGCCGCGGATGAGGAAATGATCGTAGTAGCCCTTGCTATCCTGGCCGCCATAGTTGACGCCGCTCGCGTTGGAGATGCCCTGGCTGAGCATCGTCGCGCCCTGCTCGGTGAGGACCTGCTTTGAGATGACCTGAACGCTGGCGGGCAAATCCTCCAGTTTGGTGCCCGTCTTATCGATGGCCGCGACTTCCTGAAGGGATTGATAGTCGTCTCGCACGGTGACTGATTGCGATGAAGAGGACAGCTTCAACGCGATATTCAATGCCAAATTTTGTCCGGCAATGGCCACGTTGGCTTGTTCGTATCGCGCAAAACCGTTCGCTTCCACTATGAGTGTGTAGCTTCCCGCCGGCAACGAGGGAAACGAATACAGCCCAGCGCCATTCGTGGTGGCACGCTGCTCGATTTGGCTCTGGTTGTTGGTGAGCATAACGCGAGCGTTTGCTACCGCGGCGCCCGAGGGGTCCGTTACTTCTCCACTGATGGTTAACTGCCGCGCTTGAGAGCCTGAAGGGGAACTAGCCTGGCCGACCGCTATCCCCGAGGAAACGCCGGAAAAAGAAAAAAGCAAAAAGAAATAGAACACACGCGAAACGAGCCGCCTGCCCATGCCAGATGTCTCCTTTGTTGAAAACCTGGCAGGCGACCTCTATACTCGCATTGGGTCGCCAGCCGATTGGGTTGCCGACTTCGATCCCCGCAGCTCTCTCGCAAAAGGTTGTTGCGGGGATCGAACTGTTTAGCTTCTGTTTTTAGTCTCCGGATGCGCCCTTCAACGTCTGGCAATCCGTTGTTGCTGCGATCAAATGACGTCTATCTAGCCGGGTTCCGCGGCTCGCAATAGCGTAGGAACCGATTACGAGAATCCCGGCGAGCGCCTGAGCCAGCAACGTCTGCACCGTCGGGAAAATCGAAAACCACAGCCCCATCCATCCGGGGATCAAACGGCTAAGCCAAGGAATTGGAGTCGTCGTAATCCAATGCGCCAGCTGCATTTCCTGGGCTTGCTCGCCCACCATCACCACGAGAACGAGGCCGAGGAGGATTCCCGTGAGAACCAGCATCTTCCGGTACGGCAAGCGACGGTGCGCGAAGAAGGTGAGGACCGCCACGATTCCCGACAGAACGATCCCGATGCACACCCCCCAGAGAACAGGCCCGTTTCCCAGACGCAAGCGATAGCTCTGGAGGAAAAGCACCACCTCAAAACCCTCGCGGTAGAAGGACGTAAAGCCCAAGAGCGCCATGCCCCAGAACAAGCCCACTTTAGAAGTGTGGTCCGCCGCAGCACTCGCAAACAGTTCCTGCTTTCGGCGATTATGAAGGGAGATCCATCCCGTCCAATAGAACTTGTGGAAGAACCAGTTCATTACGACCAGCAGCACGCCGACGGCGAGCAGGCCCGTGGCGGCTTGCAGGGCGAGAGCCGAGACGCTTTGGCTCAAGTCCATCAGAATACGAACGGCGATGACCCACGTGGCAAGGGTGGCCACAAAACCGGCCGCCGCGCCTATCGCGATTGGATTTCGAGTGGATTGCTGCTGGCTGGCCGCTCCGGCACTGATGGCAGCGAGGACCAGCACGCATTCCAGACCCTCCCGGAATACCAGCACACCGATATCGAAGATGGCGGACGACTGGCTGGTATCAGCCGCGAGAGGATCCGTATTTCCCGTGGCCGCGAACAGCCCCCACGCCACGAAGCCGACGAGCAGAACGGCGCCGCTCGCAAGAAAAAGAGAGCGGGAAATTTTCCCGGAAGCCTTTCGCTCAGACGGAACGGAGATACCCGCATGACTCATCGCTCGATCGCCCTTTTACCCGACGGTTTCCGTTCTCGCGACCTTCGCAAAAGCGTTCGTCGCGGAGACCGTTTCATCTTTAAGGCCGGCCCTAGTTGCGAATGGTTCGCAAGTGGGGCAGAAAAAATATCAGGCGGTTGTCTTCGCGCACTGCTTGCAAAGACCACCCAGTTCCAACCGCGCAACGCGAATCCGAAATCCGCTATCGGCGGCAATCTTCCTTTTCAGCTTCTCAAACAACGGACTGGCATACTCCATGATCGCGCCGCAGCCGAAGCACGCGAGATGGCAGTGATCGCTGCTGGTCTTGGCCTCGTAATAATGCTTCTCGCCCTCAAGGTGCATCAGGTCGAGTTCGTCGATCAGGCCGCAATTCTTGAGGAGGGCCAAGGTCCGGTACACGGTAGCCAAGTTGATGCCCGAATCTTGTTGTTTGGCGATGGCCAAGAGGGCAGTGGCGTCCAGGTGCGTGGGCGAGTTCTGGATGACGGAGATCAGCACGCGCCGCTGCCTGGTGATGCGCACGCCCCGCTCGACGAGTTCGTCCATGAGAGAAGAACGTGTGATCGAGCTTCTTCGATTCGACCTTCCCAGTTGAGAATCATTCGCAAGTAAAACCCCTGAGGACATTGCCTTTTGTTTCCTTCCAGTTGCGAAGCTACTTGCAACTAGGTTTCATCTGGATCACACAAGGAATAGTGGACTGGATCGGTCCTCTATGTCAAGGAGAGATTCGTAATGTTTTTGTAAGGCGCTGATGGGATCCTCCGGTCGGCGGGTGCAGGCCAAGAAATTCAACTGGTCCAGTGCGCGGATCAGCCTCTAGTCGGGCCTCAGTCCATGGATTTACGGTTCCGCAGATACTCCGCCACGGCCTGGGCGGCGGCGCGTCCTTCGGAAATGGCCCACACAACGAGCGATTGGCCGCGGCGAATGTCGCCCGCCGCAAAGACTCCGGGAACGGAGCTCATGTAGCGGCCATTGGTGGCCACATTGCCGCGCGCGTCAAGATCGACGCCGAGCCGCTCGATCATGCCCTTGCGCACCGGGCCGGTGAAGCCGAGCGCGAGAAGAACGAGATCGGCGTCGAGCGCAAATTCGGAGCCGGGAATCGCCTCAAATTTCGGAGGCGCGCTGACGCGAATAGCGTGGAGCTTTTTGACGTTGCCCTTGTCGCCGGAGGTGAAACTGGTGGTGCCGACGGCCCAATCGCGCAAGCCGCCCTCTTCGTGAGAGCTTTCCGTGCGCAACTGAAGCGGCCAAAGAGGCCATGGAGTGCTGGGAGCGCGGTCCATGGGCGGCATGGGCATGATTTCGAATTGCGTGATGGACTTAGCTTTCTGGCGGTGGCAGGTGCCGAGGCAGTCCGCGCCGGTATCGCCGCCGCCGATGATGATTACGTGCTTGCCGGTGGCGAGGATTTGATCGGGCACTTCGTCGCCCGCGATTTTCTTGTTCTGCTGGGGCAAGAACTCCATGGCGAAATGGATGCTCTTAAGATCGCGACCGGGAACTTTCAGGTCGCGGGGAGCTTCGGCGCCGCCCGTTAGCAGAATGGCGTCAAATTCCTTGCGTAAATCTTCGACGGGCACGTTTTGGCCGACGTGCGACTTTGGCTGGAAGACCACGCCTTCGGCGAGCAATTGTTCGAGGCGGCGGTCGAGGACTTTCTTCTCCATCTTGAAATCGGGGATGCCGTAGCGGAGAAGTCCGCCGATGCGGTCAGCCTTTTCGAAGACGGTGACCCAGTATCCAGCGCGGTTGAGTTGCTGCGCGGCGGCGAGGCCGGCCGGTCCCGAGCCAACGACGGCGACGCGCTGCGAAAGCCGCGTTTCGGGAGGTTCGGGGCGAATCCAGCCTTCGCTCCAGGCGCGATCGACGATCGATTTTTCGATCAGCTTGATGGTGACCGGCGGCTCGTTGATGCCGAGAACGCAGGCCGCTTCGCAAGGAGCGGGACAAATCCTGCCGGTAAATTCGGGGAAATTGTTGGTGGAGTGCAGGACGCGAATGGCATCCTTCCACCGATCGCGATAGACCAGATCGTTCCAATCGGGAACGATGTTGTTCACCGGGCAGCCGGTGTGGCAGAAGGGAATGCCGCAATCCATGCAGCGCGCGGCCTGGGTGCGGACTTTATCGTCGCCGAAGGGCTGATAAACCTCGAAAAAGTCGTTTACGCGCTCTTCGACGGGACGGCGCGACGGAGTTTCGCGCGTGTACTCCTTGAATCCGGTGATCTTACCCACGGCTCACCTGGCCGCCCTTGGATTCGCCGCCGTGCGAAGCGATTAATTCGACGGGCGCGCGCGGAATGCCCAGCACGCGCTTGTATTCGTGGGGAAAGAGTTTGACGAATTTCGGCAGCGTGACTTCCCAATTGTCGAGAATCCATTTCGCCTGCGGGCTGCCGGTATATTCCGCGTGGCGGGAGATCAGATCGAGCAGCTTTTCGACATCGGCTGGATCGGCGACGGGCTCAAGATCGACCTCTGTGCGATTACAGCGCACGGAGGCGAAATCTCCGGTGCGATCGAGGACGTAGGCTGTGCCGCCGGTCATGCCCGCGGCGAAATTCCTGCCGGTGGCACCGAGGACGACCACGAGGCCGTTGGTCATGTATTCGCAGCCGTGATCGCCGACGCCTTCCACGACGGCGGTGGCGCCGGAATTGCGGACGGCGAAACGTTCGCCAGCCATGCCGCCGAAGAATGCCTCGCCGCTGGTGGCGCCGTAGAGGCAGACGTTGCCGATGAGGATGTTTTCCTCGGGCACAAATTCGGAACGCCGCGAGTGGTAAATGATCAAGCGGCCGCCGGAAAGGCCCTTGCCAACGTAATCGTTGGCGTCGCCTTCGAGCGTCAGCGTGACGCCCTTGGCGAGGAACGCGCCGAAGCTCTGTCCCGCGCATCCGGTGAAGTGAATGCGGACAGTATCTTCGGGAAGGCCGGCCGAGCCGTAGCGCCGGGCGATTTCTCCGCTGAGCATGGTGCCGACGGTGCGATGGATGTTGCGAATCGGCAGGCTGAGCGTGACGGGCGCGCGATTTTCGAGCGCTTCGTGCGCCATCTCGATCAGCTTGCAATCGAGCGCGTCCTGCAAGCCGTGGTCCTGCTGGGTGGTGTTGCGGCGCGCAATATGGCTGGGCACGGGCGGATCGTGCAGGACGGCCGAGAGATCGATGCCCTTGACCTTCCAATGTTCCGCGTCGTGGCGCTGCACGAGGCAATCGACGCGGCCGACCATTTCGTTGAGCGTGCGGAAGCCGAGCTCCGCCATGATGCGGCGCAAGTCCTCGGCGACGAAGAAGAAAAAGTTGATGACGTGCTCGGGCTGGCCCTGGAACTTCTTGCGCAATTCGGGATCCTGCGTGGCGACGCCGACTGGGCAAGTGTTCAGATGGCACTTGCGCATCATGATGCAGCCCATGGAAACGAGCGGCGCGGTGGAGAAGCCGAACTCCTCGGCTCCGAGGAGCGCGGCGATGGCCACGTCGCGGCCGGTTTGGAGCTTGCCGTCAACTTGCAGGCGCACGCGGCTGCGGAGATCGTTGAGCACCAGCACCTGCTGCGTTTCAGACAGGCCGAGCTCCCAAGGTATGCCGGCGTGGCGAATGGAGCTGATCGGCGATGCGCCGGTGCCGCCATCGTATCCGCTGATGAGGATCACGTCCGCGTGAGCCTTGGCTACGCCCGCGGCGACGGTGCCGACGCCTGCTTCGGCGACGAGCTTGACGGAGATGCGCGCGCGAGGATTGGAATTTTTCAAGTCGTGAATGAGCTGGGCCAAGTCCTCGATCGAGTAAATATCGTGGTGCGGCGGCGGAGAAATCAGGCCCACGCCGGGGATCGAGTGGCGGACGCGAGCGATTTCCTTGTCCACTTTGTGGCCGGGGAGTTGGCCGCCTTCGCCGGGCTTCGCGCCTTGCGCGATTTTGATCTGCAAATCGTCGGAATTGACGAGATAGGTCATCGTAACGCCAAAGCGCGCGGACGCCACTTGCTTGATGGCGCTGCGGCGCAGATCGCCATTGACGTCGGGGCGGAAACGAACTTCGTCCTCGCCACCCTCGCCGGTGTTGGATTTCCCGCCGATGCGGTTCATGGCGATGGCGAGCGTCTCATGCGCTTCCTTGCTGATCGATCCAAAGGACATGGCGCCGGTGGCGAAGCGCTTCACGATTTCGGAAGCAGGCTCGACATCCTCGATCGGCACCGGAGGTCCGGCTGGCTTGAATTCCAGCATCCCGCGCAGCATCAGGTGATCGCGGTTCTGCTGGTTGACGATCTTCGCGAACTCGTCGAAGGTTTCGGCTTTGTTCTGGCGGACGGCGTGCTGCAACTTGCTTACCGTGAGCGGATTCAGCAGGTGCCGCTCGCCGAAAATCCTGTACTGATATTCGCCGCCGACGCGCAAAGTGGCGCTGGATTCGCTCGCGGGCTGCGTTGCGAAGGCATGCTTCATCAGCGCTTCACGCGCCAGCACTTCCATGCTTACGCCCTCGATGCGCGAAGACGTGCCGGTGAAGTAGCGTTCGACGATCGAGCGGTTCAGGCCAATGGCCTCGAAAATCTGGGCGCCCTGGTAGCTTTGGAGCGTCGAGATACCCATCTTCGAGAACACTTTGAGCAGGCCCTTGTCCACCGCTTTCATGTAGCTCTTGAAAACCTTGTCCCAGGTGCGGCCAGCCGGGAAAGCGCCCTCGCGATACAGGTTTTCGAGCGTCTCGATGGCGAGGTAAGGATTCACGGCGCTCGCGCCGTAGCCCAGCAGCAGGGCAAAATGCATCACTTCGCGCGGTTCGCCCGATTCGACGAGCAGCGCCACCTGGTTCCGCGTCTTCTCGCGAATCAAATGGTTGTGAACGGCCGAAAGCGCCAAGAGGCTGGGAATCGGAGCGTATTCTGAATCCACGCCGCGATCGGAAAGGATCAGCAACGTGTATCCATTGCGAATTGCAATCGACGCGCGGCGGCACAGCCCGTCAACGGCTTTTTCCAATTCTTGTTCACCGCCATCGGCGCGGAAAAGCGTCGAAAGGGTGGTCGCCAGGAAGTCGCCCCAACTGACGCGGCGAATTTTCTCTAGCCGCCAATTGGAAATAATCGGGTGCCGTAGCTTGAGCGTGTGGCAGTTCTTCGGCGTTTCTTCCAGGATGTTGCCCTCGCGCCCGATGTAGCTATTGAGGGACATGACCAAATCCTCGCGAATGGAGTCGATCGCGGGATTGGTGACCTGCGCGAAAGCCTGCTTGAAATAGTTGAATAGCAACTGCGGCTTGTCCGAGAGGCATGCCAGCGGCGTATCGATGCCCATCGATCCGACCGGCTCCAGCGCCTGCAAGGCCGACGGCAGCAGCACGGTCTTCAAATCTTCGTCCGTGTAGCCAAAGGCGCGCTGGCGCATCAGGATCGTTTCGTGATCGGTCGGCTGAACGCGAGTCGGATTCGGCAGATCGTCGAGCGTGATCTGATTTTCCTTCACCCACTGGGCGTACGGCTGGCGACCGGCCAGTTGCTGCTTCACTTCGTCATCTGAAATCAGCCGCTTCTGTTCGGTATCGACCAGCAACATGCGGCCCGGCGCCAAGCGGCCCTTCATGCGCACGGTTTCGGGTTTGATTGGGAGCACGCCGGCTTCGGAGGCCATAACAACCAAGCCGTCGTTGGTGACGAGGTACCGGCCTGGGCGCAAGCCATTGCGGTCGAGTTTTGCGCCGATCACGCGGCCATCGGTGAAGGCGACTGCCGCAGGCCCGTCCCACGGCTCCATCAAAGAAGCGTGATATTCGTAGAACGCCTTCACGTTCTCCGGCATGGTAGGGTCGTGATCCCAAGCTTCGGGAACCAGCATGGACATCACGTGAGGCAGGCTGCGCCCGGCGAGAGTGAGCAGCTCCACGGCATTGTCGAGCATCGCCGAATCACTGCCGCCGGGCTGAATGATGGGAAGCAGCTTCTTGATATCGTCGCCAAAGAGCGGCGAAGCGAGCACGGATTGCCGCGCGTGCATCCAGTTCATGTTGCCGCGCAGCGTGTTGATTTCGCCGTTATGACAGACGTAGCGGTACGGGTGCGCCAGCTTCCAACTGGGGAAGGTGTTCGTGGAAAAGCGCTGGTGAACGAGACAGAGACCGCTGGTCACGTCGGGATCGGACAGTTCTTTGTAGAAATGCGTGATCTGCGGCGCGAGCAGAAGCCCTTTATAGACAATGGTGCGCGACGAAAGGGAAGGGACGTAGAAGAAATCTTTCTCCTTCAGATCCGTTTGCGCGACGAGATTCTCGGCCTGCTTGCGGACGACGTAGAGCTTGCGCTCCAAGGCGTCCTGATCCATATCGCGGTCGCGGCGGATGAAAATCTGCTCGATGTACGGCTGCGAATTGCGTGCCAGACGCCCAATGGTGTTTCCATTGATGGGCGTATCGCGCCAGCCAAGCACGGACAGCCCTTGTTCCTTGGCAGCCTTCTCAAGGATTCCTTCGCAAAGCAGCCGCTCTTGCCGATCCACAGGCAAGAAGACCATGCCAACGCCATATTCTCCGGGGCCAGGCAGGCTGAAGCCGATGCGCGCGCACTCACGGTCGAAGAACGCGTGCGGAATTTGAATCAGGATGCCGGCGCCATCGCCCGTCTGAGGATCGCAGCCGCACGCGCCGCGATGCGTGAGATTGATGAGAATCTGCACGCCCTTCATCACGATCTCGTGCGATTTTTTGCCTTCGATATTGGCGACAAATCCCACGCCGCAGGCGTCATGCTCGTGCCGCGGATCGTACAAACCCTGCGGTGGGGGAAAGCCCGAGAATGAATGGCCTTTCTTCATGTTTTCGTGACGCCGAATACGTCCTTTTGCGGACCAAGCTACGCTGCGGTTAAAAGTACCCCTGCCGCGCCGGAAGCGCGGAAAACGCTTACGTTCGATTTTGCCGCGTGGATGCGTCCTGCCCCAGCCCCAGCGCGCCTCAAACCGCGCTAATACTATAACATCCAGCTCTGACTTCTTAAATCGGGCCGATGGCTCCTGAAGGGAGCGTGGTCGCGCTGTCGAGCGACCCTTAGCCGAACGAAAATAGCAAAAATGCCCAGAAACAAAGGCAAAAGTCAGTTCTTGAAGTTCGATAAAAATTTTCGATTTGACTGAGCGAAAAAAACGATAGCTGCTTTCAGCCTAACGCAACCCTCTACACCGGTTCAAGGTGCGGCTGCCGGAAGCTGCCAAAACAGACGGCAGCCGCCAACACCGTGAACGCCGAGCCGCAAAGCAACGCGAACGTGGAGTTGTGGAGCGTCACTTGGCCGTGAGCGGTCAGCCCGAAGATCATGGCGACGACCGCAATGCCGATCGCCTGACCCATCAAGCGCGACATGGTGCTGATGCCGCCCGCGCCGCCGGCGCGCAGCCGCGGGGCATTCGCCACGAGCGCCCGGTTATTGGGCGCGCCAAAGAAGCCGAAGCCGGCGCCGCCAACGGCGGCGCGCCAGACAATTTGAAACGTGGTGGGATGCGCGGGTGCCAATCCGAGCAGCAACAAGCCTCCGGTCATGACCGTCATGCCGGTGGTTCCGAGCAGCCAGAATGGATAGCGGTCCGCGAGCCGACCGGAAAAGTGCGACATCACGCCGGCAGCAAGTGGCCACGGCGTGAGCAGCAATCCGGCGCGAACCTGCGAAACTCCCAATCCGTCAATGAAATAGAAGGGCAGGACGACGAAAGCAAGTCCCTGGCCCATGAAAGCGCAGAACGAAGCGGTAGCGGCCAATCGGAAGATCGGCTTGCGGAAGAGATCGACTGCCAGCATCGGATTGCGCAGCGAAATTTGACGCCGTACCAGTAGCGTACCGAGAATCGCCGCGCCGATCAGTTCCGCCACGATGAAGCGCTCGCGGCCGGGCGTGCCAACATCCTCAATCGCCGTGATTAGCAGCGTGACCGTCGCGGCGTTCAGCAGGCCGCTCCAGAGATCCCAGCGGTGGCGCGTGCCGGGAGCGGCGACCAAGAAACGCTCCGAGAGACTCAGCGAGAGCAGTCCGAACGGAACGTTGATGGCGAAAAGCCAATGCCACGTGGCGATGGCGAGGATTCCGGAAGCGATGCTAGGACCGGCAGCAGCGGATGTGAACACCACAATGCCGCTCAATCCAACCGCACGTCCCAAAAGCGCCTTGGGGTAGGTGTAGCGCATCATCGCGGCGGAAATACTCCACATGCCCGCGGCGGCGACGCCCTGCAGAACGCGCGCCATGATCAACGTGGTCAGAGAATGCGGAAGGGAGCAGCCAATCGATGCCACGGTGAAGAGCGCCACGCCGCCCTGATAGACGCGCTTGTAGCCGATGATGTCCGCGAGCGACGAAAGCGGCAAAACGCAAATTGCCACCGCCAATAGAAATGCGTTTACCACCCAGATCGACGCTTCTGGGCTAGCGCCAAGCTGCGATGCGATAGAAGGCAGGGCGGTATTGGCGATGTTGCCGTCGAGCACGGACATCGCCAGGCCGATGAGGTAGGTAAACATCGCCCATCGGCGCTGCTCCAGCGACAAGCCGTCTCCGGCCGCGTCGCCGAAGATTTCAGTGACGACTTCGGACATGCGTGGAATTCACTCCCGTGCGATTTTCATCCAGGCGTTTCCCGCAGCCGCGGCGCAACTCGAAAAGGGAAACTGCGGCACGATCGGCTTCCATGCGGGCCAGCGATTATATGATTTTTCTGAAATTTGTGAATTGTCCAGATCGGAGAAACCCGGCGGTAAGTTAACCTCGTTGCCGCTCGACGAACCGGATAGCCTCCGGCAAAACCGACTCGCCAGCCTCGGGCTGGAAACCCGGCCCGGCGCCGCGCTGGCGCTCTTCGGGCATTGCGTCGCCACCTTCTCCAGGCGCGAGAAAGAGATTCGTTTCCACGCCATGCTGCCGCGTGTAAAGGTCGTAATAACGTCCCCGAGCCGCATAGAGCGATTCGTGCGTGCCGCGTTCCATGATGCGTCCGGCTTCAACCACCAAAATCTGATCCGCGCGGCGGATGGTGGAAAGGCGATGAGCGATCACGAACGTGGTGCGGCCGCGCATGAGATAACGAAGGCCTTCCTGAATCATCGCCTCCGATTCGGAATCCAGGCTCGAAGTGGCTTCGTCCAGGATCAAAATTCGCGGATCGGCCAGAATGGCGCGCGCGATTGAGACGCGCTGCTTTTGTCCGCCGGAAAGTTTGACGCCGCGCTCGCCCACCACCGTGTCGTACTTTTTCTCGAAATGTTCCGCGAATTCGTCCACGCGCGCGATGCGGCAGGCGGCGAGCACGTCTTCTTCGCTCGATTCCGGGCGCCCGAAAGCGACGTTCTCGCGGATCGTACCGTCGAAGAGAAAAGTGTCCTGAAGCACGACGCCGAGTTGCGTGCGGTAGGTACCGAGCTTCACTTGGGCGATATCGACGCCATCCACCAGCACTCGCCCTTCGAGCGGCCGATAAAATCCCGCGATCAGGCCGATGATCGTCGATTTTCCGCCGCCGGATGGGCCTACGAACGCCGTGACCATGCCGGGTCGCGCTTCAAATTCCACGTCATGCAGCACAGGTTTGCCGACCTCGTAAGCGAAATTCACGCGCTCGAATTTCACTTGACCCTCGACGCGGCCGAGCGAGACGGTTCGCTGGGGATCGGTATCCTCGGGATCTTCATTCAATACCTCGCGGGTGCGCTCGAGTCCTGCCAGCGCTTCAGTCATCTGCGGCCCTATCGTGGCGATTTGCGCGATCGGCGAGACGAGCATGGCCAGCAATGCAAGGAACTCGGTCAAACTTCCTAGCGTCATCTTGGCAGTAAAAATTTCGCGTGCGCCGATGAAGAGCATCAGCGCGGTGATTATGCCCAGCATGGACGTGGCGCCGGCGCCCATCAGCGACGTGGCAGTGAGGGTATCCAGCACATTTTGAAGCAAACGATGCACGCCGCCCTGAAAAACGGATTCCTCGCGCTCCTCAGCGTGATAACCCTTCACCACGCGCACTCCTCCGAGCGATTCAGTGAGCCGGCCGGTTACTTCCGCATTCAATTTCGGGCGCGCCCGGAAAAGCGGCCTGATTCGTTTCAGTCCCTGGCTAACACCGACGCCGAATATCAGCAGCGCGAGGATGGCGACGGCGGTCAGCGCGAAATTGATACGGAGCAGCAGGACCAGCACGAAGACGGCGGTCAGAATGCCCCCGAGGAAATTAATGATCCCGGTACCGATCAGATTGCGGACGCCTTCCACGTCGCTCATGATGCGGGAAACCAGCACACCAGTCTTGTTCTTATCGTAGTAGGTGACCGGCAGGCGTCCGACATGCGCTTGCACCCTGACGCGCAGTTCGGTAATCATCCGCTGCGCGGATTTGGAAAGAATTTGCGTGAGCGAATACGAAGTGATTCCTTGCAGCACCGTGGCTATCGCGACCGCGGCTACCAGCGGCATAAGAAGCGTGATCTGATGTTTCAGGATGACGTGATCAACGAAGGGCTTCATTGAGTACGGCAGAACCAAGCCCGTGAGCCGGTTGATCACCATAAGAACCAAGCCGAGCAGCAGCACGCTGCGCCGGGGTTTCAGCAACGCCCAAACATCGGGCAGAAGCTTCCAAACGAGCTTCGCCGATTCCACGGGCTGGCCCGTGCGCGATATACCGCGTGGCGCACCAATCCGCGCGGCTCCTGGAAGGCTACCGACCGGCTGAGCTGTTTTGAATAGCGGCATTTAGTTAATTCGCGAAAGGGTGAGCGAATTCATTATAGAGGAATCCTTGGGGGTGCAGGAAATCGTACCTGGGATCCAGTTATCTTAAATGAGATACCAACGGCCAGAAGTCTGGTAGCTCGCTACGGCTGATTAGTTCGATTTACTTTTCGCTTGGCTGGCTGAAAACGAGGCTGATTTCCACTTGCGACTCAACCGGTTTGCCGTCCAAGAGGGTAGGAGAATACCGCCAGTGCCTGACGGCGCCCACAGCCGACTGCACCAGCAGCTTCGAACCGCTGATGACGCGCACGTCGCGGACCGCTCCGTCTGCTCCTACAGTGGCTTGCAGGACGACTGTGCCGGAAACGTGCTGTTCTGACGCGATTTGGGGATAAACAGGATCGACTCTATGGATCAACACTCCGCGCTGCAAAACTCCGGTAACGACGTTGGGCTTCGGCAACGAATCCGGATTGGTTATGTCAACGGGGATGGGCACAACGGTTGAAATCTCCGGAGCGTGGGTGGCTCCGTCCACCGACGGCGGCGCGCCGCTTCGGGTCGCGCTCAGATTGCGAGACGCGGCGGAACTCTGCGGCGACGCCAGCGTCCAAACTTGGAGATTCATCCCCGACGGATTATTCGGCTCGGTGGCCGAAGCTGGCGCGATTGGTTTCGGCGTCGCTGGGACGTCCCCGGTAGCGCGGGCGACGAGCGAGATCGTACGGAGATGATTGTTCTCGTCCAGTATTTGAATTTCGTTCACTGGGACACTGGATCGGTCGTTTTCCACGGCCGCGACGGGGTTGCTTGGGGCGGCCGGTTGCATAAACGCGCGCAAACGCTCGACCGTTGGACGAAATCTGCCACTCCCCACCGCCCAACCCGATGCGGTCAAGACGATCGCGAGCGCGACTAGCCAAAGGTATGCGGCCGACCGGCGAGATTGCTCGGGAAGGAAGGCCGGAGTGAAGGCTCGCTGTGAGAGTTCTGGTGACGGATCATCATGCGCGTGAGACTCAGCGTCCTCGCTCCGAGAGTTGCTTAACTCCGCAGAGAAGGAAGAGGAGTTTTTGACGGCAACGCCGGGCTTGGGGAGGATACTCAGGAGCGATTTGCGAGGTTCCTTGTCGGCTTCGGAAATGTGGGCGGCTTCCTGTGTCACCGGCCCACTTTTGTCGATGGGCGCTGAGCCGGCGCCCAAATCCGCGGCTTCATCCTCATCCGCCGAAGCTTCTTTCGAAAGCCACATCCGTATGTTCGCCTGGGCCGGCTCCGGCAGTTCCTCGAATTGCAAACCGGCTACTTTTCCCGAATCGCGCGTCCAGACCACGCGCGCGCCGGTTTCGATCCAGCCGCTCGAATCCGGCAGTTTCAACCGCAGTCGCGGCAGGACGTCGCCCATCAGCGGCACAACGGCATGCACCGATATGCCGGTTTCGCTCGCGTCGAGTACGATTCCTCCATTGTCCTGGTCCAACTCCGCGTAAATCAGGGTGCGAATGCGCAAGCGCTCGTGCTTGCGCCGGTTGCTGGAGGAACCGGCCTCAGGGACAAGCTCGAAAACCTGAGACATAAGC
>JASHPG010000127.1 GCA_030038275.1 Candidatus Acidiferrales bacterium | reverse complement strand
TTCGGCGATTGGGAACATCCGCTGTACGTTCTGGTGCTTTACGCAGGCATCGTCGTGGTGGATTCGCTGGCGCTCCAGCCTTACCTGATGAAGCGGACGGCGAAGGTGCCGATTTGGGCGTCGATTGTCGCGCCGATCGTGCTGGCGTTTGCGATTCCGTTCTGGGGAGTTTTTCTAGCGCCGCCGCTGCTGGCGGTGTTTTACGCGTATAAACGGCACATGGAGCAAGAGAACCGGCGAATAAGTTAGCGCGGCCGAGATGCAGCACGGAGGCAGTTCGCGGCTGAATGAAGCGCATCGCCAGTGCAACGAGCGTTGAAGGGCGTACATCCTATTACTTAGGGATTTCGCGGTTTTCCCGGACCGGGCATCGTTGGCCTCGTGGAAGGAGGCGAGACATGATCGGTATGCACTTCGGGTCATTTTTGACGTTATTGATTTTGGGCCTCATCGCGGCAGTGATCATGCAATTTGCGATTCGCTACCGGGCGTTGGGGAGACTGGACGGATTTTTCGCGAAATGGACGGTAGGGTGGATTGGAGCGTGGCTTGGCAGCCCGGTGCTGGGCCATTGGGCGTATCACATCGACAACGTTTACGTAGTTCCGGGAATCATCGGCGCGTTCATGGGCGCGTTTATGTTCGTGGCGGTAGCGAGATCGACGGGCGCCTCGGCACTGAAATATACGACGGTACGGCCGGTGGTTGCCAGCGCGGGTCCCGAAACACTGCGGAAGGCTAGTTAGCGGCCAGACGCCCGGTCCGGGGCCGCGCGGCATATGCACAGCGTTTCAGGATTAGCACGCGGGCGGCGCGCTCTAGCCAGCCGCCGCGCCAACGGAATAGCTCGGCGCAAACAAATCAAATAAGATTGCCAGCCGGAGATAAGAGGACATGCTCGCTCATGCGCGTCGTGGCGTGCTCGTGTGCGTTTTGCTGGCGTTCGCCGGCGCGACTGGCACCTTTGCTACGGCGGGACAGGAGCGCGGCGCGGCGAGGGCGAAAGATAGTTCGGGCGCGGCGAACAGCGAGCTGTCGATCGTGGCGGCGAAGGTGCAGATGCTTTTAATTGCGCCGGATGGAAAAGAGACTGGCTACGATCCGCGGACAAAGAAAACGTCGCGCGCCATTCCGGATTCCACGTACGACGAAGACGCGCTGCTTGCTTACGACAGCGGGCGCGTGGATCCGAACACCACGCAGACCATCGACGTGCGGAATCCTCCAGTGGGAAAGTACCGCTTGATCGTGTCACTGGGCACGGCGGCGGATGGTGAGGAGTACGAGATTCAAATACATATCTATCGAAACAGCGGCGAAGCGCGGACAGCACGGATTGCGGGAACGGCGCAACGCAGGAAGATTGCGACGTACGAGCTGCGCGTGAGCGCGGGCCCTGCGGCAGTCGCGATCATCGATCCCCGGCCGCAGAGGTGAGAGGGCGACCGCGCCGCTGTCGGCATAGACCGCAAAAGACCGGGCACAGCATGCTGTGCCCCTACGCTAGCGGGTGGCGACGGACGAGCCGGAGAGGCGTTCGCCGAGGGCCTTGTGCTCTTCGCGAAGCGCGGCCGGAAGCCGGTTGCCGAACCTCTCGAAGAATTTGCCGACGGCCTGATCTTCTTCCACCCAATCGTTTACGTCCACTTGGAGAAGCTCGTCGAGTGTGGTACGCGAGATTGAAAGGCCGTCGAGCGTGAGCGAATTCGGAGTGGGCACAAAGCCGATAGGAGTCTCGGTGGCGTCGGCGCGATGCTCGATGCGGTCGAGCATCCACTTCAACACGCGGACGTTCTCGCCGTAGCCGGGCCACAGGAATTTGTTGTCCGCGCCGCGACGGAACCAATTCACGTGGAAAACTTTAGGAGGATTCTTGAGCTTCCGGCCCATTTCGAGCCAATGGCCGAAATAATCGGCCATGTTGTAACCGCAGAAGGGAAGCATGGCCATGGGATCGCGGCGCGTAACGCCGACGGCGCCGGTGGCGGCAGCCGTAGTTTCAGAGGCCATCGTGGCGCCAACGAAGACTCCGTGCTGCCAATCGAATGATTCGTAAACGAGCGGGGCAACGCGCGCGCGGCGGCCTCCAAAGATGAAGGCTGAAATCGGCACGCCCGCAGCATCTTCCCAATGCGATGAAATGGAGGGCGACTGCGAGGCGCGAACGGTGTAGCGCGAGTTCGGATGCGCCGCGGTGGCTTTGCCGGGCGCGTACGGATTGCCGTGCCAGTCGGTCAGATTGCGAGGCGCTTCGCCGTCCATGCCCTCCCACCAGGGCTCGCGCGATTCCGTCATGGCGACGTTAGTGAAAATCGTATCGTGATGGATCGCGCTCATCACGTTGGGATTGGTTTTAGCGTTAGTGCCGGGGGCAACGCCGAAGAATCCGGCTTCGGGATTAACGGCGCGCAGAGTGCCGTCCGCGGCGATGTGCATCCAGGCGATATCGTCGCCGATGGTCCAGACGCGATAGCCCTCGGATTTAAGCGCGGAAACCATCATGGCGAGGTTGGTTTTTCCGCAGGCGCTCGGAAACGCGGCGGCCATGTAGGTGACTTTGCCGCTGGGGTCTTCGAGTCCAAGCACGAGCATGTGCTCGGCCATCCACATTTGTTCACGCGCCATCCAACTGGCGATTCGCAGCGCGAAACATTTTTTTCCAAGCAGAGCGTTGCCGCCGTAGCCGGAGCCGACGCTCCAGATCAATTTTTCCTCGGGAAAGTGCAGGATGAAGCGGCGCTCGGGGTTCAGATCGCCGACGGAATGAAGGCCCGGCACGAAATCGGAGGAACTGCCGAGGCGGTCGAGAGCAACTTTGCCCATGCGCGACATGATGCGCATGTTGGCGACCACGTAGGCGCTGTCGGTGATTTCCACGCCGATTTTGCTGTAAGGAGATTGGGCGGGGCCCATGATGTAGGGAACGACGTACATCGTGCGGTCGGCCATGCAGCCGTCAAAAAGGGGACGAACTTTGTCTTTCGCTTCGGCCGGAGCCATCCAGTTATTCGTAGGGCCGACGTCTTCTTTTTTACGAGTGCAGATAAAAGTAAGGCCTTCGGTGCGGGCGACATCATTAGGATTACTGCGATGGAGGTAACAGTTTGGGAATGTCTTTTGATTCAGATCGATGAAAGTTCCGTCGCGGACCATTTCGGCGGCGATCCGATCGATTTCGGGCTGGGAGCCGTCGCACCAGACGATTTTTGAGGGTTTCGTGAGCCTTGCCGATTCTTCTACCCAACTTTCGAGCGGCGTTGACACCGGACCTCCACGTTAAGTTGCGCGCTCGCGGCAGCAAATCCAAGCGCATTCGCCGTTTGCGTCAAATACAAGCCATACTAATTAAAAATCATAGGTCACCGTACACGTAAAAGCAAGGATTGGACGCGGTTGGACGCGGTTTAGCTTGAGCGCATGGCGAAAGATGCTACGCTTCGAGGCGTGAAAATCAGGATCATATTATCGGTGTTGCTGGCGGCGCCGCTCGCTGTGGTGGCTCTCGCCAGTGCGGATGCAGGCGGCCTTGCGAACGTCGCGCGTTACGCAGTTTCGCCGGGATTTATTTTCGGATTACAGGCGCCGTCGAGCGGGAGCTGGATTGGCGATATTTCGAACGCGCTGCGGATCGCAATCGCGGTGAACGAGATTTACTACGCGGTTTTGATCTTCGCCTTACTGAGCTGGCTGGGCAGGAAGAAGCGAGCGGAGAAGCGACAGGCTGAAGAACTCGTCGAGCCGAAGCGGTAGGCAGCGCGATGCTATACTGCGCGCATGTTCGCGCGGAAATTGCGAGTTGAGACGATCATCGGGGTTGAACGCAAGCCAGTGCCGCTTGATTGGTTGGATAGCTTTTGCATGCGCAATTTCACTGGCTCGGCGGAATTTGACGACACGCTGCCGACGGGCGATGGACGAATGGAGGCCGGGCTGCAAGTCGAGCCGGCGCGGCTCGCCGCGTCGATGAGCGAATGGTTCACGAAGCGCGGGAAGGGGAATGGGCAGCCTGTGAAGTTGGAAATTCGCGAAGAGGAAACGGCGCCGCCGACAGTTGCCGCAGGCGCGCCAGATGCGTCCAGTTGAAGAGCTGAACCTTCGGGTCCGCATCCGCCAATCGGGTTGTTTGCACCAATCAAAAACCACAAATCACTTTTGCGCCATAGCCCGCGCGGGCTGACGGCCGCGATCTGCTTGATGGGTCCGTAACGTGGCTTTGATTTTTGGCAAGGCGGCTTCGGTGGCGGCTCTTCCGGCGGCGACGAGCTGCGGCGTCTTCGAAAATTCATGCCAGAGGACGTTGTCCACATTCGGCTCGATCAGAATGTCGGTCTGCTGGCGCCAAGGCTGGACGAGATGCCGTTGAATAATCGAAAACGAGCGGCTGATGACGTCGATGGTGTTGCGTGGGCGGTCGTCGACTAACGCCGGATCAAGGTAGACGGAGATCACCAACTCGGCGCCGAGTTCGCGGACGGCTTCGGCCGGAGCGGCTTCCGTCAAAAAACCGTCCGCGAGTAGGTGGCCGCGGTACTCGATGGGCATAAACAGCCCTGGATAGGCACAGGAGGCGCGCAGCGGCGGACCGATTTCGCCGTCGGTGAAATGCACGCTTTTTGCGGTGACGAGGTCGGTAGCAACGATGCTGAGCGGAATTTTGGTCTGGTGAAAGTATTCGGCGGGCGTGAAACGATGCAGAAAATGTTCGAGGCGCATGTTGGAAGCCATGCCGTAGCGCGACAACGTCCAGCGGCCGAAATCGTGAAACGTGGTAAGCGATCCCTGACTTTCCATGTAGTCGAGCGATGCGCCGCTGGCGTACGCCGCGGCGATCAGCGCGCCGACGCTGGTACCGGCGATGAAGTCGATGGGGATATCGTTTTCTTCGAAGACGCGCAGGACACCTAGATGCGCGATGCCGCGGGCGAAACCTCCTCCAAGAGCGAGGCCGACCTTTGGGCGGATGCCGTTCTCCGGATACGCGAAGGCGCGCAATCCGCGCACCGCCCGCGAAAGCCAACTGGTAACGGCTGCCATTGCGTAAGTCTCCAGCAAAAATACTCTAGCAGAGTTACGGCGCGCGCGCGTTTCCCGTTGACCCCCGGCTGACCGTTTTGTAACCATGACAGCCGAGGAGTTCCTGATGAGACGCCCGATCGAACGAGCTGCCGTGCTCGGCGCCGGCACCATGGGTTCGCGAATCGCCGCGCACCTTGCCAATGCCGGAATCCCGTGCTTTCTGTTGGATATCGTCCCGCCGGAGTTGACGCCTGATGAGAAGCGGAAAGGGCTGACGGTCGAAAATCCAGCCGTTCGCAACCGGATCGTGCTAAGCGGACTCGAAGCCGCGAAGAAGGCCCGGCCCGCGGCTTTTTTCACTCCAGAAACGGCGCGGCTGATCACTCCCGGAAATTTCGACGACAATCTGGCGTGGTGCGCGCAGGCGGACTGGATCATCGAAGCGGTCGCGGAAAACCTGGAGATCAAGCGCCAGCTCTTCGAGCGCCTGGAAGCGGTGCGCAAACAGGGGACAATCGTCACGACGAATACGTCTGGGCTGCCGATTCGCAAAATCGCGGAAGGCCGGTCGGAAGATTTCCAAAAGCACTGGGCGGGGACACATTTTTTCAATCCGCCGCGCTATATGAAGCTGGCCGAGCTGATCCCCGGACCTAAGACGCTGCCGGAAGTAATGGAGGCGCTCGCGGAAATTTGTGACATGCGGTTGGGAAAAGGCGTGGTGCTGGCAAAAGACACGCCAAATTTTATCGCTAACCGTATCGGAACGTTTTCCATGCTCAACGCGATTCGTCAGATGCAGGCGCTGGACATGACTATTGAGGAGGTGGATGCCTGCACCGGACCGGCTATCGGATGGCCGCGCTCGGCGACGTTCCGCACGGCGGATATCGTTGGGCTGGATGTGCTGGTGCACGTGGTGCGCAATCTTTACGACAACATTCCGGATGATGAATCGCGCGAGCTGTTTCGAGTTCCACCGCTGCTCGAAGAGATGATGCAACGCAAGTGGCTCGGCGAGAAAACCGGCAGCGGCTTTTACAAGAGGGTGAAGGGCGCCGGCGGCGAGTCGGAAATTCTGACGCTCGATTGGCACACGATGGAATACCGGCCGCAGCGCAAGGCGAAGTTCGCGTCAATTGAGGCGGGAAAGGCGATTGAAAATACCGGTCAACGCGTGAAGGCGCTTTTCGAGCCGGCGATCGACGGCAAAGGCGACAAGGCGAACCAATTCATGTGGGCGACGATGGGCGATACGTTTCTATACGCGGCCCGAAGAATTCCGGAGATCGCCAACAGCATCTTGGACGTGGACAAGGCAATGCGCTGGGGATTCGGCTGGGAACTCGGTCCGTTTGAGATGTGGGACGCGATCGGCGCGGGACGAGTGGTTCAGGCGCTGGAGCGCGAAAGTAAGCCGATGCCGCCGCTAGTGTCGAAAGTGATGGTCTCGCCGCAGAAAACTTTTTACGACATGGAAAAAGGGCACACGCGGTATTTCGATTTTGGGGCGAACGCGCTAATGGCGCTCACGGAGCCCGCCGGGATGATCTTCCTGAAGTCGCTTAAGGAACGGTCGAAGGTGGTGCAGGAAAATTCCGGCGCCAGCTTGATCGATTTGGGCGACGGCGTGGTTTGCTGCGAATTTCACGCCAAGATGAACGCCATCGGCGGCGATATCGTCGCGATGCTGAACGCGGGCGTGGCGCGGCTGGAAACGGCGTTCGAGGCTATGGTGATCGCCAACCAGGGCCCGAATTTTTCCGCCGGTGCGAATCTCGCGCTGCTGCTGCTGACGGCTCAAGAGGGCGAATGGGACGACATTCATCTGGCGGTGAAGCAGTTTCAGCGCGCCAATATGGCGATTAAGTACGCGCCGCGTCCGGTGGTGGCCGCGCCTCACGCGCTGGCGCTGGGAGGCGGCTGCGAGATTCCGTTGCATAGCGCGCGGATTCACGCCGCGGCGGAGACGTACATGGGACTCGTCGAGGCGGGCGTGGGGCTGATTCCCGCCGGCGGCGGTTCGAAGGAGATGCTCATTCGCGCGAACGAGCAGTCGGCGTCCGGCGGGAGCCTGGATCTATTTCACGTGCTGCGGCACGTTTTCGAAAACGTGGCCATGGCCAAAGTGTCTACCAGCGGCGAGGATGCGCGTTCGCTGGGTTTCCTGCGCGATTCGGATCTGATTTCCATGAATCGCGACCGGCAGATCGCGGACGCGAAAGAAACGGCGCTGGCGTTGGTGCGCGCCGGATATCATCCGCCTGCACCCGCCGAAATCCGCGTGTTGGGAGAAGAGTTTTATTCCGCGGCGAGGCTGGTCATTCATATGCTCGTCCGCGGTGAATACGCCACGGAATACGATGGCGTTGTGGCGCGCAAACTCGCGTACATCCTTTCGGGCGGCGGGATCACTGCGCCACAAACTGTGCCGGAGCAATACATTCTCGATTTGGAGCGCGAAGCGTTCGTCAGCCTTTGCGGCGAACGCAAGACGCAGGAACGCATCGCGCACACGCTGAAAACTGGCAAGCCACTGCGCAATTAGAGCTCTGCCTTGTGAAGTGTGCGGCAGTTTGCACGTCATTTCCTTCATTTCGCCCGCACGCATACAACTTTTTCCGCGGAGATGTGTTCGTATGTGCGAAGCGGTGTCGGCGAGGGAGTAGCTCGGCACGGCGTCCGGTTGGTGGGGTTACAGCGAACGAAACTTTCGTGGAACTCTTTGTTGCCGTGCGCGGAAACTATCTGATGATGTAATCGCGCTGGAGTTGTGGGTTTTCCAGTAGGCGAAACCGACCTTTGGGAGCTCTTTTGATGAGGACTACTAAGTTCGCGTCTTTGGTGGCTGCTGCAATCGTGGCGATTTTAGCGGTTTCCGGCTGTGGCGGCGGCAACACGGGCGGAGGAAGTCCCGCACCGCCAGCGAGCGGAGTCGTGACCGTATATCCGGGAACGGCGAGCGTGCCCTCGGATGCCAGCGCGCAGGTGCAGTTCAGCGCATTCTTGCCCAGCGAACCATCGGCGACGTTTAGTTGGAGCGTGAGCGGCGGGGCCACCAATGGAACCATCGACGCAACCACCGGCTTGTACACGCCGCCAACT
>JASHPG010000126.1 GCA_030038275.1 Candidatus Acidiferrales bacterium | reverse complement strand
TTCTGAACCTGCGTTCTGGCAGGTATAGGACCGGGAGCATTCGGTTCGTCTGAAGATGGCTTGGCCTCTGGTTTACGCCACATAGGATTCCTCCTCCCCAGCGGGTCCCCGGCGCACCGTTTAGATGCGCTGAGACTTTCGCAGACTTTCCTGATTACGCCATGAAGCGCGCCTATTCTGCGGTGACCAAAACATATTATACCGGTCGCAGGCTGTAAATGCTCCTAGCCCGGACTGGTGCCGAAAGGATACAACTCCCCGATCCCCAGCCAGCCCCGGATACCGGACCTGGGCGTGACCGTTCGTGGATCCTGATGCCGCAGCTCCCACATGGCCACGATCATCCCTACGCTTTCGTGAAAAAATATTTTCGTTCCCCGCCGCGTCTGCCACCACGAGTCTGGATCGTAGTTGACGTCTCGCGCCGAAAGCATCCTTAGCTCGGTTCCCGCGGGCAACACGCGCGACAGTATGTACCGCGCTCTCCGCGTGTGGTAATTCGACGTAACCACCAGCACGCGTTTCCACCCGTGGGACGAAATGAACTGCCCGATCGCTTCCGCTTCTTCGCGTGTGTTAGTCGCGCGATGTTGCAAAAGGACGATCGCGCTCGCGGGCACTCCCCGCTGTTCTAAATCCTGCTGCTCCAGTTGCGCGATGCTGGCGTAAGGACGCAAATAGCGCCCGCTGGCAATAATTCGCGGCGCCCAGCCCTCCCTCAGCACATCCGCCGCCCGGTTGGCCCGGTCGCCTTCATAGTTGTCGTCGCCCAAGATCACGATCGCGTCCGACGCTGCCGGACCATCGTCCACAACCCAGAAATTCCCGGCCACCCGCATCAACGGGTGCCTCACCAAGTAAATCGCAAAAACGAAGCAAGCCAGAAACAGCAGAAAAATCAGCCGAAAGAAAATCCCGCCACGCTCCTTCATATCGAGATTGCTTCTTGCCTGTAGCGCCGGCCTCCGGCCGGCATTGTTGCCTTTCCTGTTTCCGTGGCCCGCGCTGGATCCTCCGGGAAATATTGACGGCGCACTCATGTTTCCGGCTCGATCTGGCGCAATCGTTCCGCCGCTTGCTCGGGAAACGTCCCGTTAAAATAAACTTCCTTCAAGCTATATGACTTGCTTCGCGCTGTCATAATCGGCAGGATTTCGAAGTGCCAATGATAATCTCCCCCGATCGTCCGCCAATATTCGCTTAATTCGCCCTTGGTTTGCAGCGTGCTCGGCGCCGTATGAACCACCATGTGATAATTCGGCGAAATCTTCGTCAGCCTGCGCAAGGTGCGCCGCAAGAGCCGCGCCAGGTCGCGGCGATTTTCGCCCGGCACAGACGCTTCGAACTGGTGGTTATGTGTCCGCGGCAGCAGCCACGTTTCGAACGGCACCCGCGAGGCGTACGGGCAGAATGCGTGGTAGTCTCCAACGCTATCCACCATGCGACTTTGCTGCCGGATTTCCTGGCGCAGAATGTCGCAGAAAACGCATCGCTCGCGCTGCCTGTACCAGTCTCGCGCGGCCCGCAATTCGTAAAGCACGCGCCGTGGCACGAACGTCGTCGCCGCCACTTCCGAATGCGCGTGATTCCATTCCTCGCCCGCCGCCGCTCCATGATTCTTTAGCACCGTCACGTACTTGAATCGTGCATCGCGCTTCAAATCCGCGATTCGCGCCGCATATGTCTCCAGCACCCGCGCGATTTCTTCATCGCTCAGCTCCGTCAGCGGCCGTTCATGGTTTGGCGTCTCGATGATGATTTCATGCGCGCCCACCGCTTCCATGCGGTCGAAAATTCCCTCCGCGCTGCGGCTCGGTTCGCCCTCGATCCGGTACAATGGCCGGAAATGCGGGTAAACGCGCACCTGTGGAGCGCCCTGCGCCGGCACATCGAGCAGCGAACGAGAGTCGCTCTGAGCGGCAAGGCACAGCGCGCATGGCGACTCGCGCTCGCTCGTGCGCTCCGCCTGCCCGATCGCAACCCAACTGCGCGTTATCGGATCTTTCCGAAGTTCCATCTGACTTGAAAATTTTTCGACCGCCATCTTATACCGGAAGGATGCCGTCCCGTATTCGAACTTCGCCGCCTGTGACGTTTCCCGTCGCCTGTTTTGTCCCGCCGCCTCCGCGCCTCTGCTGAAATCACGCATGGTAAGCGATGATTCGGTTTACACTGCGCCCCGATGCCTTTATCCACGCAAGCCGCCTACACCTCTTCAAACGCGAAAGTCTCCTCCAAGCTCACGCTTCTCCCGATGATTGCCGCCACCTACTTCATCGTCGCCGGCGGCCCGTACGGGCTCGAAGAGGTCGTTCAAAAAACCGGCTACAGAGATGCGCTCCTGATTCTCCTGTTCACTCCGCTGCTTTGGAGCGTCCCTTCCGCGATGATGGTCAGCGAACTGGCCACATCGATTCCCGAGGAAGGAGGTTTTTACGTCTGGGTGCGACGCGGCCTCGGGCCCTTCTGGGGCTACCAGGAAACGTGGCTTTCTCTCGCGGGCAGCGTCTTCGAAATGGCGCTCTATCCGAATTTATTCGTGGACTACATCGGCCAGCTCGCGCCGCCGCTTGTCAGCGGCCATCGAGGTCTCGCGCTCGGATTCGGCATGATCGCGCTCTGCACTCTCTGGAACCTTGTCGGCTCGCGCGCAGTCGGCGAAGGGTCCATCTATTTGAATATCGCGCTGCTCGCGCCGTTCGCGGTATTGATCGCGTTCGCGATTTTCCATTCGCATCCCAGCATCCCGCGCGCCGCTCCGCTCCACCACGCCGATTTGCTCGGCGGCCTTTTGATCGCCATGTGGAACTACATGGGCTGGGACAACATGTCCACCGTGGCCGGCGAAGTAGCCAATCCGCAGCGGACGTACAGCCGCACCATGCTCGGCGCTGTGATTCTGGTTGTCATCACCTATCTCGCGCCCGTCGCCGCCGTCGCGCGCACCGGCCTCGACCCCAACGCCTGGGTCACCGGTGGCTGGGTCGATGTCGGCCGCATCCTTGGCGGCGAAACGCTCGCCATCGCTATCACCGTCGCTGCCGTCATAGGATCGATCGGAACGTTCGGCGGTTTGATGATGTCGTTCACGCGCCTGCCGTCGGTGATGGCCGCCGACGGTTTTCTGCCGAAAATCTTCACGCGCGAAAGCTCGCGAAACGCCACGCCATGGGTTTCCGTAATTGCCTGCGCGGGATTTTGGGCGCTGTGCTTCCCGCTCGGATTCGAGCACAGCCTGCTGCTCGACGTTCTGCTTACCGGACTCAGCGTCTTGCTCGAATTTTGGGCGCTCGCAGCGCTGCGGATTCGCGAGCCAAATCTGGCGCGTCCCTATCGTGTTCCCGGAGGACTTTTGGGCGCAATCGCGATTGGCGTGCCGCCCGTGGCGCTGATCGTCGCCGCGCTCGTGCGCGACCGCCACGAATTCGTCGGCCACACCAGCGAACTCGTAATCGGCCTCGCGATCATCGCCGCGGGCGCCGCGCTCTATTATTTTTCGCTGCTCTTCCGCCCGAAAGCCGCCGTGCAGAGCTAGCGCCGCTGGCCGCGCAACCGATTGTTGCGCCTCGTGTTATGCTGCGCTGCAATGGCCAAATCCATTTCCCTCGATTTAGAATTCATGCGCGCGGCGCTCGACGAAGCCCGCGCCGCGGCGGCTCGCGGTGAAGTTCCGGTAGGCGCGGTCGTCGGGCTCGATGGACGCATCGTCGCGCGCGCTGGAAATCGCACCATCGGCGACTGCGACCCCACCGCGCACGCCGAAATCATCGCGCTGCGCGAAGCGTCTCATGCCATTGAAAACTACAGGCTTAAGGACACATCGATCTATGTAACGATCGAGCCGTGCGCCATGTGCGCCGGAGCGATGATTCAGGCGCGCGTCGCTCGCCTTGTGTACGGCGCGGACGATCCCAAGGGGGGCGCGGTGCGCTCGTGTTTCTCGATTCTCGATTCGCCGCGCCTGAACCACCGCGTCGAAATCACCGTTGGGGTGCTGGCCGCCGAAGCGATTGCGCTACTTCAGGAGTTTTTCGCGGCGCGGCGTTAGCCAATTTCGTAGCATGACGGGCGAATGGCAGGCGAATCTATTTCGCAGTAACTGATGTAGCGTCCATACACCAAAAAGCGCATCGCGTGTACCGCGAATGCTGTTAATCACACCGATTCGCGGCGACAATTGCGCCCTAAATCGCGCCGAACCACAGCCCGCGCTTTTGCCGAGCCGGTTCGCATGGACGCCGGGCTCAACGCAAGACGGGCAGGCGTGAGCCGGCGGCCCTTGCCGCCCAACCCAATTTTCAGCTCCCCCTCCCGCCGGATTTGGTAGGATGTCGCCAGCAGGCGCGCTGCCAACCAGACACGGACGTGGCGCCGCGCGGAGCGTCAAGCGAAGCGAACCATGCCAGCCACCTCGCAAAAGATTTTCGTCGGCCCCAGCAACGAAGTTGCCGAGGGCGGACGCCTGATTGTCGATGTAGCCGGCATGACTGTCGGCATTTTTCGCTTTCAGGGAAAGCTCTACGCGTATCAGAACCGCTGCGCGCATCAGGGCGGCCCGGTGTGCCAAGGGAAAATCGTGCCGCGCGTCACGGAAGTGATCGACGAAAACGGCGCGAGCCGCGGATTCGCGTTTGACGAATCGCGGCTGCACATCGTCTGCCCATGGCACGGCTACGAATACGACATTCAGACCGGCACGCATCCCGGCAAGCCCACGGCCAAGTTGCTGCGCGTCGCCGTCGAAGAAAATCCCAGCGGCATTTATGTCAGCGTCTGATGCCAATCCGCATTTGGGCGATTTGACGCGCGCGGTCCACGAGCGCATCGCCGCGACACTCGAAGCTGGCAAAATTGCCGCCGTGCCGCAGGACGACGTCACCGCGCTACTGACGGAAGCCGTGCGGCTGTACGCGGCGGTGACGGAAGAAATCGAACGCGAGATTCCGCCGGTTGACGCGTCGATTTCGACGACGGAGGCGATGGTTGTGGCGTGCGCGCTGCTGCGGGCGCATCGGCTGAATCCGTTTGACTTAGCGTTGTGGTTTTCGCGTACGGCGCGACAGGCGGATGCGGATGCCGGCGCACCAGGAACCTGATTCAAAGTTTAGGTGAGAACCGCGCATCTCTAAAAGCAGATCCCTCACCTTCATCCGCGGCTAAAAAGCGCCACGGCTGGGTTCGGGATGACAAGCGCGGAAGCGCCAGGCAAAGAGCAAAATCCGCACCCTCCGCAAACGTCGCGAAGGATGCCCTTCGGAACTGCTCAGGATAAACGGCACCCGCAAAGTCAAAGGCGAACCAGGAAACGGCTATGAGTATCGACAACAAAGCGGTTGAAACGATGAATGGCGCGGATGCGACGGCGGCGAAGCATCCGGTGCAGCAGATCACCACGAAGACCGATTCGCGCGAGATTTTGGCGAATGCGCGGCGCGACATCGAGCGCTACAAGCTGCACGACTACTTCATCGTGGACGTGGACTCGCACCACGTGGAATTCGATTCGTGGGCGGAAATTCTGGAGCATCTGGAAAATCCGGTGCTGAGGCACAATGCACAGGAGATGGTCCGCGACTGGCCGCGCGCGAAGCAGCTTGCGTTCAGCAATCACAACGTCGGCCTCACTTTTCAGGATGTCTATGGCCGCATCCCGCACCAGGCCGATCTCGCCGAGCACGTGCCGCCATCGGACGAACATCGCGACCTGACGCTGATTCGCCGCGCGATGGACTCGATGGGCATCGCCGTCCAGGTGGTGTTTCCGCAGCCAATGCTGGAGTTGGGCCTGCATCCCGAGCCGGACATCGCGACGGGGCTCACGTTCGCGTACAACCGCTGGTTCACCCGCACGATTTTGCCGCGCGAGCCGCGCGTGAAGGTGCTGCTCTCGCTTCCCTTCCACGATCCGGAAGCCTCAATGCAGACGATTCGAGAGTTTGCGGAGGTGCCCGGTGTGATTGGGTTCATGATTACCAGCCAGCGGCACACGGGCGTTCACAAGAACATGTACATGCCGATT
>JASHPG010000125.1 GCA_030038275.1 Candidatus Acidiferrales bacterium | reverse complement strand
CAGGGCACCGGAGGCAGCACGAGCGTGCATTCCAGTTGGGAGCCGCTGCGCAAAGCAGGCGCCACGGCTCGCGAGATGCTCATCGCCGCCGCGGCTCAGAAGTGGGGAGTGGACGCGTCCGAATGCCGCGCCGAAGACGGCGAAATCGTGCACATGGGCACGAAGCGCCGCGCCTCGTACGGCAGCCTGGCCGAAGCAGCCGGGAAGCTTCAGCCTCCGACAGACGTGAAGCTGAAGGATCCCGCCGAGTTCAAAGTGATCGGCAAGCCCTTCAAGCGGCTCGACACTCCGGAGAAAACCAACGGCCGCGCGAAATTCGGCATCGACCAGCGCCGTCCCGGCATGTATCACGCCGTTGTGCTGCGCTGCCCGGTTTTCGGCGGCAAAGTGGCGAGCTTCGACGCGACGAAAGCGAAACAGGTCCGCGGCGTGAAAGAGGTGGTCCAGATTTCGGATGGCATCGCCGTTGTTGCGGACAACACCTGGAACGCCATGCAGGGGCGCAAGGCTCTCGAAGTGCAGTGGGATCTTGGTCCGAATGCTGACGTCACCACCGATTCGATCTTCGCCAATTTCGCCAAATCGCTCGATAGCGAGACCGGCTATTCGGCGAAGAAAGTTGGCGACGCGGCGGGTGCTCTTTCGAGCGCGGCGACCAAAATCGAGGCGGAGTACCGCGCTCCTTACGAAGCGCACGCCACGATGGAGCCGATGAACTGCACCGCCGACATCCGTGAAGGAGAGAGCGCGGAACTTTGGGTTCCCACGCAGTTCCAAACCCCTTCGCAGAATGCTGCCGCGAAAATCGCAGGCATTAGTCCTGATAAGGCGATTGTCCAAACCACGTTCCTCGGCGGCGGTTTCGGACGCCGGGGCTGGTCGGATTTCGTCAACGAAGCTTGCGAAACATCAAAAGCGATGAAAGCGCCGGTGCAGGTCACTTGGTCGCGCGAGGACGATATGCAGCACGACTACTATCGTCCCGCGTCGCTGGTGCGATTCTCGGCGGGGCTCGATTCTGACGGCAAACCGGTTACATTCAGCGCGCACATCGCCTGCGATTCGATCATGAACTGGTTCTATCCCGGTTCGGTGAAGAATGGATTCGACAACAGCAGCGTCGATGCGATAGCGAACCTTCCATACGAATTTCCGAATATCGCTGTCAACTATAACTTGGTTTCGGGCCCGATTCCGCAGGGCTTCTGGCGGTCGGTGGGCGCATCGCAGAACGGTTTCTTCCGCGAATGCTTCATCGACGAGATGGCTGCGGCCGCGAAGAAAGACCCGTATGAATTCCGCCGCGATCTTTTGAAGAACAACGCGCGCAATCTCGGCGTGCTCGATCTCGTCGCGGAAAAAGCGGCGTGGGGGAAGCCGGCGCCGGCAGGCCGCTACCGCGGCATCGCCGTCGTTGAGGCGTTCAACACGTTTGTCGCGGAAGTCGTGGAGATTTCGCTCGATAAGGACAAGAACGTCCAGGTCCACCGCGTCTGGGCCGCCGTCGATCTAGGCCAGCCCGTGAATCCTTCGATCATCGAGCAGCAAGTGCGCGGAGGAGTTGTCTTTGGCTTATCGCAAACGCTCAAGGGCGAGATCACCATCGATAAGGGCCGCGTCGTTCAAGGGAACTTCGACACGTTCGAAGTGCTGCGCATGAACGAAATGCCCCGCGTCGAGGTGTACATCACCGATAGCCATCTGACGCCGCCGACCGGCATGGGCGAACCCGCCGTGCCGCCGACCGCGCCGGCCGTTTTCAACGCGATCTTCGCCGCCACCGGCAAGCGCCTGCGCAGAATGCCGTATCGGCCGGACGATCCAGCGTAAACGCGGCACGACCGCTGCGCCGGATTTGCGGAGCGTCATCTCGACAGTGGGTACATCAGCCACGCGACGCCGATCGCCACGATCAAGAATACCGCCAGCGTCCACAGCCCGTAGCGGAGCCGCGCGCGGATCGATCGCCGTCCAAGCGACGCGAGCGCGACCGACACAAGCGCAGCAAATAGCACCATTGCCCAGAAGTGGTTCATCGCGTCCCGTTGATTAGCATTTATCCGCGCCGCCCGAGAGCAAGTTCAACCGCGTCGATCACGCCGATCAAATTCACCAGGCCCGCGGCGGCCACGAAGCGCGTCCCGTAGTTACCGGTGGCGCGGGCAATATCCGGACCGGCTGTTTCGATGACGTGAGCGACAAAATAGAACGCGCCCGCCGCCGCGTCGGCCAGAAATCCAAGCGTGCCAAACGATTCGCGCGAGTGCGGGCCGAACACCTCGCCGCGCATCAGGTATCCGGCGACCGCGAGTCCGCCTACCGCGAAGAAAAATCCCGCCGCTCGATTCCATCGACGCATCAGCGCGTGGCCCAAACCCGGAACCGCCCACGCCGCGACCAAAATCACCGGCGCGAGCCAGTTGGCGCGGGTCCCGCCGATGGACTCGCTCCCGGACGTTGGTTGCGGTTGTCCCAGAGATGCTTCGCGTCCCGCGGAATCCGTCAAATCGTCTCCGATTGTGCCATTCGTGCTGGAGTTCATGCGAGCAGCGCCAGGATTTCCGTTTGCACCGCGCCCGTTACTTGCGCTTCGCGCTCGCCCGCATAGACGTTCACTTCACTGCGAACGCCAAATTCCGGCAGATAAATCCCGGGCTCAACGGAAAAGCAGGTGCCAGGAAGAACTTTGCGATCGTCGCGCGTTTCCAGGCCATCCATATTCGCGCCGTTGCCGTGAACGTTCTGCCCGATGCTGTGTCCCGTGCGATGCACGAAGTATTTCGCGTACCCGGCTTTGCGAATCGACTCGCGCGCGGCGCGATCGACCTCCCAGCCGTGGACCGTTTGGCCTTTCGCCAGGGCTGATTTAACGCATTCAATAGCGCGGTCGCGCGCCTCGCGCACGATGCGGAAAATCTTGGCATACGCTTCCGGCACGCGGTTGCCGAGATAGCCCATCCACGTCACGTCGTAATAGACGCTCGCCGGCCTGTCGCATTTCGCCCACACGTCGAGCAGGAGTAAGTCTCCCGCGCGAATCGGCCGCGAGGTAGCCTTCGTGGGCTCGTAGTGTGGATTCGCGTTGTTCGGCTGCACGGCGACGACGGGCGGTTCGTCCGTCGTCAAGCCGCTGGCGCGAAATTTCTGTAACATCCACTGCTGCAGCTCGTATTCCGTCAGAGGCTGCGCGTTACGGACCGCATCCGCGGCATGTCCGAACGCGTCGCGCACGATCCGGTCGATCGCGTGCCCTGCCTCCAGATGCATTTTCAGTTGCGCGGGAGTCCATGCGGCCTCGAACATCTGCACCAGATCGGCCGAGCTGACCACGCGTTTCTTCAGCTTGCGAACCAGTTCCACGGTGCCGGCGTCCACCAATCCGATGTA
>JASHPG010000124.1 GCA_030038275.1 Candidatus Acidiferrales bacterium | reverse complement strand
GCATCTTCTTTTCCAGCCTCTGGCCTCCAACTTCCGACCGCCAGAACCAGTGCATCTTCTCGTGCGCGATTTTCCCGCTCTAACTTCTAACATCGAACCTCTAACCTATAGAACCTACCCGAGACAGCGAACGAGTAGAAACGCATGTAAGTTGTTCAAAACAAACGACCGGGTACCTGACTACCCGAGACACGTCTTGGTGTGGATCGGAAAGAGGCTCATGAAAGCAACTGGAACAAAATGATGGCGGCGAGCGTATGAAGAGGTGGAGCGGGTGCCGAGTGGTTCGGGCTGCGGCTGGGTGCTCCGTGGGATGCATGAGGATACGGCAATGACGAAGAGGGATGGCGTTGACGGGGCGAAGCACGCAGCGATGACAAATCCGCGAGCGATGACGAGCGCGGATGGCTTTGGCGGCGCGACGGACGACGCGCTAGGGATGGCGAACGGGCGAGCAACGGCGGACAGGGCAGCGTGGCTGGCGGCGAGCATGCTGACCGCGAAGCGAATTGCGCTGGAGGCGAAGATTGCGGCGGGCGTCTCAGCGCAAAGGCGAACGACGCGAC
Organism: Candidatus Acidiferrales bacterium; assembly: GCA_030038275.1. Classification (GTDB taxonomy): domain Bacteria; phylum Acidobacteriota; class Terriglobia; order Acidiferrales; family UBA7541; genus Palsa-295. The sequence goes on along the minus strand of JASHPG010000124.1, from coordinate 31,413 downwards.
GCGTGGCGATACTGGCGAGCATCGCAGCGGCGCTAATTGCGCTGGCGATTGGCGCGGCGGCGGGGACGGCGCGGGCGGGATCGCAGATCAACCGGACGATGAAGCTGGAGCCGGGAGGGCGATTCGTCCTGGAGACGTTCCAGGGCACGGTGAGCGTGATGGGTAGCGACCAAAACGGCGCGGACGTGGTGGTGACCAGCAACTGGGACGACATTCAGGACCATATCGATTTCAGCTTCGAGGAAAATCCGGGAGACGTGGAGGTGCGCGCGCGGCGAAGAGATCCTTGGGACTTTCTAAATTCCATTTTCGGCGGAATGCAACTGCACTTCGACGTGCGCGTGCCGAAAAACACGCGCGTGGAAATCCGCACCAGCGGCGGCAACATCCAGGTGTTCGCGCTGGCGGCTGACGCGGACCTGCGCAGTTCGGGCGGAACGATTCAGGTGTCGCAAATGGGAGGAAACGTGCGCGCGTTCACCTCTGGTGGAACGATCCGGGCACAGGTGGTCCACGGCGACGCAAGCCTGGCGACTTCCGGCGGCGGAATCGAAGCGGACGCAATCGATGGCGCTTTGGTGGCGCGGACGAGCGGCGGATGGGTTCACATCAGCGGAGTGGCGGGGCGCGTGGACGCGCGGACTTCGGGCGGATCGATCGTGGCGGCATTCGACAAGGGCGATTCGCAGGGAGGCGATTTGTACACTTCGGGCGGGTCGATCGCGGTGAAGATCGATCCGGCGGCTAATTTGGATATCGACGCGTCCACGTCCGGAGGAGGCGTCCATTCGGATTTGCCGCTGCGCGTTTCGGGGTCGTTTGGACGCGATTATCTGCACGGCACGCTCGGATCGGGAGGCGAGACGCTGCGCATTCATACCAGCGGCGGATCGATTCACATCGCCGCGCTGTGAGGCACAGTCCAAAATGCTTCGCGTCTGGAAGACTCGAAAGCACGAGAAGAGAGATTCTTCGTCCGCCACGGCGGACTCAGAACGACACCGCTGGGAAGTATCGCGAAGATCCAAGACGCAAAAGCAGATCCCTCACCCTGATTCCCGGCACACATCGCCAGGACTCGGTTCGGGTGACAGCTACGCGAAACGTGACGCGTACTCCGAAGCTCGGCGCGTTTTCGTCCCCCAAAACAAGATGCCGCGCTAAAGGCCGCAGCGTTACATTTAAACCTAAGAAATCACTGGAGGGTTTGGAGGTAGTCGGTCATTTGGCGCAACTGCAATCCGGTGAACTCGGTGAGATTGGGCATTTCGCAGCCCGGCTTCAGCGATTGCGCGTGGGTGATCCAGGCTTCCAGGTTGGCCTTGTTGTTGACGAGCGTATCGGCAGCGAGGCTTTCGCGCGAAGCGATATGCGTCAGATCGGGGGCAACCACACCGGCGGCATCGGTGCCGCGAACGGTGTGGCAAAACGCGCAAGGCCCTGAGAGAAAAACCTGTTCGCCAGCCTGGGTGTCCGGAGTGGTGGGCTGAGCGGCGTCGGCGCGCTGATCGGCGACCCATTGCGCGTACTGGCCGGGCGGATCGGCAATCACCAGCATGGCCATGTTGGCATGCTGGTCCCCGCAGAATTCCGAGCACTGGCCGCGATAGGTTCCCGGCCGATCGGCGCGGATGCGGATCATATTGGGCTGGCCGGGGATGAGGTCCATTTTGCCGTGAAGGCGCGGAACCCAGAAGGTGTGGATCACGTCGGCGGTGCGGAGCTGGATATCGACGTTCTGGCCGACCGGGATGTGCATTTCGTTGGCGGTGGTGAAATGTTGATCGACGGGACCGGAGACATATTGAATCTGCCACCACCACTGATGTCCGGTGAGAACAATTTCCGGCGGAGGATCGGTTTTCTGTTTCATCGGGAAGTGAGCCATGGTGGTTTCGCTGAGAACGAACATACAGGTGAGGACCACGAGCGGGACGATGATGCCTCCGGCAAGAATCCATTGTTCGCCGCCCGTGGCGTTATAGGGGGCGTGCTCTTTTAAGCTGCCTTTGCGGCGCACGGCGACCCAAGCGGTCAAAATCCACATGATCAGCGAAACGGCCATAAAGGTGATGAAGACGATCCAGCCAAGCGTGGAAATGCGGTGCGCGGCGGTGCCCGCGGGATTGAGCATCGATTCCGAGCCGGTAACCTGAAGGAGTGCGGCAAAGAGCATGATTCGGTACCTCGGTTAGGGTTTGTCGGGTTCCTGCGGGGTGCGCATGGACTTGATGTAGGCGACGAGCTGCCAAATCTGATCCTGCGGAATCTTCAGGCCCCAGGCGGGCATGCCCTTGCCGCGGCCTTCGGCAATGGAGTTGTAAATGTCGGCGTCGGTGCTGCCGTAAATCCAAGTGCGGTCGCGAAGGCTGGGGCCCATGCCGCCTCCGCCACGGCCTCCATGACAGCCGTAGCAGTTGTACCAAACGAAGAGGCGACGGCCGGCGGCGAGAGCGACGGGATTATTGATGAAGGGATCGGTGGCGTTCTTGACGGCAGGAGTCGGGCCGTAACCGGGAACAGGTCCGATGGGGAAATAGCCGCCGGGATTCGTGGCTGGCGCGGAGCCCGCCGGGGTGCTTTGAACCTGGCTTCTTCCGGAGAGGGTGATCGCCAGGATGGCTACCACAAGCAAAGCCAATTTTCGCATCGGAACACCTCCGAATTCCGGAGACCGCTATCGAACGCAGCCGCGAGTCGCGCGGCGCTTAGCCTCATGAATCGAGCGAGCCGTTATGAAAATTTCGGGTCCACCTACAACCCGAAAATGAAGACGTTTGCGCCGGGCGACGTGTATTGCTTGATCTTCTGCATCGCTCCGGTGATTCCCAACGCGGCCGTGGGGTCATCGAGCGAAATATCCGGGAAGTCGGCTGCACCCATCCAGCCGCCTATGCCGGAATAGATGGCGACGTATTGATGGCCATCAGGACCGGTATAGGTGATGGGATCGCCAACGATGCCGGAAGGAGTTTTGTACTGCCACAGGATTTGGCCGGTGCGCGCATCGACGGCGCGGAACCAGCCCTCCATGGTGCCGTAGAAAACCACGTCGCCAGCGGTGGCAAGGACGCCGCTATAGACCGGGAACAGAGGGTCCTTGATGGACCATACGGGCTTCTCGGTTTTCAGATCCCACGCTTCGAACAAGCCTTGATAGCCGCCAGGGCCGGGATACATTTTCACATTCGCGCCTAGATAGGGAGTGCCGGCGATGTAGTTCGCGGGAAGGCCTTCGTAATCCATGCAGGTGTTGTGCGCGGGAATGTACATGTAGCCGGTGCGCGGAGAGACAGCGGAGGGAACGAACTCTTTCGCGCCGGTGGAAGACGGGCAAATGTCCGTGGTGACGACGCCCTGATGCGTGTGTTTCGCGGGGTTGTATTCCGGTAGGCCGGTTTGGAGATCGTAGCCGCTGGCCCAGTTGGTGGAGTCGACGAATTTTTGCGCGGAGAGAAGTTCGCCGGTTTCGCGATCGAGAACGAGGACGAAGCCGGTGCGCCCGGGATGAATCAGGAGCTTGCGCATTCGGCCTTTCCAGTTCATGTCGATCAGGACGTTCTCCATAATTTCGTCGTAGTCGTACTCGTCGTGCGGCTCACCTTGATAGGCCCAGCGGGCGTAGCCGGTGTCGGCGTCGCGAGCGAAAATGGTGCAGGACCATTTGTTGTCTCCAGCACGCTGATCGGGATTCCAAACGCCAGGATTACCCGTGCCGTAAAAAATGAGATTGGTTTCGGGATCGTAGGAAATCCAGCCCCAGATGGTGCCGCCGCCGTGCTTCCACTGGTCTTTGGGCCAAGTGCTCTCGCCAAGATTCGCGCCCTGATCTTTTTTGTAGAAGGGATGGAAATTGGGGCCGATCAGAACGTCGGAATCGGGACCCTGGCTGTAAGCGGTCCAGAGAATTTTGCCGGTAGCGAGATCGAGGCAGGTGAGCTTGCCGCGGACGCCGAGTTCACCGCCGGAGTTTCCGACGTAGACCTTTCCTTTGACGATGATCGCGGCGTTCGTGCTGGTTTGGCCGACATCGGGCGAGCCGGTCTTGGTGCTCCAATCTTCCTTGCCGGCTTTGGCGTCGAGGGCGATTACGGTGTTGTCGAGGGATTGGAAAACGATTTTGCCGTCGGCGTAAGCGGCGCCGCGATTCACGGTGTCGCAACAAGCGTGGCCTATCGCAACCGGATCGGGATGCGGGTTGTACTCCCACTCGATTGGGCCGTTGAGTTCCTTCAGGTTGTAGGCGATCACGTCGTTAGGATAGGGAGTGACGACGTACATGGTGTTGTTCACGACGAGAGGCTGGCCCTCGAAACCGTGAGGAATGCCGATGGCAAGCTGCGCGATCATCTTCATGTTTTTGACATTTTGATTGGTGATTTGATTGAGGGGGCTGTAGCGCGTGTTGGCGAGGTCGCCGGCAGGTTCGGTCCATTCGCCATTCGGAAGCGGGCTGACGAAGTTGAAGGCTCCGCCGGATTGCGAGGCAGGCGCTTGCTGTGCCGCACGAGGAGCGCGAGGCGCGCGCGGTTCCCGCCGGTTGCGCGACCATGCTCCCATGGCGAAGATCGCGACCGCGATCAAAATGGCGGGCATTTTACGCGCGTCTCGAGGCATGCTGTTCCTCCTGGTGGAGCGAAAGACCGGACCGAAAATCAGTGAAAATCTTCATCGCAAACCTAGCGCCGAGAGATCACCGAATCGTGTAGAGGTAGGCCGCCATATCGCGAGCCTGCTGCTGGGAAACGCCAAGCGTGGGCATGGCCGTACCCGGCTCGACTGACGGCGGCGATTCAATCCACTTCACCAGATTGTCGGGAGTGTTGGGCAGTTCGCCGGCGATGTACGTACGCCGCGACCAGAAATACAGCGGCGGACCAACAAGGCCGTGCGCGTCCGGAACGCCTGGAATCACATGGCAAGCACCGCAGCCATACGCTTGGAGCAACGCCTTTCCGGCGCGAATATTTCCGCCGGTGTAGGTGGAATAACCGTTTACGACTGTGCCGCCGTTACAGCCGACAACCAAGCACGCGGCAGCGAACAGCAGGAAAGCGAAAATGGCCGATCTTTTCAATGCGCCCTCATACAAACGTCGATCATTATGAAAGTGAGGCCGATCCAAAAAATTCCGACGGTCATAAAGGTGCTGCTGAGCACGCCAATCATTGAAACGAATTCAGCGGTGCCGGTGGCCTCCGCTTCTATGAAGCTTTTCGATTGGGACATGCGGCGCCAGTTGCGGTACGAATGAACGCCGCCGCCGGCGGAAACGATGAAAAGGACGATGGTGATGGCGACGAGGAGCCAGCGCACGCCGTCGATGGAGAGATCTCCGAGGTGGCCGTGGCCGATATAGCAGGTGCGCCAGGTAATGATGTATCCGACGAATCCATCCAGCGCAAACGCAAGCCAGGGAGCGGCGAAACCAAACCACAATCCTATGCCGTGCGCGGCGGAAGGCGGAGGCGTGCGATTGACGGCGTTCATCTTCTCCCCACATTCGGCGAGACGTAGAGAAACAGGACGATGAAAATCCAGACCGTATCGACGAAATGCCAGTACAAAGCGGCGTTGTGGTACGGGCGGTGCGGCGTGACGGATCGAGGCTCCACGGAAGGGAGCAAAAACACGTACGACAGCATGCAAACGCCGAGCGTGACGTGCGCGGCATGAAGCGTGGTGATCATATAAAAGAGCGAAGAATAAGCGTCGTGATTGACGGCCAAAACGCTCAGGTGCTCACTGTCCTCCAATACAGTAAGGATCAGAAAGCCGATGCCCAGGATGACGGTAACGCCGAGCGCGGCCATGCCCGCGCCGACCTTCCGTTTCTTGATTTGGCCTTCGCCCCAATGCAAGACGATGCTGCTGGAAACCAGCACCGCGAGCATGCCCAAAGCGTAGTGAATTTTGGGAGGGTCGTCGGGCGGCCATACGGCGGCGCCTTTGGCCATGTACCAGTAACTGGCAAACAGAACGGCGAAGAGAGAAGCTTCCGTTGCGATGAAAAAAATAATACTGAGCGAGCCGCGTTTGTCGTTGACCGGAAAAGGCTGGCGGCGCAGCGGAAGAGGCATCTCTGTGTAGGTGGAGCTCATGCGGTCACCCGTTCGCTCTGCGGTTCCAACATGGCTTTGGGACCGTGCTTGGGCCAAATCCAGGCAGCGGCGGCGGCGAGAGAAAGCACCACGCCGGCAAGGGCCAGCCACAAATTAGTCAGTAGAATGCCGATGAAAATGACAGATAAAGTGAGTGAAATAGCCAAAGGTGTGATGGTGTCCTCGGGCATTCGAGCGAGAGAAACGGGCTCGGCATCTTTCCAGGTTGTGGATAGGGTGAGGCGGTCCTGATCGAAGACGCGTTCGTCGTTCGGATCGTAAAGCTCGTCGTGATCGTCCCACAGCGGATGGCGGGAAACGACAGTGGGCAAGTGAACCCAAGCGTAGGACGGCGGCGGCGACGGAATGCTCCACTCCAGGCCATCGGCGTTCCAGGGATTGTCACCGGCCACTTGGCCGTGGCGCAGGCTGACGAAGAAATTGATGATGCTGAGCAAGAGGCCGAATCCCAAGATGAATGCGCCGATGGTGGAGATCAGATTGAGGGTGGTCCAGCCTTCGCCCGCCGGGTAGGTGTAGATGCGGCGGGGCATGCCAAAAACGCCTAGAAGCTGCATGGGAAAGAATCCGACGTTGAAACCGATGAACATCAGCCAAAAACTGAGCTTGCCGAGGCGCTCATCCAACATGCGGCCGATCATTTTGGGTCCCCAGAAATAGAACCCGGCCATCACCGGGAAGAGATTGGCGCCGATGAGCACGTAGTGGATGTGCGAAACGATCCAGTACGTCTGGGTGATCTGCCAATCCACAGGAATCACGGCAGTGACGATGCCGTTGAGACCGCCAATCACGATGGTGGCGATGAAACCAAGGGCGAAGAGAAGTGAGGTGGTGAGAACCGGCTTGCCTTTCCACAAGGTGGCAATCCACGCGAAGACCTGCACGGCGGTGAAAATCGAGATGGTCATGCTGGCGGCACTGAAGAAGCTCATGGACATCTGAGGCTCACCGACGGCAAACATGTGGTGCAACCACACGCCGAACCCAACGAGGCCCGTAAGAATCGTGGAGACCGCAATGTATGGATATCCGACAATCGGATGGCGCGCGAAAGCGGGCAGCAACATGGAAATCATTCCGGTGGCCGGAAGAAAGACGATGTAAACCCAAGGGTGGGCAAAAAACCAGAATAGCTCCTGCCAGAGCAACGGATGGCCGCCATGAGCGATATCGTAAAAATGGAAGCCCCACTTCCGATCTAGTTCGAGGAAGACCAGCGCGGCGGTAAACGCCGGAAGCGCAAAAACAACCGAGAAGTAAGTGGTCAACGAGCTGTACATGAAGAGCGGCATGCGGCTGATGGTCATGCCGGGCGCGCGCAACTGGAAGATCGTTACAAGAAAGTTGATTCCACCGGCGGTGGTCGAGACCGTGAGAAAAATAAGGGCTAAGGCGAAAAAGTCCATTCCGAGGCCGGGGGAATACGTTTGAAGCGTATAAGGAACGTAGGCGTACCAACCGGCGTGCGGGGCGCTGCGAAGAATGAGGCTTGCGTAGAGGAATAGGCCGGAGAATAAGAAGGTCCAGTAGCCGAAGGCGTTGAGCCTTGGCAGGGCCATATCGCGCGCGCCGATCATCAGCGGCACGAGGTAGTTTCCGAAACCCACCAGGATCGGAAAGGCGTAAAAATAGATCATGGTGGTGCCGTGCATGGTGAAGAACTGGTTGTAGGCTTCGGGGCCAAGGAGGGTTTTATTCGGGCCCACGAGCTGGAGACGCATGATGAGCGCTTCGATGCCGCCCGCGATGAGAAACAGCATCGCCGTGTAGAGATAGCGCTTGCCGATGATCTTATGATCGACCGTCGCGAGCCTGCCGTAGAGCGTCGGCTCCGTTTCCCAGAGTTCTTCAAGACGTTCAGCGATTGCGTCCGTTGCCAAGGTGCTTCCCTTCAGTTAGTCGATCGCGTCAGTGGAGCGGGCGATAGGTTTCAACGAAGATGAGAAGAGCAAACGCGACCGGCAAGTAATAGATGGAGGCAGCGAGCAGTTGCCGGGCAGCGGAATTACTTTTGAGCATGACGAAGCGAACGACGAACGCCACAAATGCGACGCCGACAGCAGCGAACAACGAAACACAAATCAGAGCGCCGCGCTCGAACGCGAAGAAGAGAGTGAGAGCCAAAAGAGCGAGCGCGGGCAGCAGAGCAACGATTGCAACGAAGCGCTTCCGGGATGCGTTCGCGGGAAGCACACGGTAGCCGGCGCGGTCGTAATCGCTTCTGCAAATCCAGGCGATGGACATGAAGTGCGGAAATTGCCAAAGAAACAGCAGAGAGAAGATGACAGCGGCTTCGAAATCGAACGCGCCCCCCGCCGCTATCCAGCCGATCAACGGAGGGACGGCGCCAGCGACGGCGCCGACGAGCAAACAAAGCGTCGCGCGGCGCTTGAGCGGCGTGTAAGCAAGAATGTAGAGGCCAAGCGCAAGCAGAGCGAGGAAGGAGGCGCGAGAGCCTACGCTGAAGAGCAGCCAGAGGGAACCTGCGAGCGCGAGGAAAACACCGAAGCAGGCCGCGCGGAGGGCGGAAATTCGTCCGGCAGCGACTGGTCTTCGCATGGTGCGCGTCATGAGAGCGTCGTAACGCTTCTCCACCGCTTGATTGAGAGCACCGGCACCACTGGCGACAAGGGCCGTGCCGAAAACCGCGTTGGCAGCTTCGGAGAAACCGAATGGCGCCTGGCGGCTAGTAAAAGCGAGCCAAGCTCCGGCAACCGTGGAGATTACAATCAGCGCGTTAATTTCCGGTTTGGTGAGCGCGAGATAATCGCGAAATCTGTTAGCTGCTTCGTATCGAACTGTGGGCGCCGCTGGCGGGGCAATGCTGGAGACTTCTCGAGGCTCGTCGATCATAAGATTGTGCGTTTCGGGCGCGAACAAGACGGCGTCAGAAGATGGTAGAACTGCGAAAGCTTTGGTGGATTTTGAGAGAGCGTGTCGATCGAGAACTCTGCCGCTAAAGCCAAAGGCGAATGTAGGCGCGCGACGGGGAGCGTTAAACCGGGTGATGGCCGTGTTTCACCGTGGGCAGAACCCGCGCGAGGCTTATACCGCAAGGCATAGACAAAAGGCAGCGCGTTGTTCGCAGATTGGCTTAAAGCAAGCGACCGCGGAAATCGTCCTCCCGGAGGAATTTCGCGCGCGCGTTCAATCGCAAAGAGCGGAAATGCGAGAGGCGTAGTTCGGAGTTATGCGGTGGCCCACTTCGATTTTCGGCAGACGTCGGCGCCAGCCTCTGCAACCTTAACATCATTCGCAACCGTGCTGCCACTCACGCCGATTGCGCCGATGATGGTACCCGAGCTGTCCTCGAGGGGAATGCCTCCGCCGAATGTGATGAGTCCGCCGTTGCTGAATTCGATTCCGTAGAGCGGCTGCCCTGGCTGCGACATTTTTCCGAGCTTGGCACTTTCAGCGTCGAAGAAACGGGTAGTGCGGGCCTTGCGCATGGCGATATCGATGCTGCCCAGCCATGCACCGTCCATGCGCGCAAATGCTTTCAAGTTTCCACCGGCGTCCACGATGGCGATATCTTCTTTGACGTTCAATTCCTCGGCTTTGGATTTGGCGGCTTCGATAATGCGCTGCGTCACGTCGAGCTTCAGCATTTCCTGAATGGCCATGGCGATTCTCCTGAATGATTTTGCGAGCGCTGGATGCCGCGGGAGCGCCCAGCGTTGGTTGCACTATGCGGATTGCGTGGCGACTTTCGCTTGGGACGGACGGAGCTCCACTTTCATCCAGCCGGGCTTGCGCAAATCGAATGCCTCGTAGGCGTCCAACGCGGATTGGAGTGGCTCGACCTTCGTCAGTATTTTGGACGGATCGGTAAGACCGGCGCGAATCATATCGACTAGCTTGAGAGCATATTTGCGGTGATTGCAGTCGCCCATGCGAAGCGTAAGATTTTTGCTCATTGCGGCGCCGATAGGAAACATCTTCATGGCTTCCGGATAGACGCCGATGATGCTGAGGGTTCCCGCTTTGGCAAGACTTTTTACCGCCCACTCCAGTACTTGCGAGGGAGCGGAGCCAGGAACCCAGTTCTGCTGCTCGGGATGCTGCTCGGGCGCGACTTTGCGGACTTGCTCGCCGAACTCTTTATCGCGCGATTTCTCGTGAGCCGGCCCGTGCTGTGGATGCTCGGCGTCAACACCGACCGCATCGATGGCGCGGTCAACGCCGATGCCGAGAGTAAGTTCCTTGACGGTTTCGACGGGATCTTCTTTCTCGAAGTTAATGACTTCGGCGCCCTGATCGCGGGCCATATCGAGGCGCGATTGCTGGCGATCGACGGCGATGATCCGGCCGGCGTCCATCAGCTTAGCGCTGGCAATGGCCATTTGACCCACGGGGCCGCAGCCAAAGACGGCGACCGTTGAACCGTTGTGAATTTCGGCGAGATCGGCGCCAAAGTAGCCGGTGGGGAAAATATCGGAGGTCATGATCGCCTGATCGTCGCTGACTTCGCGCGGGAGTTTAACGAGGCCGACGTTGGCGAACGGGATTCGCGCAAATTCCGCTTGCAGACCGTTGAAAGGACCGGTTTGCTTGGGACCGCCGAAAAACGCCGTGCCGGCGTCCTTGCCATTAGGATTGGCGACGTCGCATTTCGAGTAGTAACCAGCACGGCAGTAGGAACACGAACCGCAGGCAAGCGTGGACAAGATCAGGACGCGCTCGCCTTTGGTGAGATTGCGAACGTTCTTGCCAACTTCTTCAACGACGCCGACACCTTCGTGTCCAAGAATCGTTCCCGGCTTCATTTCGCCCATAGTTCCGCGGATCATGTGGAGATCCGTGCCGCAAATCGCACAGGCGGTGAGGCGAACGATCACGTCGTGCGCCTGCTCGATGGTTGGGTCAGGCACATTATCCAGCCGAATGTCGCCAATGCCGTGAAACACCACTGCTTTCATGCTTGCCTCCATTCCATTGAACACATTTGGCTGGGCGGTGAAACGCAGAGAAGAGGCTACGTGCGAGATCGTGAGCGGCGCCCTGAAGATGAACCGCTGCGCGCCGACGCGTTGCGCCCTCGGCGCGCGGTATCGCGGCTCACAAGCTTATAGAAATTGCTTCTCTGCCCACCGGCTGTGCGGTCCTGGTAAAGAAGCGCAAGCTTGTGCTCGTCGAACTTGTCGAAGAACTCGTCCCAATCGATGGGCTGAAGCTTTTCGTCCCTGGCATTGGGCGCGCCGGGAAACTCGATCCGAATCATCCCAACATCTTCAGAGCTTCCGGTTCCCTTCACGCATGCAGGTACGCCACCGCCGGTTTCGGCCCAGCGGCGAATTTCGCCGTGATCGGTGGTGGTGTTAGCGCTCGTCCGGCGGCGTGACGTTGCGGATTTCGTGCGCCGCGTTGCGCGGTGGTTTTGAGATTTGGATCGCGTTGTGGCGGTTTTTCGTGCCATCGGTATTTCCCTTCCCTGCTGTGCTTGACTTCGAACTGTTGCGTTCGTCGCGAGATATCTCGCGTTGCCGCATGGGGCGGCTACGAGTTCAAAGATGACGGCTAGTAGAATCGCGGGCAATACGGAAATATCTGGAGGAATACGGCGAATGTACCCGATGGCATCATCTGACGCGACGGCTAGGTCCGAGCGGCGGGCTCGAGCGGAAGATCGCGAAGAAGCGAATCAAAATCGGCATCTGGATCGCAAACGGAGACTTCAACCGGCGCGCGATGCGCGAACTTAAAAAGGAAGTCGCAGTTCACGAGCGTTTTGAGACGATGACTTACGAAAAAGCAGGTACGTCCGGAGCTAAGGCGCTCGGTGGCTTTCAGAACCTCGGCTTCGGTTTCGATGTCGATGGAGCTGGTGGGTTCGTCGAGGACCAAAACCGGCGCGTCCACCAAAAAAGCGCGCGCCAATGAAATGCGCTGCCTTTCCCCACCAGAGAGCAAGATGCCGCGATCACCAACTTCCGTCTGATAGCCATTAGGCAGGCGCATTATGAATTCGTGAGCGTGAGCCTCTTTGGCGGCGAGAACGATCTGTTCCTCGGAGGCATTTGGATTTCCGTAGGCGATGTTTTGCGCGATGGTGGTGGAAAAGAGGACCGGCTCCTGGAGCACGAACCCAAATTGCTTGCGCAAATCGGCCAGGTCAATCTGCTGGATGTCGCGTCCGTCGAGCAAGATGCGGCCGGATTGCGGTGAAATGAACCGGACCAGCAGGTTTAGAAGAGTAGTCTTACCAGCACCGGTTTTGCCTAGCACGCCGATTCGCGCACCGGCAGGAATTTCGAAAGAAAAGTCTCCCAGAATGGGCGGCTTGCCGGGATAAGCGAACGTTACGTTTTGAAATTCGATGCAACCTAGAGCACGAGGGGCCTGATGGGCGGTGGGCGCGGCAGAGCGAGACTCGGGAACACTGTCGAAGACGTCCAGTGCGCGCTCCACGCTTGCGGACGCGGCTTTAAGACTCGCGAAATGATAGGTGATGTTCTGCAGAGGCGAGTAAAGCTGCACGAGATAAGTGATGATCAAAAGAAGCGAGCCCAGGGTAACGGCGCCAGATTGGACGTTGCGGACGCCGACGTAGAGGACAATGGCCATACCGACCGCCGTCGTAAGATTCACGGCAAAACCAAAGAGTCCATCGGCATGACCGAGGCGAATGCGCGCATCGCTTGCTTCAGTGGAACGGCCAAGAAAGCGATTGCGTTCAGCGTCTTCCTGCACAAAAGCCTTCACGACGCGGATTGTGGAGAGTGCCTCCTGGACGACGCGAAACGCGGAGCTTTCAAGGTTCTTCACTGTCTTGTAACGACCGCCGACCCGGCGCTCGTAAACGACGCCCTGGATGGACAGTAGCGGGGCAACGGAAAGAGCGACGATGCCGAGTCTCCAGTCGATCAGCAAGGTGGCAGAAGCCATTGCTATCAGCTTCACGACGTCCGACATGAGGAATAAAGCGCCGTCAATGGTGATGCTCTTGAGCGCGGCGGCATCGTCCTGCACGCGAAACATAGAATCGGCGCTGCCGCGGAGATCGTGGTAGCTGAGCGGCAGGCGCTGCAAATGGCCGAAGAGTCCAGAGCGAAAATTGAGCAGCATCCGCTCTCCGGATTGAATTTTAAGGAGATAGTTGCAATACCAATGGAGCTGGATGAGCAGCGCGATGCCAATTTGGAGACCGATAGCGAACGCCAGCAGATGACTTGATGGCTTCAGAAAAGAAGATGGAAGATATGCGGTGACAAAGCGCGGCAGAGGCTGCCGTCCTATAACGTTGTCAACCGCGATCTTGATCCCGATCGGCGCGAGCAGAGACAAAGGAGTGCTGAGCATTTCCAGAAGAAAGACCACGGAAAGAGAGCGCCACTGCCCCTTGATGTGGCGAAGCACGCGACGTATCAGGCGCTTTTTAGGAGAGGATTCTTGAGACATACCGTTGGTTTACGCTGCTCCCCTTCTTCCGAAAATTGCACACCAGCGGCTTTCCAGCCGAGAAACGAGCTACGAAGGCTGATTCGCGCTGGGGCTGGATTGGGTACCGGGAAGAGGTAGTCGAATGTGCGTGCGGTAAACGAGCCGGAGCCGGCGCTCCAAATATCGAGCGGATTTTACGGAAAGGCGATCTGCGAGTCAATAGAACCCAAACAACATTTTTCAAAGATTTACCAGCCGGAATTCACCTGAGCAACCGAGCGTTACTTCCGTTAGAGCTTCTTACAACCAGCCAGACAACAAATTGAACGCATGACCCGATTGGCCGAGAAAAGGGACGCATGCTATTCGTGAGCTGCGGTCCCATGTTGTTCGGGGGGCAACGAGCCAGCCGCCGACAGGCAGCTCAGGCGACTGGAACTCGTGGAGCCCAAAATTCATGAGCAAGCAGACCCATGTCCTCATCACAGGCGGCGCCGGCTTCATCGGATCTCACGTCGCAGACGAATTGCTAGCCCACGGATATCGAGTTCGCGTCCTCGATAATCTGACTCCGCAGGTCCACGGGCCAGCACGAGCCGTGCCTTCTTACCTTAGCCCGCAAGTCGAATTTTTATTAGGAGACGTGAGGGACCGCAACCTGGTGCGACGCGCTCTTACGGGCGTCGACGCGGTGTTTCATTTCGCCGCGGCAGTTGGCGTCGGCCAAAGCATGTACGAGATCGCCGAATACACGTCAGTGAACGACCTGGGCACGGCCAACTTACTGCAGGAGATCATCGCACGCCCCGTAAAAGCGCTGATCGTGGCGTCCAGCATGAGCGTGTACGGCGAGGGGTTGTACCAGGACGGGTCTGAGCCAGTGGTTGCGAACGAGCGGCCGCTGAAGCAATTGCAAGCGGGTGAGTGGGAAGTCCGCAACGCGGGCGGCGAAACTTTGGTTCCGCAGCCCACACCGGAATCGAAGCCGCCGCAGCTCTCCTCGGTTTACGCGCTTTCAAAATACGACCAAGAGCGAATGTGCTTAATCGTCGCGCGAACGTACGGATTCCGGGCCACGGCGCTTCGGTTCTTCAACGTGTACGGCCCCAGGCAATCGCTTTCGAACCCCTACACGGGCGTGCTGGCGATTTTCGCGTCGCGGCTTTTGAACGGGAATAGGCCGCTAATTTTCGAAGACGGAATGCAGCGCCGCGATTTCGTGAGCGTACACGACGTGGCTCGCGCGTGCCGCTTGGCGCTCGAAAGCCCCGCTGCGGCGGGCGGCGTTATGAACGTCGGCAGCGGGCGATCGGTTTCGATTTGCGAGGTGGCGAGAAAAGTAGCGAAAGTCCTCGGTTGCGAAAAGATCGAGCCGCAGATGACAGGCCGGTACCGAGCGGGAGACATTCGGCACTGCTTTGCGGATATCAGTCTGGCAGAGCGCCTGCTGGGGTACAAACCCGAAATCGATTTTGACGCCGGCATCGATGACCTCGCGGTTTGGCTCAGGAAACAAGCGCCCGAGGACCGCGTTGCGGAAGCGTGCGCGGAACTTTCCACGCGGGGCCTCACTGTATGAGGATGCACAGGCGCCGGAACGGGAACCACAAAACCATCAGCGCAGTCCGAGAAACCTCAAAACGATTCCGCCTGGGCAACTGGAAGGGCCAAGTACTCATAACGGGCGGCGCAGGCTTCATCGGCGCGAATCTAGCGGACAAACTTCTCTCCGCCGGGCAGAAGGTTCTGCTGTTCGACAATCTGTCGCGACGCGGCTCGGAAACGAATCTTTCCTGGCTGGCGGCGAAGCACGGTTCACTGCTTGAGTTCGAAGACGAAGACGTGCGCGACTTCCAGAGGCTGAAGCGCGCCGTACATGGCGCATCCGTAGTGTTCCACTTGGCCGCCCAAGTAGCCGTAACTGCGAGCTTGGTCGATCCGCGGCACGACTTTGAGGTGAATGCAGGCGGCACTCTGCAGTTGCTGGAGGCGATTCGAGAGCTGCCCGAACCGCCCCCTCTGCTGTTTACGTCCACCAACAAAGTATACGGAACGCTCGCCGACCTCGACCTTCGTTGCAACCATCTACGCTACGCTCCCGCAAACGGGAAGGCCCTCGCGAATGGAATCAACGAGCAGCGCAATTTGGATTTTCACAGTCCTTACGGCTGCTCAAAAGGCGCGGCGGATCAATACATTCTCGATTACGCGCGGACTTTTCGATTGCCAGCAGTGGTTTTTCGGATGAGCTGCATTTATGGACCGCACCAGAACGGGACCGAAGACCAAGGCTGGGTCGCGCATTTTCTGATTCGCGCGACGGAAGGCGCTTCGATCCAGATCTACGGCGACGGCAAGCAGGTTCGGGATCTGCTTTACGTCGAAGATCTATTGAATGCCTTTGATCTGGCGATCCGAAACGTGGATAGAACAGCCGGCAACGCTTTCAATATCGGCGGCGGACCACAGAACGCCCTGAGCTTGCTGGAGCTGCTGGAGTTGATCCGGCGAATGCGAGCTGACCCGTGCCGCGTGGAGTTCAATGAATGGCGGCATGCGGACCAGCGCTATTACGTTTCCGATACGCGGAAATTTCAATCGATCACGGGATGGACTCCGCGTGTGCGAGTTCCTCAAGGGCTGGAAGCGCTGCACGGATGGCTGTCCCGACGCCCGGTATCGCAGCGGTCCGAAACGGACGCGGTACTCGCAGTCCGCACGGCTACAGACGCCAGGTCGATGGCGGACAGCGCGCTTGCAAACGCGCGGTTGATTTAGACGGCCGCAGCTACACCTGAGGAGCTATTTGTGGGCCTTCCAACGACGTTGCAAAAAGAATTGCGGGAATCGCCGGGATATCCGCGATCGATGCGCGTAGGCGTTATAGCAGGCGCCCGCCGCGCGGAGCAAGAAACCGTCCCATTGCGCCCGGTGGAAAGCGACGAGGTGCTGGTCCGCATCGAGGGCTGCGGCGTCTGCGGCTCAAATTTGCCGGCATGGGAAGGGCGGCCGTGGTTCACGTATCCGCTGGCACCGGGAGCGCCGGGACACGAGGCGTGGGGAGTCGTTGCGTTTGCCGGCAGCCAAGTGACGCAATTTCGCCCCGGCGACCGCGTGGCATTGCTGATCGAGCATGGCTTCGCGGAATACGGAATAGCGCCAGCTTCAAAAACGCTTCGGTTGCCGCTGGAAATGGACGACGCACCTTTTCCTGGTGAGCCTTTGGCGTGCGCGATAAATGTAGCGCGGCGAAGCCAGATCAAACCGGGCGAAACGGTTGCAATTGTCGGCGTTGGATTCCTGGGAGCGACGGTGACCCGTTTGGCGAAGCTGGCGGACGCGCGTGTGGCAGTAATTTCACGACGCCAATTCGCTCGCGAAATCGCGGAGCGGTTCGGAGCCAGCGCGGTTTTCAGGTGGGACGGCGGTGCCGCCAGCAAAATGCGAAGTTACACGGGCGGGAAAGGTTTCGACTGCGTGATCGAGTGCGCGGGAGCGCAGACGTCCCTCGATTTCGCGACGCAGTTGACGAAAGAACGAGGCCGGCTAGTTATCGCCGGATACCACCAAGACGGGTTGCGGCAAGTGGATATGCAGCTGTGGAATTGGCGCGGTATTGACGTAATCAACGCTCACGAGCGCGACCCGGAGATTTATATGCAGGCGATGCGCGCAGCGCTCGATTTGGTCCTCGACGGCTCATTGGATCCGCTTCCACTTTACACGCACACGTTTTCGCTTTCGGAATTGGGTGCCGCATTTGAAATGCTGCGAACCCGGCCGGAGGGCTTCATGAAAGCGTTGGTGATGCCGTGAGTGGTGCGGCAGCGGTTAGTTCATTCCGCGCTTCGTCCAAAGTCGGGCGGAAACTGCGGCTCGGATTTGTGGGTGTCGGCTGGATTGGACAGCATCGCATGAAGGCGCTGGCGGCGAGCGGACTGGCCGATATTTCGGCGCTCGTCGATCCGCAACCGACGATGATACGGAGCGCGCTCGAAGCCGTGCCGCGAGCAGAAGTGCTTCCGAGCTTCGATACGCTACTGGCAAGCGGGATAGACGGCGTGGTGATCGCCACACCCAGCGCGATGCATGCCGATCAAGCCAGAGCAGCCTTGAATCGAGGCATCGCGGTGTTCTGCCAAAAACCTCTGGGCATCAGCGCCGAAGAAACACGGCGCGCGATTGATGCGGCTCGCCATTCAGACTCGCTGCTGAGAGTGGACCTCTGCTACCGGTTTTTGGATGGAATGACGAAGATCCGGCAACTGGTGGAAAGCGGCGGGTTGGGCGACATCTTCCATCTGGAACTCAAGTTCCACAATGCGTACGGCCCGGATAAAGAGTGGTTCTACGATCCGGCCCGCTCCGGCGGCGGATGCTTGATTGATTTGGGCATCCATTTGGTCGATTTGGCGCTGTGGCTTCTGGATTTTCCTCCTGTCAAGACGGTTACGGGCAACCTGCTGGCGCAGGGACGAAGGTTCAAGGGACGTGCGGCCGAAGTGGAAGATTTCGCGCAAGCAACTTTGGAGTTTGCCGGCGGCGCGAGCGCGCAAATCGGTTGCTCTTGGAAGGCGCACGCGGGGCAAGATGCCGTAATTGACGTAACGATTTTGGGCACGAAAGGCGGCGCGCGGCTCCGGAACGCGAACGGATCCTTTTACGACTTTGTGGCGGAGCAGTACACCGGAACATCGCGGCGGACGCTCTCAGAGCCTCCAGACGAATGGGGCGGGCGCGCCGCTGTGGATTGGCTTACTGAATTGTGCAAAGGCAATCGGTTTGACCCAACAGCGAAGGAGTTCGGCGTCGTTGCGGACCTGATCGAGCGAATCTACGAACAATGAAAATATTAATGACAGCCGATACAGTCGGCGGGGTATGGAGCTACGCGGTGCAGTTGACGCAACTGCTGGCAAAAAACGGGGCGCAAGTACTGGTGGCAACGATGGGACCGCGACCCAAGGAACAGCAAAGACTCCAAATCGCCGCAATCTGCGGAGCCACGCTGTGCGAATCGGACTTCAGGCTCGAGTGGATGGCCGATCCATGGGACGACGTGCGCAAGGCCGGCGATTGGCTGCTCGATCTGGAAACAACTTTTGAGCCCGACGTCGTTCACCTGAACGGCTACGCGCATGGCACCCTGCCGTGGAAAGCGCCTACGCTGATGGTGGCGCACTCTTGCGTTCTCTCCTGGTGGCAGGCGGTAAAGGGCGAAGAGGCTCCAGCCGAACCGTGGGCGACATACCGTGAGCGAGTAACGGATGGCTTTCATGCGGCCGAGTGCGTTGTGGCGCCAACGAAATTCATGTTGGGCTGCGTGCGTGATCTATACGGCCGCACAAGAGAAGCACACGTGATTCCGAATGGAAGCGATCCAGAGCTATTTTCACACGCGCAGAGAAAGGAGCCGTTCGTAGTCTCGGCAGGGCGGTTGTGGGACGCAGCGAAGAATATTGCGGCACTCGACCGAATCGCCGACGAAGTGCGCTGGCCGATATGCATGGCAGGAAGTGCGACTGCGCCGGACGGAGAATCGAAAATCGAGCCCTCAAAAATCTGCCTCTTTCTCGGACAACTGGACCAGCGGGCGTTTGCAGAGTTTCTTGGGAGAGCGGCCATTTTCTGCCTGCCGGCGCGCTACGAACCTTTCGGGCTCTGCGCGCTCGAAGCGGCGTTTTCCGGCTGCGCGCTAGTGCTTGGCGACATTCCATCTTTGCGAGAGATATGGGACGGGGCGGCGGTTTTCGTGAAACCAGAAGACGATGACGAACTGATCGCCGCATTGAACCGGCTGATTGACGACCCACATCGGCGGACGCTTTTGGCGCGACGGGCGCACGAGCGAGCTCAGTCGTTTACGGCCGCGCGGACGGCGGAAGAATATCTGGCGCTCTACAGAAAGCTCGTGCGATCGCCGATAAACGCTGAAGGAATGAGGGCGAGCGCATGCGCGTCGTGATGTTCTATCACTCGTTGGTTTCCGACTGGAATCATGGGAACGCTCATTTCCTTCGCGGCATAGCATCCGAGCTGCTGGCGCGCGGGCATCGGGTGGACGTTTATGAGGAGGAAGGCGCGTGGAGCCTTCGCAACTTGATCGACAGTTACGGCGAAGCAGCGGTCAAGCAGTTCCACACGGCCTATCCTCAGCTTGCAAGCACAAGGTATGAATTCGCGACACTCGATGTGAATGCCGCGCTCAAAAACGCCGATATTGTGCTGGTACACGAATGGAATCGGCCGGAACTAGTCGCGCGAATTGGAAAATATCGCGCAGAATGGGGACGGTTCTTGCTTTTTTTCCACGATACGCACCACCGCGCAGCCACAGCGCCAGGCGAAATCTCGCGATTCGATTTGAGTGCGTACGACGGCGTGCTGGCCTTCGGACAATCAGTCGCGGACGCTTACGTTGAAAATGGTTGGGCGGGGCGTGCGTGGACCTGGCATGAAGCCGCGGATACGCGTGTGTTCAACGGGGAAATGCAGCAACACGCGAGCGAGTCGAGCTATGAAGGCGATCTTGTCTGGATAGGAAACTGGGGCGACGGCGAAAGGAGCGACGAATTACGCGAGTTTCTGCTGGGGCCGGTGAAAGAGCTCGGACTAAAAGCACGCGTTTACGGTGTGCGATACCCTGACCGAGCAATCGATGAGTTGCAGGCGGCTGGCGTCGATTATGGCGGTTGGCTGCCGAATTATGAGGTGCCGCGAGTTTTTTCGAAGTTCCGAATGACGGTTCACATCCCACGGCGGCCATACGTTCAAGCGCTGCCCGGCGTTCCGACGATACGCGTCTTCGAAGCTCTCGCTTGCGGGATTCCGCTGGTTTCGGCTTATTGGCCGGACAGGGAGCACTTGTTCACGCCTGGCCAAGACTACCTGCTAGCACGTAACGGGCGCGAAATGGCGACGCATCTCGACTTCCTGATGAAAAGCGGAGATCGCAGAGATGAATTAGCCGAACACGGACGCCAAACGATCTTGGCGCGACATACATGCGCGCATCGAGTAAACGAATTGCTTGCCATTGCTACCCAGGCGAATAGGGCGGCTCGCGAGGTGCTCGCGTGAGCGGATTGCGAATCGCGTTTTTCGGTTCGAGCCTCGTCTCCGCGTATTGGAACGGGGCGGCGACTTATTATCGCGGAATCATTCGCGCATTCGCGGAACGCGGACACCAGATCACTTTCTACGAGCCTGACGCGTACGAGCGACAAAAACATCGTGACATGGACGATCCGCCCTGGGCGAAGGTCGTGGTGTATGCGCCGACGGAGCCGGACTTATGGCGGGCAGTCGAGGACGCGCTCGACGCGGACTTGCTAATCAAGACAAGTGGAATCGGCGTATTCGACGAATTGCTCGAATCAGCGCTGCCTGCGACCAGAAGTTCGCACACGATTGCGGCGTTCTGGGATGTGGATGCGCCGGCGACTCTTGATCGCGTCACTGCAAACGAAAACGATCCGTTCCGCACTCAAATTCCGAAGTACGACTTGGTCCTGACGTATGGCGGCGGGGATCGCGTGGTCAACGAATACAAGCAGCTTGGCGCTCGCGACTGCGTGCCAATCTACAACGCGCTCGATCCGGATTCACATTTTCCCGTGGCACCTGAGCCTCGATTCGCCGCCGATATGGGATTTTTGGGCAATCGCCTGCCGGATCGCGAAAGCAGAGTAGAGGAATTTTTTTTGCGTGCGGCGGAAGTCGCTCCCGATCTCTCTTTTTTGCTGGGAGGTAATGGATGGGACGGCAAAAAGCTGCCGGGAAACGTGCGGTACATCGGGCACGTATTCACTCGAGATCACAATGCGTTCAACTGCAGCGTGCGAGCCGTTCTCAACGTGAATCGTGCGAGCATGGCGTCCTATGGTTTTTCTCCTCCCACGCGCGTCTTCGAAGCGGCCGGTGGTGGCGCCTGTCTGATTACCGACGCCTGGGCCGGAATCGGTGTGTTTCTCGAGCCGGGGCGCGAAGTGCTTACCGCGGAAAACGGCGCCGATGTTTCTGCAATTATCCAAGAACTGACGCCACATAGAGCGCGCGCTATCGGGCAGGCAGCATATCGACGCATTCTCGGCGAACACACCTACCGTCATCGGGCGGATCAGCTCGAACGTGTCCTTGACGCGCATCAGCGCACTCGCCGGAATGGCGCAAGGAAAATGACTTCTCCCGAACCGAAGGAATCGATTTCCACAAGGTGAAAAATGGCCGAGTCGCTGGAGGTTGTGATTTTTGGGCTTTCCGTCACGTCGTCCTGGGGCAACGGACACGCGACGACGTACCGTGCATTGATGCGCGGACTCGCCGCTCGTGGACACCGCGTAGTCTTTCTGGAACGGGATTTGCCTTGGTACGCGGAAAACCGCGATCTACCGCGGCTGCCATACGGATGCGTTCACACATATTCCAGCATTTCGTCCGCGAAACGTCAGTTTCGAAAACTAGTTACGGATGCCGACCTCGTAATCGTGGGATCGTACGTGCCAGAGGGAGTAGAAATCGGCGAGTGGGTCACGCAAACAGCGAAGGGGGTCAAAGCGTTCTACGACATCGACACGCCGATCACGCTGGCCGCGCTGGAGCGGCGAACGTGCGACTACATTTCAGCCGGACTTATGTCCGCGTTCGACTTGTATTTGTCATTTACCGGCGGCCCTATGCTGCGCAGGATCGAACGACGATTTGGCGCGAAGCGGGCCGAACCGCTCTATTGCTCGGTCGATCCACAGGTTCACTCTCCCGAACGGAGAGCAACGAAATGGGATCTAGGCTATATCGGCACGTACAGCCCTGACCGGCAAAAACCTCTAGAAGAATTGATGCTTGCGCCGGCGCGAGAATGGAAACAGTCGCGCATGGTGGTGGCGGGCGCGCAGTATCCCGAAAACGTCTGCTGGCCACCAAATGTCGAGCGCGTCGAACATCTGCCTCCGGATGCGCACCGGCGCTTTTACAACGCGCAAAGATACACGCTGAATTTGACGCGCGAGAAGATGCGTCGCGCCGGGTATTCGCCGAGCGTGCGATTGTTTGAAGCGGCGGCTTGCGGAACACCCATCATCAGCGACAACTGGCCGGGCCTAGAGACGTTTTTCCGGCCTACCGACGAAATCCTGGTCGCCCGTTCGGGACGAGATGTCTTGGAATTTCTCCGCGACATTCCGGAGAAAGAAAGGCTAGTCATCGGCGCCAGCGCGCGAAAGAAAATACTCCACCACCACACGGCGGACCACCGGGCCAGGGAGCTGGAGTCTTACGTTGCGGAGTTGCGTGGCGAGCATATTGATGCTTCGACAATCCGCTCGGGCAGTGCGATCGGGGCTGCGGCCGTTACCAGTGCCGCAGGACAACCTGGAGACTAGAACGGATCCGGGGATGTACGCCACGATTTTGCTGATTCGACATGCGTCCGTGAATCCAATCGGGAAGATGATTGCCGGGCGTGGCAAGGGCGTTCATCTGAATCAGAAGGGGCGGACGGAAGCGGCACAAATGATTCACCGTCTCGCGGACTTGGAACTGACCTCGATCTATAGCAGCCCTATGGAACGAGCGCAGGAAACCGCCGCGCCACTTGCCGGGGCAAGAAGTCTGGAGGTTACCGTTCGCGAGGAGTTCACGGAAATCGACTTCGGTGATTGGACCGGCAAGACATTTGCCGAACTGGAGCAATTGCCTGAATGGAAGCGATTCAATGCATGCCGGAGCCTTGGGCGCATCCCGGGCGGTGAAAGCATGTTGGAGGTAATCCAGAGAATGGTTCGCGGTGTTGAAGCGATCGTTCGAGATCACCCGAGTGGAACCACGGCCGTCTTCAGCCACTGCGATCCGATCCGAGCGGCACTGGCGCATTATGCGGGCGTGAACCTCGACGGCATGCTGAAACTGGCCGTTGCGCCCGCGTCGGTCAGCGCCGTGAAAATGGATTCGTGCGGTACACGGATTTTGACCTTGAATCATATTGGCGGGGATTTCCTAATCGCTGAGTAATCGGCGGCAGCCGTATAGCGCGGTGCACGATGAAATTCGTTGTTTTCGGGTTGACGATTAGTTCGTCCTGGGGAAATGGCCACGCTACTCTGCTCCGGGGACTATTTCGTGCGCTAGTCCGTCGGGGCCATGAAATCGTTTTCTTCGAACGTGATGTTCCCTATTACGCTGCTAACCGCGATTTAACGACATTCGAACATATCCAGCTGCACTTGTACTCCGATTGGAATGACGTTCTCGAAATCGCGCGCAGCGAATTGAACGCCGCGGACGTTGGAATCGTAACGTCGTACTGCTTCGATGGGATCGCCGCGTCCGACTTGGTCCTCGATTCAGCGGTAGCACTAAGATTTTTCTATGATTTAGACACGCCGGTCACCCTGTCGCGCATTCGCGCCGGGGAAAACGTCGATTACATCGGACCGCGCGCGCTGCGAGATTTTGACCTGGTCCTGAGCTATACGGGCGGCGCCGCCCTCGATGAATTGCAAACTCTGTTGCATGCGCGGGCCGTTGCGCCTCTTTACGGAAGCGTTGATCCAGCGGTTCATCACAGGGTTGCTGGGAAGCCGCAATATCGCGCGGATCTTTCGTACATCGGAACGTATGCAAAAGACCGCCAAGCGGCCCTAGAATCGCTTTTTATCATCCCCGCTCGAATGCAGCAGGACAAAAGGTTCGTGATTGCAGGAGCCGAATATCCGAGCCAATTCCCGTGGTCCGGAAACATATTTTTCGTGAAGCATCTACCGCCGCAGGAACACGCGGCCTTTTACTCGTCTTCGCGGATCACTTTGAATGTCACTCGCTCCTCGATGGCTCGAATGGGGTATTGCCCGTCCGGGAGGTTGTTCGAGGCGGCAGCCTGTGGGAGTCCGATTCTGAGCGACACCTGGGCAGGCATCGATCAATTCTTTGATCCCGAGTCTGAAATCATGATTGCGAATTCACACGAGGACACGATTGGCGCGCTGTCACTTACTGACTCCGAACTCGCCCGGTATTCGTCGGCCGCCCTGGAACGCGTTCTGGAGTCTCACACGGCGGACCACCGTGCTCGTGAACTTGAGCAAATTCTGGAAACGGCGTGGCACCACGAGAGAGCTTTGCCGCTTCATCAGCACGCTGCGAGTCACTTGGAGACCTGAGATGTGGGGCATCATCCCGGCCGCTGGCACAGGCAGCAGAATTCAGCCGCTGGCATTTTCAAAGGAGCTGCTTCCCGTTGGCAGCCAAATCGATTCGGGAACCGAACGGCCGCGGGCTGTGTCCGAGTATTTAGTCGAGCGCATGCTTCGCGCAGGCGTTGGCAACATCTGCTTCGTCGTATCCCCCGGCAAGACGGACATCATGGAATATTTCGGCGGGAACGCGGGCGGGGCGCACGTTTGTTATACCGTCCAGCCGCGCGCCGCTGGACTCTGTGATGCGATTTTTCAGGCTCTTCCACTCATCCGTTCCTCGGACGATGTAGCGATCGGGCTGCCAGATACGATTTGGTTCCCAGAAGATGGCATCGCGCGGCTTCCCAAAGGCAAGCTCGCCTTCCTGCTGTTTCCCGTGAGCCATCCTGAACGCTTCGACTCGCTTGTTTCGGACCCGGAAGGCAATGTCGTTCGAATTGACGTGAAGGACCCGAACGCGGAGTCACGGTGGATTTGGGGCGCGATTCGCACTACCGGCTCGGTTCTAAACGACCTGTTCAGCCTTTGGTCGCAGCCCAGCCGGCAGGACGAATACATCGGAACTCTCGTGAACGCCTATCTAAACGCGGGCGGCCAAGCGGTAGCAGTGCGAGCAGGCACCGCGTACGTGGACGTGGGCACGATTCACGGTTATCGCGAGGCAGTCCGCATTCTTCAGTCCACACAAGCCAAGCCGATTTCCCTGGAAAACGATTGGCCGCCCATCACTGAATCCGCTGGGAGCCAATAAGGAATGGCAACTCCACAGCATCCCTTCGCTATCAAAGAGCCGTGGACGGCCGACCTGGTTCAAAAGAGGATTCAGGAACTTGGCGAATGGTTTCACAATATGAATCTCGGCGGTGTGGAAACAGCGCCGACCCATTTTCTTGGGAATTATCCAGCGGTCAAGTGGAACCACTTTTCGAGCGCAATCCCGGACGATCTGCGCGGGAAAACTGTCCTCGATATTGGATGTAACGCGGGGTTCTACGCACTGGAAATGAAAAGGCGAGGAGCGGACCGGGTTCTGGGAATCGATTCCAGCGACCACTATCTGGAGCAGGCTCGCTTCGCCGCGGACGTTACCGGCCTCGAGATCGAACTCGCCAATATTTCAGTGTACGAGGTGAAACAGCTCGGCGAAAAATTCGACTTGGTTCTCTTCCTTGGCGTTCTCTATCACCTGAGATATCCGCTGCTGGCGCTGGACCTGCTACGACGCCACGTTGTGCGAGACATGCTGGTCGTACAATCCATGCTGCGTGGCAGTTGTGACGTCGAACCGGTCGAACCGGACTATCCAATTAGCGAAACCGGCGTATTCGAGCATCCAACCTTCCCGCAGATGTACTTTGTCGAGAAAAAGTATTCGCACGATCCCACGAACTGGTGGATTCCAAACCGGGCAGGTCTAGAGGCGATGCTGCGAAGCGCCGGCTTCGAAATCGTAGCGCATCCGGAACCAGAGGTTTTCGTAGCGCGAATCTCGCAACAACGAGCCAGCGAGATCGGCGACGAGCGAATTGACGTGAGGCGCGTGATTCGAGGACGCGAGTAAAAATGATTGAAGCCGTGATGATCTGGAACGAGCCCAATAACAAATCGCATTGGGATTTCGAAATCGACCAAGACTGGGACATCTTTGCGGAAATGACTAAATGCGCGGCGGACGCGGTAGCGTCGGAAGCGCCCGGCCTAGGGAAAGTATTGGGAGGCATTTCGCCGATCGACCCAAAGTTCATCCTTAACATGCATCGAAAAGGAGTGCTGGATCACCTGCAAGCCGTCGCGGTCCACGGCTTTCCGCTCGATTGGAACCATTGGTCGATTCACGAGTGGCCGGAAAAATACGCGGAAATCATGGCCGTGACGAATCTGCCCGTGTGGATTTCGGAGATCGGCGTATCGACGTTCGGCGCGGAAGAGGTCCAGGAGTTCGGGCTGCGCCGCAGCGCGGAACTCTTGCTTGGCCGCGCGCCGCGAATTCATTGGTACAGCCTTTTTGACTTGCCGCGCGCGTGGCCCGCCACCACACGGCATCGAGAAAGCGAAGGTTCGTCGTACTACCGGCACTTTTATATGGGATTGGTTCGCGAAGACGGCGCGCCCAAGCTGGCGCTTTCGCAGTTCCATGAATACACGCCCGAATTGGGCATCTGCCAATGGTTCCATTTTGAGGATCACCGATTGGACGACGCGGTGAGATGGCTGCGCAAACTTGGCGTCCGTCGATTGCGAACGGGACTTAGCTGGTCCGATTATTACCGGCCAAATTGGGAGAAGTGGTTCGACCGCCAGATGTGCGCGCTCGACTGCTTCGACGTGACGCTCACATTCTGTTTCACGCCAGAATCCCGCGGTATCGCTCCGCACTTCACCAGCCCGCCAAAAGATGTGCGAGAATACGCGGATTTCTGCGCGCTCATGACGCGCCGTTACGCGCGCTAGACCGTGCAGAAAATCATTTGCCTTTGCGGTGGCCTTTTCGTTTGTGCTGTTTCATCACGGTTCGCGCCGCGACTTCCTTGGCTCGTTTGCCGTAGCGCCCTGACCGTTGCGCGCTCTTCTTGATGTGCTCGTACTGCCGCTGCTCCTTGCTACTCACGCCTCGGAGATGCTTCGATTTTGGCACGTAGTTTCTCCCTACAATGAGCTCATCGAGCTGGAAGAATGAGCGTCGCTGCGAGTAAAAAGAAAAAGAGCTGACAGTCATGCTGACCTGTCAGCCCGAATCGCTACGCCTGCGCTGCCCTGCCCTGAGCGCCTAGCGTGCCGCCTGCCGCTCGAGGATTGATCGTGGTGGACATCTTTGTGAGCTTCTCGTCCGTTTCCTTTTCTTCGTTCAGCGTCTGCTGCAGAAGAGACGCCGCCTTCGTGTCCCCAAGCTGTTCGGCGAATGAACGTACCGAACCGTAAGCCGCGATTTCGTAATGCTCCGCCCGCTGCGCGGAGGCGATGATGGCTGCGTCCATCACGGCGCCCTCGAACTTCTCGCCGAGCGTGTCGCTGGCTTCATCAATGATGCCTTCGATTCCCTTGCACTTTTTCGCCTTGGCTTGTTCGCCCATCGATTCGAAGATCTCTTCCAGGCGCTGCGCGTGCCCCTTTGTTTGTTCGAGGTGCGCCTCAATTCCGCTGCGGAGTTCGTCGGAATCTGCGGCCTTCGCCAGTTTCGGCAAGGCTTTGATCAGTCGATGCTCGGCGTCGTACAGATCCCTCAACTCGTCGATGTAGACGTCCCTCAGACCGTTGGATTCGGCCATGATTTGTTCTCCTTTGCTGCAATCGTCCTTCCCCTACGAACCTTTTGGGCGTCGAAAAGGATTGACGATTTCACGCTATCGAGCCCGTGAGATGGAAACAATCGGGCCAAACCTGTAGGTAGCTGCGCTCGAAAATAGCGGCGGACGCGGCGTTATTTTGGCTAGGCTTCAGCCTTACACATACACTCCGGTGCTCATTCGGAGTAGGTCCTGTGGGCCAGTCGCGCCGCAAAGTAACCGGAGAGGCCGTGGACGCCAGGTCCGGGCGGCGTCGAAGAGGAGCAGAGGAAAACGCCGGGAATCGACGTCCGGTAATTGCTCGACGTTGATTTAACAACGAGCCGACGCAGAGAAGCCTCGCCACCGGAGATATCGCCGCCAATCAGATTCGAATTGTGTGCCTCAAGCTCAGACGGCGGCATCACGGAACGCGCGAGTACGCGCGATCGAAAACCGCCTGCAAAGCGCTCCACCTGGCGCTCGATTGCTTCAACCATATTCGTTTTGCTTCCGTGCGGCACGTGGCAATAGGCCCAAGCCGTGTGCTTGCCTGCCGGCGCGCGTGTCGGATCGAAAAGAGAGGGCTGGGTAAGCAAGACGAACGGCTGGCTCGATGGTGCCTTATTCCACGCCGCTTGCTCCGACTCTGCAATTTCCTGAAGGGAGCCGCCCAGATGCACCGTCCCAGCTTTGCCGCATTCGGGTGCATTCCATGGAATGGGTCTATCAAGAGCCCAGTCGATCTTGAATGCTCCAGGACCGTACCGAAAATTTTCGAGCCGTTCGCGCTCGCTCGCGGACACGCGGCTTCCGGCAATCTCCAGAAATTGCCTCGGAGTTACATCGCACATAACAAGCGCGTCTTTCGGAAGTTCCTCCAGGGATTCGATCCGCATGTTAGCGACGATCCTGCCGCCAAGCTGGTCCAAATAGCGCGCCAACGCCGTCGCGATCAACTGCGAACCGCCACGAGCAAAGGGCCATCCCACGGCATGGCATGTTGCCCAGAGCAGGATTCCGAAAGCCGCCGAACCCCAGGCCGTGAGGGGCATCACCGAATGCGCGGCAATCCCGGCGAACACGGCGCGCGCCTTCTCCGTCTTAAATTTTCGCGCTGCGAGCGAGGCTGCGGGGAATACCGCGTCACGCCCAAATTGCGCCAGCAACCCCGGGTGGCGCGGAATGTGGGCCGGTCTTAGCACATCGCTCGTAAGCTCGCCCCAGCGGTCCACGAAGGGCGCAAGCCAGGAATACGCGGTGGCAGCGTCGGCGCCGAATTGCGCACTCGTATCGCTGAGGGATCCCTTGATCAGGATCGCGGTTCCGTCATCGAACGGATGCGCGAGCGCCGCTTCGGGGTAAACCCAATCTAAGCCGAGTTTCCGTAAATGTAGGCGCCGGAAAAATTCCGAAGACGCCGCCATCGGATAAACGGAAGAGCATACGTCGTGCACGAAGCCGGGCAGTGTCAACTGCGCGGAGCGCATGCCTCCGCCGATTTCGCTCTCGGCTTCATAGACGACAACGCGATGGCCTAATTCCGCCAGTGTAATCGCGGCGGCGAGTCCATTTGGTCCCGAACCGATTATGACCGCTTCTGCTGCCATAGCCGCACCGAGCCAAACGCGTGAACCTCACCGCGTTTATCTACAATTCCAGTTTACGACGCGAACTTTCTGCGGGCGATAGCGCTCGCGGATTCCAGACCCGGCTGCTTTTTAGGCGGACCTTTTTTGAGGCGCCGGTGTATATGCGATGGGCCGCTGAGGGCAAACCTGCCGCGCATTTCGTTTGTTATTCCGAGCGCTGTTTCGAATTTCCGTTGGGACACGCTTCTCAGTTGCGCGATCAGTTTGCAGCCGCGTCCGTGATCGAGCATATCTCCAGCGATGCCAACCAACTGCTCCCAATCATGCCATTCGCCGATGGCATCTTTGCACTTACCGAGAGCGTCGAGAAACTCCTGATCTGGATTTCCTTCCGCCGATTTCAGCACGTAGCGAAGCTCTTTAACTCTCGCCTGTACGGGTGCAGATTAGTCCGATTTAGCGTCTTCGGCTCGGAAAGCCCGCTCACGAGTTCTAAAACCGAGGCTGCCGCCTCCACGCGCCGCTTTCGGTGTGTGTTAGAGGCATGTGGTGCAATCATGGACTGGATGTGATCCGAAGGGTGCTTGAGCCGTTTGCGAACGCCCGCTCGATTTTTCCGCACTGCGCGTTGAAGTTTTTTGCCCAAGCGGTGCCGCTCCTCGCCAAGATGCTCAAGCAGTTGAACCTCGCAATCTCCTTCGCCGGCGCGATCGATATTGAGTTCCAGCAAGTGAGACGTAAGCACGTCCATATCCCTGACGTCCCCGGCCTTTTTTCGTATTGGCCGAAGGTCGCCAAGCAGATGTTTTGCGCCTCGTCCTCGATCGATTCCCGCATTACGAAGCAGCGCCTCGACTCGCCGCGTCCGCGTGCGCAGGTCGTGCACTGGCTGCGGACTTCTGAGTTTGGCGCTATTTTTGAAGATATTTCGGAGCTTGCGGAAATTCTTTTGAATTCTCCTGCTATCCAACGCCATGTATGGATTCTCTTCCTCGTTAACGAAATGTTTTACTCAGCGCTTACCCACGCCAGTACGTTTCGTCTTCCCTCTAGCATCCGACAAAATCTTAAGCGCTCGTTCGGGTCCGCTGCGAGCCAACACGCGGAACTCGACGCCGCGAAGCCGATCGTAATTTACAAAGAAAGCTTCGATGTCCTTCAATACCGCAGGCTTGATCTGATTGACATTTGTGACGTCGGAGTAGAGCGGAGATGCTCGTGCAACGGCGACGAGGCGGTCATTGCGAACTGGCTTTTCGGCATCTGTCCGCTGCTCAGCCTCGATTACCCCGATCAGGCGGCACTCGACGTTGCAGCCGGGTAAAGTTGGCGTCTCGATCAGAACGAGCACGTCTAGAGGGTCCCCGTCCTCGCTCTTGGTCGAGGGCACAAATCCGAAGTCGTATGGAAACACCATGCCTTCCGGCAAAATTTTCGAGAGCTTATACGCGCCATTCCGCGAATCGAACTTGAACTTATTTCGGGATCCCTGCGGCGTATCGATCACGACGCTGACGATGGCACCGTCTGAGCACGACACCCTCAGGCCGCATTTGGCTTTTCTACTCATGCGCCGTTCGCGCCCTCTCTATGCATCTGGACATCCACTTCATCACCGTTGCCGAAGCGCGGGAATGCGGCCAGTCGAAGAAAACTGCATAAATTGCTAGAAGCCATCTCATAAATTCCTTAAGAGGATGACAAGGCAGCCGAGTTGGACCATACCTAGGAAATTGAGCTCGTGATATTCCCAACGGCTGACCAGGCGGCGGAAGTTGTGCAACCAAGCGAAAAGGCGTTCGACTTTCCAACGGCGGCAGTATCGACGCAGTTCGCGTCCGTCTTGGGTGCTCCTCCGGCG